>NZ_JBJNIP010000092.1:0-439 GCF_056324165.1 Wenzhouxiangella sp. YN9
ACAGAAACGTGTCAGGTATTATCGTCCTGAACCACTTTTCCCAGCCACATACAAAGCATGCCGGCCAGGGCTCGCGGCTTCGCCGCTCGGTTGACTGCGCCCGCTGCGCGGGCTTGCCCTTCGCTCCGCTACGGGTTGCTCCGGCCGCTTCGCGGCCTGCACCTCGTTCCCACTCCCCCAGCCAAAAACCAAAAAACCCCGCCAGGGGCTGCGTGCCGGTATCAGTGGCGCGTCTTGGCAAACGGGGTTGCTGCGCGGCCGTAAGCCGCTTGCCCTTCGGGCGGTCGCACCGAACCAGCGAGCTCGCGTCTTAGCCGCTCGGTTGACTGCGCCCGCTTAGGCGGCTTGCCCGTCGCTCCGCTAGGGGTTTCTCCGTAATCTTCGCGGCCTGCACATCGCTCCCTGTCCCACAGCCAAAAACGAAAAAAGCCTGCCATGG
>NZ_JBJNIP010000093.1:0-515 GCF_056324165.1 Wenzhouxiangella sp. YN9
GCGTATAGGAAGTATAAGCGCCCTATTTCCTGATTTCCAACGGTATCCGGAGCCGTACCAGGCCGGCACCGGACCCTTACCAAAGTCCCCTGCACGCCGAATTCCGTCCGATTCCTAACTGTCGGAGCCAATCGAGCAGCCCCTATAGCCCCGTTTTTGCCGGCGTGGGCCTATCCGGCACGAGCGCCGCCGGGCCGCGCCCGAATGGAACGCGGCCTGGAATTGGTTTCCTGCGTTTCAGTGATGCAAGCCGGGACGCTCGGCCGGCCTGCCGGCGCGATGCACGCGGACAGGCGGCGCACGACTTTCCGTCCACAGGCCGGGCAGATCCTTGCTGGCCAGGTGATTCAATATCCGCTCGATCACCGGCGGGTCTTCGATACAGGCGATGATCTGGACCGTGCCCCCGCAACTCGGGCAGGTCTCCACATCAATCTGAAAGACCCGCTTGAGGCGCTTCGCCCAGCGCACCGCCGAGCGTTGCTCGACCGGTGTGCGATCTTCCGACGGTCCCG
>NZ_JBJNIP010000094.1:0-346 GCF_056324165.1 Wenzhouxiangella sp. YN9
GGAACAGCATCAACCACAGCCAATCAAACCAACTCAGAAGGCAACAATGATGGCTAAGAGGTCCAGCAACAACACGACATTTATGCACTTATCGATGCTAGGAGGGGTGTTATTGACCCTCTTGCCATGGTCGCCAACACTGGCATTGTTACAACCCCATTGGGCAGCGATGATGATTGCCTATTGGTCCTTGAATGCAGCCAACAGTCGCGTGATGTACGTGGCGTTTGCTTATGGTTTGTTGCTCGATGTTTTGATGGGCGCCTTATTAGGTAAGCACGGCATGTCGCTGGTGGCCTTGTCATTTTTGGTGACCAAGTCAGCGAAGAAATTACGCATGACTTCT
>NZ_JBJNIP010000095.1:0-343 GCF_056324165.1 Wenzhouxiangella sp. YN9
AGCCTGGTGTGACGCTCTGGTCCGGGGTGTCCGGCGGCGAGGTTCCGCCGACCTCGCGCTGTCGCTGCCCGGACGGCGCCGGATAGGCGCCGCGCAGTTTGCGGTTACATCCGCGACGGACGAGGCTCCGGATCGGTACCGGGGTCAGCGACGTGTGTCCAGACCCGCCACGTCGTCCGTCGGGGACGTAGCCCCGACCTACCCATGTCGTTGCCCGGACGGCGCCGGATAGGCGCCGCGTAGGTTGCGGTTACAACCGCGACGGACGAGGAACAGCAGCCGTAAGAACTCCAGGCACCAGTGAGCATACCCGGGACGGCGTCCGCGGCGGGAGTAGCCCCGA
>NZ_JBJNIP010000096.1:0-352 GCF_056324165.1 Wenzhouxiangella sp. YN9
ACACTCTTTCCCTACACGACACCTCTCCTAAAACTCCAATTGTTCCAGCCAATTCAACCGCCTCGCGGCGGGGGGGGCGCGCCGGGCGCGCGCCCGGGGGGGGTGAAGGGGGGCCGGGCGGGGGGGGCCCCCCCCCCCCCCCCGGCCGCGGGGCGGCCCGGCCGCCCCCGCCCCCAACCCCCCCCCCCCCGCGCCCCCCCGCCCGCCCCCCCCCGCCGCGAGGCGGTTGAATTGGCTGGAACAATTGGAGTTTTAGGAGAGGTGCCAGAGCGGTCGAATGGGCTCGCCTGGAAAGCGAGTGTACGGTAACCCCGTACCGAGGGTTCGACCCGAGCGCCAGCGAGGACGATGC
>NZ_JBJNIP010000097.1:0-316 GCF_056324165.1 Wenzhouxiangella sp. YN9
ATCACTTTTTAGAAAAATATGATTCAGCCAAATCACTATTCAGCCTAGCCAAGAAACGCTACGATTCAAATTTAAAACTGTTCAATGAAAAAAGTATCAGCAATGATAAATGGGCAGTCATATCAGAGAATTATTTCAGAAGCAGAGATGAATTTGGCCATTATCAGCATTTCAGTGAGCTTATCCATTCATCACCTGACGTTGACGTCATTCTTATTAAGGCCCCAATTGATGGTTACTATCTCAATTCTGAACCAGTCAATAAACTTGCTGATGAATCAGACTTGGGGCAAATTCTGCCCAAAGCATCTGTTCG
>NZ_JBJNIP010000098.1:0-81016 GCF_056324165.1 Wenzhouxiangella sp. YN9
GAGGCCGAGGACCGCCGACTGGATCAGCTAAACTTGATGTAGCCGCCCCCTTTAGGGGGCTCAAGGAGCGCAAGCTCCGTCACAGGCCGCTTTGAGCGGCTCACAATTAAAGCCCCCGGCTTTGCCGGGGGATACTTACTATCGGAAACGCTCAATGCGGTCAGAGAGGGAATTCCGGATGCTGTGCCTGTCACCATTCCCGATGTAGGTCACTATTCTTTTCTTGCTTCATGCAATTTCCGGGGCAGAATTTTTCTGAGCACCATTTGTAAAGACCAAAACGAGATTGATCGGGGCGAATTGCATGGTCGCATAGCTGCTGACGCAGCAACGTTCTTCGGCGCTAGCCTGTAACGGAGATGCGGCCTAACAATTTATTCAAGCCGACCCCGCTTTGCGGCGCGGCTTAATTCAAGCGTTATGTTTTAAGGAGGTAGTTTGAGCAAAGTCGTTGGACGCTGGCGAATTAAGTGGATGGAAATGTGGGATCAAGACTTTGTTGACCTTATTGAGCCCGGATACTTCCAGTTCGATGAAGATGGCCTCGGCTTTTTTGTATTCGGAGCAGTTGAGGGCCAAATCGACTACCGCATTCCAGATGATGGAGGGCGAGTCGAGTTTTCTTGGTCTGGAAATGATGATGGTCGTGAAAAATCTGGCCGTGGTTGGTTCCAGTTTTCATCTTCAAATTCAGCGAAAGGGGAACTCTTCATTCATTGTGGAGACGAGTCGGCCGTAGAAATCGAATATCAAACATAACCAGGCGCGGCACTCGGATGCCTTTGTCTCCGCTTCGCTACGTCAAAGTCACCGGTGCGCTCAGTGTTATGCGCAAAAGGAGGAAACGTGCATCATTCGGCAGCCCAATGGATCGTGGGGTTACTGAGCGACAGGAATATCCCTTTTCTAATCTGTGGGGGACTCGCTGCAAAGGGATATGGCTCTGAGCGTGACCTGAATGACATCGACCTTTTCGTCCCTGGCGAACACTTTTCGTCAGTGGTTCAGGCTGGTCAGGAATTTGTATCCAAGGCAGTCGCTCACCGCCAGGAGGAAGGCTGGGATCTAACCACCGTCCAGTTCAAGTATGAGGGTCTGTTGAATTCCAAGAGGGTTAAGCATACACATGCGGATTGATGCGTCCGAAGTCGAACTTCCCCGCCAGCAGGAAGATCACCGTCCGGGCGGTACTCAGTCGCGTGTAGCCTCGGGCTTTTCGTTTCGCAGCTTGGAAGAGTCCGTTGATCGCTTCCAGGAAGCCATTGGTCTGGCGTGTTTTCACCCAGGCGACGATGCCATCGAGGTGTCGCCTTATCATCTTGGCAACAGCCTTCATCGGCTCGACCTTGGAGCGCATGATGTTCGTACACCACTGGTGGAGCATCTGACGGACCACGTTGACCTGCTTTCGCTGCAGGATGGCGCGCAACTGCTCGCGGTACTGCCAGGCACGTGCCGTCCTGAGTGTCGTCAGCCGAGCGACCAGGGTCTGGAGCTCCTGCCGAGCGCCTCGGCTAAGCCCCTTGGGGGATCTCAGCAGCTTCCATCGCATACCTTTCAGAGCCGGATCGGCTTTCTGCTCGAGCCGCCGCATCCGATCGACGGCCTCGGAGGCCTTGGCGATGACATGGAATTTGTCGAACGTGATCCCGGCTTTGGGCAGGTGGTCCGTGACGCCTCGGATGAAGGCCGGCGACATGTCGATGCTGCAGCTGTCGACAGCATTCGGGTCCCCGCCATGGGCTGTCAGTTCGTCAGCCAGCTCGGCAACCGTTTCCGAGCCGCGCCCCTCGGTGACAAAAATGACCGCACGTCGCTCGGCATCGGCCGCCAGGGTCAGGTAGTCGTGTCCACGGGCTCGGGAGGTCTCGTCGATCGCCAGGCTACGAACCTGGGACAGATCGGCCTCGGCTCTCGCCAGCTCCACATAGCGCTCGCAGATCGCCATGACGCGGTGCGGACTCAAGCCCACAATGCGGGCCACCGCCCGGAACGGCATCTGCTGAGCGAGCATCAACACCAGGGCCTCGAACAGCAGCGTGAACCCCGACAGCTTCCCGGCCCAGTCGGGCTGGACCTGCCGCACCGACCCGTCAGGCAGCTTGACGCGTGGCACGCGCACTTCCAGAAAGCACTCGTGCTGGAAGAAGTTGAGATGCCGGTAGCGCTTGGTGACGGTGTCATGAACTGGGTGTTCCCCTTCGAAATCAGCAATCTGGAAACGACTGCCGCGCCGGAAATCGACCTGAATGGTCAGCGTCCTCGCGGCCTCGTCAAATTCCAGGTCAGCAATGAACCACGGCGGCGTCAGGCCAAGGGCGGCTTCGAAAATCTGGGCGCTCATCACTCCGGCTCCAAACAGGGTTCCGAGGCGATGATACCCACTCAAAATTCAACAGCGGCAGAAAAGGGGACATTTCTACTTTGGGTTGACAGCCACCGGCGCCGTGGCGTGGTCGTTCCAGACCGTCCATCACGATCTCTGGGACTATGACGTTCCGGCCGCGCCCGCGCTGATCGATCTCACGGTCGATGGCGAGGTCGTCCCGGCGCTGGTTCAGGCAACCAAGCAGGGCGAAATCTTCGTGCTCGATCGACGCAGCGGCGAGCCGGTGCATCCAGTCGAGGAAGTGCCCGTTTCCCAACAGGCCGTGCCCGGTGAGCGTCCGGCCCCGACCCAGCCGGTGTCGAAAATCTCGTTTGCGCCCGAGCCGGTCACCGGTGCGGACATGTGGGGTCTGTCGCCCACGATCAGATGCTGTGCCGCATCCGCCTTGCAAAGCTGAACTATCAGGGCCGCTTCACCCCGCCGAGCCTGGCCGGCACGCTGACCCATCCGGGCAGCTTCGGCATCTTCAACTGGGGCAGCGTCGCGGTGGATCCCGAACGGCGAATCATGTTCGCGATGCCGGTGTATCTGGGCTTTGTCTCGACGCTGGTGCCGCGGCCCGATTCGCTCGAGCAGGTTGTTTCCGCCCCCGGTTATCCGATGGGCAACGAAAACTTCGGCGCGCCCTACGCCGCGGTGCTGAAACCGTTCATGTCGGCGCTCGGCCTGCCCTGCCAGGCGCCGCCCTGGGGCTATATCGCGGCGGTGGATCTCGACAGCGGCGAGACCGTCTACCGGCACGTCAACGGCACGGTGCGTGACATGGCGCCGTTTCCGCTGCCGTTTGAAACCGGCGTGCCCGGCATCGGCGGCCCGATCACCACCGCCGGCGGCGTTGCCTTCCTGTCGGCAACGGTCGACTACTACGTGCGCGCGTATGATCTGCGCAGCGGCGAGGTGCTGTGGCGATCGCGCCTGCCCGCGGGCGGTCAGTCCACGCCGGCAAGCTATCTGGGGCGCGACGGGCGCCAGTATCTGGTGGTCGTGGCCGGCGGTCACGGCTATGTCGGCACCCGGCTCGGCGACGCCGTGATTGCCTATGCGCTGCCCGAGGATCAGCTGCGCTGACGCGCGCTCGGGCCGGACCACGGGCCCCGGGAGCAATCAGTCAGGCGCGTTCTCGCGGTAGATCTGCAGCCCCGCCGGGCTCTGGCTGGTGGGCATGATCTCGATGCGGTTGACGTTGAGGTGCGCGGGCAGATTGGCGATCCACCAGACGGTCTCGGCGATGTCGGCGGCGGTGATCGGGTGGGCGCCGGCATACAGCGCTTCGGACGCGGCCTGATCGCCACCGGTGCGCACCAGGGTGAACTCGGTTTCGGCCAGGCCCGGCTCGACGTTGGTCACCCGCACGCCGGTGCCGTGCAGGTCCACGCGCAGGTTCTGCGAGAACTGGGACACGAAAGCCTTGGTGGCGCCGTAGACGTTGCCGCCCGGATAGGGATGAGTGCCGGCGATGGAGCTGACGTTGACGATCGCGCCGCGGCGCTCGATCAGCCCGGGCAGCAGGGCGTGGGTCAGCGTCACCAGCGCGGTGACGTTGGTGTCGATCATCTGCCGCCACTGGTCCGGATCACAGTCTTGCGCCGGGTTGGTGCCCAGCGCCAGGCCGGCGTTGTTGACCAGCAGGTCGATGTCGGAAAAGCCGGCGGGCAGAGCAGCCAGGGCATCGTTCATTTCGCGGGCGTTGCGAATGTCGAAGGCGGCGGCATGAACCCTTTCGGCACCGAAACGCTGGACCTGTTCGGCCAGCCGATCGGCCCGGCGCCCGCAGGCAACCACGCGCCAGCCGTTGTTGGCAAAACGTGCCACCATGGCGGCACCGAATCCGGCGGTGGCGCCGGTAATCAGAGCTGTTTTCTCGGTCATCCATCCAGTGTAACGCCAGCCGAGTGAGACGCGCGAGCGATGTTCAGCGAGACGGCATCAGCCCGGGAGTAGCCATGAAAGCATTTATCAGAGTGGAGGCGAAGCACCAGACAGTACGGCCGGCCGACGTGCCGATCCCCGAGATCAGCGATGATGAAGTGCGCATCGAGGTCAAGGCGTTTGGAGTGCATGCGCGGCCTCGCGCGCTGGTGGACGCCGTTGCGCGCGGGCAGATCCGCGTCGAAATCGAGAAGGTGTATCCGTTCGACGAGGCGCTCGATGCCCTGGCAAAAACCGAAACCCGGCATGCCCGGGGCAAGGTCGTGGTCAAGGTGCCTGACTGACAGGCCCGGCGGGCCGGCCGCCGATCGGGGCTGGTACACTTGAACCGACGACTTCATTGGTAAAACCGGTTCAGGTGCTGGCCGCGCTGCCTGGATTGTCGACGGCGTGCGGCCACAACGGCGCAATGCGCCACTTCCGGCACTGCTGTAGGCGTGCCGAGCCATCAGGAGCAAGCCATGACGACACCCGCATCGCAGGAACGGTTCTCCGGTTCAGCCGAGGAGATCAGGACCGTATTTGGCCAGCGACGCCACAGCTGGGGCTGGCTGCTGGCCCTGGGTATCCTGTTTCTCGTCCTGGGCGTGATTGCCCTGGGCATGAGCGTGGCCATGACGATCGTCACCGTCCTGTTCTTCGGCGCGCTGCTGCTGGTCGGCGGCGCCTTTCAGCTTGTTGATGCCTTCAGGTGCCGGGGCTGGAAGAGCATTCTGCTGCACGTGCTGATCGCCCTGCTCTATCTTGCCGCCGGCTTCATGCTGGTGACTGAGCCTGTGGCCGGCTCGCTGGTGCTCACCGCCTTTCTGGGCGGTGCGTTTGTCGTCATCGGCGTGTTGCGGCTGTTGATGGGTTTTCAGCTGCGCGGCAGCGCTGCGGCCTGGGGCTGGATTGCGCTTGCCGGTCTGGCGTCGCTGGTGCTCGGTGGCCTGATCCTGTTTCAGTGGCCGGCATCGGCGCTGTGGCTGATCGGCCTGCTGGTGGCCATCGAGCTCATCTTTCACGGCTGGGCGTATGTGATGCTGGCGCTGGCCATCCGGGCCCTGAACAAGCGCTCGGGCAGCCTGCAGGGCTGATCAGGATTTGCATTGACCGGGAGTGACGCGATGTCGAATCACGTTCGTTCGGGATCACTGATCCTTGGAATCTGTCTGGTGGTCGGCCTGACTTTGCTGGGTTATGTGGCCGGGAACGCGGCCCTGTCGGTCAAGGCCATGGAGCGCACGGTGACCGTCAAGGGCCTGTCGGAGCGTGAGGTGACGGCCAATATCGCCGCCTGGCCGCTGACTTTTCAGGTGGCCAGCAACGATCTCGACGAGGTCTATCAGACCATCGAGGACAAGTCCGCCATCATCCGGGACTTCCTGAAGCGCTACGGCATTTCCGATGAGGAAATCATCCCCTCGCCGCCGAACGTGACTGATGTATACGCCCAGCAGTGGGGCGATCAGTCGAGCGTGAAGTTTCGCTACAGCGGCAGCGGCACCGTGACGGTGCACTCCGAGCAGGTCGAGGCGGTGCGCGAGGCGATGGCCAACGTGCTCGAGCTGGGCAAGCGCGGCGTGGTGGTGGCCGGCGATCAGTACGCCGGGCAGCGTTCCGGCATGTTCCTGTATACCCGGCTCAACGACATCAAGCCCGAAATGGTCGAAGAGGCGACCAAGAAGGCGCGCTCGGTGGCCGAGAAGTTCGCCGAGGATTCCAACAGCCGGCTGGGCAAGATCAAACGCGCCCGCCAGGGCCAGTTCTCGATCAACGATCGTGACTCGACCACGCCGCACATCAAGAAGGTGCGGGTGGTCTCGACCATCGAGTACTACCTGTCGGACTGACCGACCGCATGCCATTGGAGGAGGCCATGATTTCACTGCAGACACTGAGCGCGCTGCTCGGCTGGTCGCTGGTGATCAACCTGATCGTCCTGACTCTGTCGGCCCTGCTTCTGATCACCTTGCGCAGGCCTCTGGCGCGTATTCATTCGGCCCTGTTCGGGCTCGACGGCAAGGATGTGGGCCGCGCTTATTTCTACTACCTCGCGCTCTACAAGATCGCGATATTCGCGTTCAACTTTGCGCCTTGGCTGGCACTGAAGATCATTGCCTGATGGGGCGCGGCCAGCGCGTTCATGAGCATGAAGAGAAGACCCGATGCCTCACTGGCTCTATCTGTCGATTGCGATAGTCGCTGAAGTTGTCGGCACTACCTTTCTCAAGAGCGCCGAGGGCTTCACCCGGATCGGGCCGTCGCTGGTCGTGGCCGTATCGTATGCCGTCGCCTTCTTCTTTCTCGGGCTGGCCCTCAAGACGCTGCCGGTCGGTGTTGCCTACGCCATCTGGGCCGGCGTTGGCGTGGCCTTGATCGCGCTGGCCGGCTACGCCTTCTTTGGCCAGGCGCTCGATCCGCCGGCCATTGTCGGCATGGCGCTGATCGTCATCGGCGTGGCTGTCATCAACCTGTTTTCGAAGACCACGGGGAACGCCTGAAAGGCAATGCTGTCGGTCGAATTACCACCTCGTTTCTGCAACCGGTTGGCGAGAGGATAATGGGCGGATGCTGCGGACATGACGGTTCGATCGATGCGCTGCGCCAGCGTCAGCGCGGCACGCTGAACGTCGTTCTCGTGATCAACGCGGTGATGTTTGTCGTCATCGTGGCCGCGGCCCTGTTTGCGCGCTCGAGCGCGCTGCTGGCCGACAGCCTGGACAACCTGGGCGATGCCTTTACCTACGCGATCAGCCTCTACGCCGTTGCCCGCAGCACTCGCACCAAGGCCCGGGTGGCGCTGCTCAAGGGTGTCTTGATCCTGCTGGCCGCCGCTGCCGTGGCCGCCCAGATCGCGTATCGGCTGCTGGTGATGCCGGCGACGCCGGTCTTCGAGCTGATGGGCATCTTCAGCCTGCTCGCGCTGGCGGCCAACGGCACCTGCCTGTATCTGCTGTGGCAGCACCGCGCCGACGACATCAACATGAGTTCGGTGTGGGAGTGCTCGCGCAACGATATCGTCGCCAATCTCTCGGTGTTCGTGGCCGCCGGAGCGGTGTGGGCGACCGGTATGGCGTGGCCCGACATCCTGGTGGCCTCGCTGCTGGTGTTGTACCTGATCAGGTCGGCGGTCCGCGTTATCGGCCGGGCCCGCGCGGAACTGGCGACGGCATGAGCATGCCGGGTGTCTTCACGCACCGGCGCGGGCAGGCCAGCGTTCATCGAGCGCCCTGAAGCCGCGGCGCGGTTTTGACATTACGATCGGTCAGCGCCACGAGCTACGCTGCCGCCGGAACGGCGCTGATCGCCATGAGCTACGGGCTGGCTCGCTTTGCCTTCGGGCTCTATGTTCCGGCGATTCGCGAAGATCTCGGCATTTCACCCGACATCATGGGCGTGGTGGGGTCGATGGCGTTCGTGAGTTTCTCGATCGCCAGCCTGTTTGCCGTCGCCATCTCGAATCGCCTCGGTGCGCGCACCACGGCCTGCCTCGCCAGTCTGTTCGGACTCTGTGGGTTGTCGGTCATCGCCACGGCCGGCGGCGCCTGGTCTCTGGGTGCTGGCGTGTTCGCCTGCGGTATCTGCACCGGTTTGATGATGCCCGCGCTGGCCGCCGGAATGGAGACGGCGGTCAGGCCGTTCATGCACGGCCGGGTCAGCGCGGTGATGAATGCCGGCACCAGCATCGGTATCGCGATATCGGTGCCCACGGCGGTGCTGCTGCCCGATCGCTGGCGTGCAGCCTACCTGGTATTCGCCGCCGCGGCCCTGTTGTGCGCGGTCGCGGCCTGGCGCCAGGTGCCAACGGCCTCGCGGCTGTATCGCGGTCAGGGCCGACCCCTTCCCTCCTCGCTTGACTCGCGGGTTTGCGCCCGGCGCCTGTCGTTGTTCGGCCTGGGCCTGGTCAGTTCCGCCTACTGGGTGTTCGCGCCCGACCTGGTCGTTGTCGCCGGCAGCCGCAATCCGGAGATAGCGGGCTGGCTGTGGCTGGTGCTTGGCGTGTTCGGTCTGGGCGGCGCGGTCGCCAGCGACCTGGCCGACCGCTTCGGCGTTGCGCTGATTCAGGGCCTGGCGTTCGCCGCCTTGTCGCTGTCGCTGCTGTTGCTCGCGCTTGCCCCGGGCGCGGTCGGTACCGCGCTTGCTTCGGCCGGCCTGTTCGGGCTGGCCTACATGACGCTCACCGGCATCCACTTGATGACGGGGGTGCGTGTGCTGAGCCATAACCCGCCCCTGGCTGCGGTCGTGCCGTTTCTGGCAATTGCCGTCGGGCAGGCCGTGGGTTCGCCCGCCTCCGGCGTGCTGGTAAGCCGCATCGGGCATGTCGACGCATTTTTGGTCATGGCCGCCATCGGCGCCGTGTTCGCGCTGGCTTCCCGGTGGTTCCCGCGCACACGGCCGGCCAAGGACCCGGAAAAGCCGGCGCGGCCGTGATCGACGCCCGCTCCGGCAGCCTCGGCGGATCCTGATTCAGCCCGGCCAGCCGGTCGCGGCGATTGTTGTCAGCCAAGCCGTTGTGGTAGGTTCAGGTCAATATCAAGCCCTGGAGGGAGAGCCCATGCCCGATACCAACCGCTATTCCGGCATTGCCATCATCAACCACTGGCTGACGGCTGTGCTGGTCGTGATCATGCTGCTGATCGGCTTTGCCGCGGCCTTCGCGCCGGGCAAGGACGTGCGCGGCTATTTGATGGGCATGCATGTGTCGGTCGGGTTCTTCGTGCTGCTGTTTGTGCTCTGGCGCGTGTTCTGGCGCCTCTACGAGGGCTTTCCGCCCAACGTCGGGCCGACCGGCGGCGAGCGCTGGCTGGCCTGGCTGGTGCACCGCCTGATTCTGATTTCGCTGGTCGTTCAGGTTCTGACCGGGCCGCTGGCCATCTTCCTCGGCGGCCATGCCGTCAACGTTTTCGGCTGGTTCAGCTTTCGCATTCCGGTCGGACAGAGCGAAGCGGTGCAGGGGTTCATGGGGCTCGTTCACGTCTATAACGGCTTGTGGTTCCTGCCGATTCTGCTGGGGCTCCACCTGCTTGGCGGGATTCGCTACTATCTGCTTCATGGTCGGGCAAGCGGTGGCGCTTCGTCGGCCCCGCGGCCGGATATTTCCTGAAGCACGCCTGTTGGCCCGGCGGTCGGCCGGGTCACCACGCGTGTCGCGGAGAAAGGTAGCGCTGCTCCAGGGCGATCAGTTCCCGGCTGAGGTGACGCAGGTCCCGATGCAGCTCGCGCAGCTCCTTGCGTAGCCGGTCGGCCAGCTCGTCACCGGTATCTTCCTCGTCGAGCTGTGCCTCCCTGGAGGCAATCTCGCGCTCGACTCTCTGAATCTCCTGATCGAGCGCATACAACTCCTCGCCCTTGCGGAACTCGCTCAGAAAGGCCGGCTCCCAATCGGGCGGGCAAACGCCCGTGTAGCGGTCGCCATCGCGGCCCCGGCGGAAACCGCTCGATGGCGCGCAGTAGCTTTCCAGCCCCGCCAGGCGGCCGGCGTAGTAGGCGTTTTCGTCGGGGCGCACACCATGTTCGGCACAGGCCTTCTGGTGCTTGTGAAAGCGCGCCCGCTGAAACCCGTGGCGACCGTCCTGCTGGCCGATCTGGTACCAGTCGGCGGTCAGGCATTCGCCTTCCGACAGGGTGGCGCAGCCGGGCAGTAACAGAACCACCGGGGCGAGGCTGATCAGTGCGACCGTGGCCGCCGCTCGATAAGCGTGCCCGGCCTTTCCGCGGATCCAGTGCATGAGCTGAGACAAGTTCGTCATTCCTCTTCAGTGTTGATCTTGATGGGCACGCGCGCCAGCACTTTCCGGCCCTGGCGCTGCACGTAGAGAATCTCGTAGTTGCCGGCCTCTGGCGGCATGGTCAGCTTCAGCGGCGATCCTTCGCGGGTATAGGTGTAGTTGATATGGTCTCGCACGCCGCCGCCGGCCTCGACCACGGCAATGTAGTCCTTGTGTTCATCCGGGCCGGTCCAGCTGACCGCAATGGTGGCGCCGGCCGCGGCGGCTTCAGGCACCGAAACCGTGGCCTCGGGTCGCTCGACCACGATCGGCAGGGAAAACTGCTGGCGCTCGCCGGCCTCGACCGTGACGGCCTTTTCGGCCGTGGCGCCGTCACCGCTGCGCTCGACTTCAGCGACATATTCGCCGGGCTCGACGGCCATCGTCAGGGTTGCGGCATCGAAGTTCTCGATCACCACCTCGTCGCTGTCGGCACGACGCAGCGTCCAGGTCAGGCCGCGCGTGATCACCGGCCCGTCCTCCCCATCGGTGGCCTCGAAGACGACGTCGGTGGTTTCCGGCTGCGGCTCGACCGGCGCGCTGACGGTCTCCAGAGCCTGCGTCAATTCATCGGCGTCGGCGGCGGTAAAGAACCGCCCGCCGCCCGCCTCGGCCATGCATTCGAGCTGTTCGGTATCGGCGTCGCCCAGGGCGAAGCCGACCACGTGAAGCTGGAAGTCCACGCCGGATTGCCTGGCCGATCTGACCGCGTCACAGGGGTCCCCGCCGCAGGACTCCAGCCCGTCGGATACCAGCACGATGCTGGCCGATGTCTCGATCTGGCGCAGCTGCTCGACGGCCTGTTCCACCGCCGCGGTGATCGGGGTCTTGCCCTTGGGATTGAGCGCTTCGATATGCTCGATCATTGCGCCGGCATCCAGCGGCCCGAGCGGCACCAGGGTTTCGATATCGTCGCAGTCGCCCTTGCGGCGGTGGCCGTAGGCCATCAGGCCGACCTGGCTGGTGTCCGGCAGCTCTTCGACCAGGTCGGTCATCACGTCTTTGGCGATGGTGATCCTGGCGGTGCCCTCGATCTGTGCCCACATGCTGCCGGAGGCGTCGAAAATGAACAGCAGATTCTGTTCGGCCGCGCCGGCGGTGGTCGTGACAAGCATCAACAGGGCAATCAGCGTTCGTTTCATCAGGCGTCTCCGTCTTGGAACGGTTGGTGAATCTTCGCGCCGCAAGTCAGCGGGCGCTTGTAACGGGCGTTCCATGATTACGCAAATGGCGACTGCAATATGCCAGGCATCGCGAAGCGCTCGGCTTGAACAAGTCGTTGCTGCGGCGGGATCCTCAGGGCCGCAGGCGCCGACTCAACAGCTGCTTATACAGGGGCAGGCAGCTGTCGGCAACGCGGCGGGCGCGCCCCTCCAGCTGCGGCGGGGCCGCGGGCGGCGGGCCGAATCCGGTCGACTCGTGGACTTTCCCGTACCAGTGTGGCGCCCAGATGCCGTCGCTGTCGCGCGGGCCTGCCGGCCAGGAAAGCATGTCGTTGACGAAGGGAATGTCCAGCTCTCGGCACAGGGCGCGCAGATGACCTTCGGGATCGGTGAGGAACTCGCCGCTGTCGATGATCGGCGGCTCCTGCCCGATGCGGCCGACGATGAATTCATGCAGGCGCTGCTGCTGCGGTACGCCGATGTCCTCGGGAGAAACCGTGTCGCGTTTGTCCAGATAGGAGGCAACGACGTGGCGCGGGTCGCGAATGAGAAACACGTGGACCAGCTTTGACAGCCAGTCGGTTTCCATCATCTCGGGCAGGATGTGATGGGTCATGTGCTTCTGATACCAAACCGCTGCGCTGCCGGGTATCGTGCCGGTGAGATCTTCGGTAACCGAGCGCCAGTCGGTATTCATGGCCTCGATGACTTCCTCGCGCATGGGGTGTGGTTCGCCGCTCATCTTCAGCCAGGCACCATAGAGCGGCTCGTCGGCTACCGTGCAGTCGGGCCGGTTCTCGAAGGCGCGCATCATCGCCGTCGAGATGTTGCGCGGGCCGGACCACATGGCGATGCGAACCGTGTCAGGCACGCGCTTCGCCCGCAAGCAGATCGGCGTAAAGTCGCTGCAGGCGTTCGGTAACCGGGCCGCGGCTGCCCGTGCCGATGGTGCGCCCGTCCACCTCGCCAACCGGGCGAAGGCCTGCCAGCGTGCCGGTGGTGAACGCCTCGTCGGCGGCGTACACGTCGGTCAGGCTGAACGTCTTCTCGCTGCACGGGATGGCGTGAGTCTGGCACAGCTCGAGCACGTGGCCGCGCGTGATTCCGCCCAGGCAATAGCGGCCGTCGGAAGTCATCACCACGCCGTCACGCACGATGAAGAAATGGGTGGAATTGCAGGTCGCGACGAAGCCGTCGGGATCAAGCATCAGGCCTTCGTCAGCCCCGGCCATGCTGGCCTGAATCCGGGCGAGAATGCAGTTGAGTTTGCTGTGGCTGTTGATGCGCGGGTCCTGCACGTCCGGTGCGCCGCGGCGGACGTGCACGGTGAACAGCTTCTGCGCCTTCTCGAGAATGTCGTCGCTGACCGGGTGGTGCCCGGGAATGATCACCAGCGTAGGCCCGCCGTGAATCAGGCGCGGATCCTGATACGGTTCCCGCCGCACGCCGCGGGTGAGCATGATGCGCAGATGCGCACCGTCAACCAGCTCATTGGCTTCGATGACGGCCTTGACCGCCTGCGTCAACTCCGCCTCGCTCGGCAAGCCCGCCAGCATCAGCGCGCTGGCGCCCTCGGCCAATCGCTCCAGATGCACGCCGAGAAAGGCCGGACGGCCGCCCACGACACGCACGCCTTCCCATACGCCATCGCCCAGCACGAAACCGGAGTCGAAAACTGAAACGCTTGCCTCGGCTTCGGGCAGAAGCTGACCGTTGATCCAGACCTGCATGGCTTGGGAAACCTCATTTTTGAAGACTGAATCCAGTGTACCCCGCCGCGATTGTTGCCAGCAGCAGGGTACACTGGAGCCCCTCCATCCCAGCCGTTCCCATGCAGACAGTCTTTGTTGTTCGCCCCAGAAGATACCCGGCATGAATCGTCTGGAACTCAAGCTGCCGCCAGCGCTGTTGTTCGTGCTTGTCGCCTTTGCCATGTGGGGCCTGGCGCGCGTGACGTTTCGGCTCTCTATCGCCCCGCTGCTCACGGGCGCCCTGGTTGTGGCGTTGTTTCTGGCGGCGGCATGGATCGGGGCCAGCGCCGTTGCCGCTTTTCGGCGCGCTCGCACGACGGTTAGCCCGATCCGGCCGCAGGGCGCCAGCACGCTGGTAACCGACGGTGTTTTTGGCTACAGCCGCAATCCCATGTATCTGGCCCTGCTGCTGTTGCTGCTGGCCTGGGCCGTGTGGCTGGCCGCGCCCTGGGCCCTGCTTGGCCCGGTGGTTTTTATTGCCTGGATGACCCGTTTTCAGATCCGGCCCGAGGAGCGCGCGCTCGGCGCGCATTTCGGCGCGGCCTATCTCGACTACTGCCGGCGCAGCTCGCGCTGGCTTGCAATTCCGGGCGCTGGCCGGCGCGGCGAGCGCAGATGATGAGCGCCCGCAAGAGCTGGCGTCGGCTTGACCTGGGCGATGCGCTGCTGGCCGAGGTCGAAGTTGCTGAAATTCAGGAGCAGGCGCGGGCGGAATTCGAGCGCCTGGGTCGCCCGCCGGGCTGGGCCGTCTATCTCGTTCACGTCTCCGGTGACCTCCACTGCAGCGCACAGCTGTTCTTCTCGCCGGCGGCTGCGGGCCTGGCGCGCCGCCTCGGTGCTCTCCCAGGCGCTGAGCCGGCGTCGCCGGATCGCGGCCTGCTGGCCGGCAGGAAAGTCCTACAATGAAGGCTGCGACCCGAATCGGAGCCTGATTGATGGCACAGGGTAGTAATCCAGCCGCCCGCCCGCGCCGCTGAACCGTGTCTTCCTGGAATCTGCGCAGGCGCTTGCAGCGTGCCCCCTGGACCCTGATCTGGTCGCTGGCGATCATGCTCGGCTTCGTCGCTCTGGGCGTGCGCATGCCCGCCGAGCTGACGGTCTGGGCCGATACCGCGCTGGCTTTCACCACCGAGCATTTCGGCTGGCTCTACCTGTTCGCCACCACCGGCTTTCTGATTTTTTGCATCGGCGTGGGCCTGAGCCCCTACGGCCGCATCCGCCTCGGTGCCGACGGTGAGGCCCCGGAGTTTCCCTACCTGACCTGGCTGGGCATGATCTTTTCGGCCGGCATGGGCGTGGGCCTGGTCTTCTGGGGCGTGGCCGAGCCGATAAGCCACTTCACCACGCCACCGCTGGGCATGGCCAGGGCGGGCAGCGCCGAGGCCGCCGAACTGGCCATCCAGTATTCCTTCTTTCACTGGGGCTTTCATCAGTGGGCCAACTTCGGCATCGTCGGCCTGGCGATTGCCTATGCCCGCTTCCGGCTCGGCCGCCCGGGGCTGATCAGCGAGACTTTTCGCTCCGCGCTCGGCGATCGCGTTGACGGCAGCGCCGGCTATGCCATCAACGTGCTGGCGGTGGTCTCGACCGTTTTCGGCGTGGCCACGACGATGGGCCTGGGCATCATCCAGATCAACAGCGGGCTCGGCACGGTCGCCGGCGTGGCCTTCGGGCTGGAAAGCCAGCTTGCCATTCTCGGCGGCATTGCGCTCATCTTCCTGCTCGCCTCGCTGACGCCGCTGGAAGCCGGTATCCGCTACGTCAGCGACGCCAACATGCTGCTGGCCGGTCTGGTGCTGCTGTTCGTGTTCTTTGCCGGGCCCACCGACTTCCTTACCGCCGTGTTGACCAACGGCATTGGCGACTACTTTTCCAACCTTATCGGCATGAGCCTGGTCATGGAGCCCTATACCGGTGATGACTGGGTCGAGCGCTGGACTCTGTTTTACTGGGCCTGGGGGCTGTCGTGGGCGCCGTTTGTCGGCAGCTTCGTCGCCCGCATTTCGCGCGGGCGCACGGTGCGTGAGTTCGTGGTTGGCGTCATCGGCGTGCCGGTGCTGCTGAGCATGCTGTGGTTTGCCATCTTCGGCGGCACTGCCCTGCATTTCGAGCTGTTCGACGGCGCCGGGCTGGGCGAGGCGGTCAGCCGCGAAATGAGCGCCGGGTTGTTCACCATGCTCGATGGGTTGCCGGCTTCTGGCCTGCTGGGTATCGCCATGTTGGTGCTCATCGTGCTGTTCGTCATCACCTCGGCCAATTCGGCCACCTTCGTGCTGGGCATGTTCACCAGCCAGGGCCGGCTCAACCCCGCCCGGCCCACACGCCTGACCTGGGGCGTGGTCACCGCGCTGGTCACCGGCGTGCTGCTGGCCAGCGGCGGGCTCGAAGCGCTGCAGACCATCTCGATCATTGCCGCCCTGCCGTTCATGGTGCTGATGATTTTCATGGCCGCCTCGCTCTTGCGCGCGTTCCAGGCCGAGCAGCGCCAGAAGGAGCTCAGTGAAGCGCTGCTGCGCGAGCGCGTTCTGAGGATGGTGGCAGAGCACGATGCCGATCGGCAGGGGGGGCAGGACGACGACGCCGATGCCCCTGACCGGCGACCGGGCGCTGAGTAATCGACCACTGCGCGGCAATAACGTGACGGGTGTCAATTTCCCGGGCGTCGTTGTAAACTCGGGGCAGCACGTGGCCATCGCGTGCGGGTTCTTGACGGGCTGAAGAAGCAGACGCTTCCGGCTTGGCACAAGACCATCGAACAAAGAGGGATAGAACATGCAGACGAGACCAAGCAGCCGCCTCAAGCCCCGGGCGCTGGCGGCCGCCATCGGCCTGGCCCTGGCGACCTCCGGCGCTCACGCGGGCACCTTTTCGGTCACATCGAATGCCGACGCCGGCGCTGGCACCCTGCGCCAGGCGATCATCGACGCCAACGGCCAGGCCGGGCCACATACGCTCGACTTCTCGGCCATCAGCGGCCAGACCATCACCCTGGCCGCCGATCTGCCCGACATCACCGAAGACATGACCCTGCAGGGCAGCGAAGTCACGCTCTCGGGTGACGACGATCACGCCTGCCTGAGCGCCGATAGCGCGCGCCTGGCCGCCGAGCGCATGACCATCACCCGCTGCAGCCGCTCTGACTACGGCGGCGGCATCTTCATTTACAGCGGCGAGCTCGATCTCAAGGACGTGAGCATCACCGACAGCTACGCCGGCTACATCGGTGGGGGCGCTGCCGCCGTATACAGCCAGGTGTCGATCGCCGACTCGACCATCAGCGGCAACGAGACGGGGTATTACGGTGGTGGGGTCTACCTGTACGGGAGCGACATGAGGTTGGCTGGTTCGACCATCAGCGGCAATACCAGCTACGATTCCGGCAGCGCCGTTTATGGTCGCTACTACGCGACCGTGACGATCAGCGACTCGACCATCAGTGGAAACTACAGCGGTGGTCTTGCCGCGGTGTTCCTGAGAGAATCCCGGCTGCGCCTGTTCAACTCGGCGGTCAGTGGCAACAGCTCGGGTGCCGGCTACGGTACCGCGGTATTCGCGCAGGCCAGCGATGCCCTGATCGCCGGATCGACTATCGCCGACAACACGGCCGGCCCTGACGGCAGCCTGGGCCTCGTTTTTGGATACTCTCCGGAGGCGACCATCGTCAACTCCACCATCAGCGGCAACGACGGCGGCGGCATCTACGCTTCATATGCCGCGCTGACGCTGATCGACACCACCGTCAGCGGCAACGGCGGGCCGCAGGGCATGAGCGGCGTCGCTGCCTTTGGCCCATCGTCCGAAACGGTGATGCTGGGTTCGACCATTACCGACAACCAGGCCTACAATGCGGCCGGCGGCGTGCTCCTGTATGGGGGCTGGGCGCTGGTGGAAGAGTCGGTCATTTCCGGCAATCAGGCACGCGCTGGTGGCGGGCTTATCGCCGACTCCACGGATCTTTACCTGCTCGGCACCGAGATTTCGGACAACCAGGCAGATGCCGAGGGCGGCGGACTGCTCGTTTATGCTTATGGAGCGCTTCAGGTCGAGCGCACCACCATCAGCGGCAACAGTGCGGGTCAATCCATGGGCGGCGGTGCGGTGCTGGCCGACGGGCCGGCCGAGGTGCTGATCCGGAATACCACCGTCAGCGGCAATCAGGCCGATTACTCCGGAGGCGGTCTCGGGCTCACTTTCGAGGGCGATGCCGACGCCCTGATCGACGGGCTCACGATGACCGGCAACCAGGCCGACCAGTACGGCGGGCTGACCCTGTACGGCGGCGCCACCAGCGGCCAGCCCGAGCTGCGCAACAGCATCATTGCCGGCAACAGCGATTCGGGCGGGCCGGCGGACCTGGCTGGTGCGCAGGTCGACATCAACTACACCCTGGTCGGTGCGATCGACCCGGGACACGGTTTCACGCTCGATAGCATCACCCAGAGCCTGATTGGCGCTGACCCCATGCTCGGGCCGCTGGCCGACAACGGCGGCTTCACCCTGACCCACCTGCCGGACGCGTCCGGGGCCGGGCTCAACGTGATTCCGCTGGGCACCAGCGGCTGCGGCGGCACGTTTGCGCTCGACCAGCGCGGGCAGCCGCGCCCGGCGGGCGGCGGCAGCGAATGCGACCTGGGCAGCGTCGAGTGGCTGCCCGACAAGATCTTCGCCGACCGCTTCGAGGGCAACTGAGCGACTCCGGCCCACCCCGCCGTCCAGATGAGGCCGGGTGGGCCGGGATTTCAGCGCTCGCCGACCACGGCCCGACAGCCGGTCAGCGCCCGGCCGTCGATCGAGCCTTCGGCTGTTCCATTTGCCATACGAAAACTCAGGCCGGCGGCGCGAAACGCCTGCTCTCCGCTGCGCGCCAGCACATAGACACGCGGCCCGAGCTCGAGCGCCATGTGTTCTGGCCCGATGCGCGCGGTCACTTCTCCCGCCCGGCAGTCGAAGCGCTCGACGCGATAGTCCGGGAGCGCGTCGCCGTCAAGGTAGGGCAGAAAGGTCTGCAGCCGGCCTTCGTTGTCGGCCGGCTTCAGGCCGAGCAGGTGCGCCATCAGCGGATACAGATCAACGGCGGCTACGGCCGGCGCGCGGCTGCCGGCGGCAAAATCCGGCCCGCGGGCGATGAAGATGCCGTGCATTTCCGCCAGCGCCGGATCCCAGCCGTGCATGCCCCTGGGCGGATTGCGACTGGCCATGTAGGGCCGGCTCGATATCAGCCAGCCCGGGTCGGCTTCCACCAGCACTTCGGGAACGCGATAGTGGCTGCCGAAGTGATAGCGCGCAGGAATGTCCTCGCGCTTCCAGGCGCGCACATGTTTCACCTCGGCCAGCGCCGCAACGATGGCGTCCGCGTCCATCTCCCGCGTCCAGATCTGTGCCGCCGGCCCCCAGTCGGAGACGTGGACCTGCGACAGGTCGATGTGGTCATCGAGGGCAATGACGCGATCGGGGTGGACGGCCGACATGCCGTGATCGGAAACCAGAAGAATGTTGATCCGGTCGAGCTGGCCGCGCGCCTCGAGTGCGTCGAGCATCCGGCCGAGCTCGGCGTCCAGCTGCGCAGCGGCCTCGAGCGCGCTGCTGGACGCCGGCCCGTCGCGGTGCCCGCGCGAGTCGACCCGGCTGAAGTACAGGGTCAGAAAGTCCGGCCGCTTCGACTCAGGCAGCGTCAGCCACTCCAGCACCTGGTCGACGCGTTCGGCCTGCGGCACCCGCCCGTCGTAGGTGCGAAAGTAACTCGGTCGTGTGCGCCGGATCATCGCTTCCGAGCCCGGCCAGAAATAGGTCGCGGCGATCAGACCCTGGCGCTCGGCCGTGACCCACATCGGCTCGCCGCCCTGATACCAGAAGCCGTCGTTGACCGCCTTGCGGTTGCGCATGGAAAAGCTCGCCTTGCGGCGCGGATCCCACATGCTGTTGGCAA
Source organism: Wenzhouxiangella sp. YN9 (assembly GCF_056324165.1). Lineage (NCBI taxonomy): Bacteria > Pseudomonadati > Pseudomonadota > Gammaproteobacteria > Chromatiales > Wenzhouxiangellaceae > Wenzhouxiangella > Wenzhouxiangella sp. YN9. The sequence continues at coordinate 18,909 of NZ_JBJNIP010000098.1, forward strand.
CCACGCCGTGCGTTCCGGGATACTTTCCGGTCACCATCGTGTAGTGCGTGGCAAACGTCTTGGTTGGAAAGGCCTGGTGCAGGCTGTCGGCCACCAGCCCCTCACGAACCATGCGGTCGATGGACGGACTGTCGAACCGCTGGATGTAGTCGTGACGAAAACCGTCGATGGAGATCAGCAGCAGCGGCGTGGGCTTCTCATCGTCGGCGCCGGAAGAGGCGGCCTGACAGCCCGACAGCGCGGATGCGGCTGCAAGCAGAACAAGGATGAGGGCGGCAGCACGATTTGAATGGCGCATGAAAGGGAACCGCTCTAGATGGCTGATGGGTTGATTCTAAGCGCTGGCCGCTCGGATGACGCCGAAAGCGCCCGGGAGTGGCCGGATTGTGTTGCCGTTTACGTATCCTTGGGCGTCAACCAGTTAAAAAAAGGTTCATGCAAAATGAAAAAATTTCTGATCGGCTGTCTGGGCGTTCTGCTGGTGCTGGTGCTTGCCGGCGGCACCGCGGGCTATTTTTTCGTGATCAAGCCGGCCTGGGAGTTTGCCGGCGGCGTTCAGGAGTTCGTGCAGGAATATGCAGAACTCAATGAGCGCATCGAGCACACCGATGACTACCAGGCACCGTCCGATGGCGTGGTGACCAACGCGCAGTTCCAGCGCTTTCTAGTCGCCCAGCGTGATATGCGCGCCAGCATGGAAGGCGATCTCGAGCGGCTCAAGAAGCGTTTTGATGCCATGGAAAAAGAGCTCGAGTCCGAAAATCGCGAGGCGGGAATTGGCGATATGTTCGGAGCCTACCAGGATCTGGGCGAGCTGCTGATCGAGGCCAAACGCGCTCAGGTGGACGCCCTCAACCGCTACAACTTTTCCCTGCAGGAATACCTGTACGTGCGCAACCAGGCCTATCGTGCCCTCGGCCAGGAAGTCGCGGTTGCGTCCTTTGGTGACCAGGCCCCTCAGGTGCGTAGCCAGCAGGTGCCCGATGAGGTCGTCGATATGGTCTCGCCCCATCGCGAGGAGCTGATGGAGGGATACGCCTTCGCCTGGTTCGGCATCTGAAACTATCCTGCTGGAGGTCGGTGTCGGCTGAACGCAACCTGCTGTTATGCCGGGTTGATAACGACGCCATCTGCTAAGCTTTCCGATACTGATTTCGCCGGAGGCGCTGGCCGATGTTGCGCAAGATCGTTCTTTTCGTTCTGGTTCTGATTGTCCTGCTGATCGTCGCGGTGGTAGCGGCTGCGCTGCTGATCGACCCGGATGACTACCGAGAGGAGCTGGCCGCGCGTGCCAGCGACCAGCTGGGCCGGGAAGTGCGGCTGGAAGGGCCGATGGAGCTCAAGTTCTTCCCTTGGCTGGCGCTGGATATCCGCGATGTCACCATCGGCAATCCACCCGCCTTCGACCAGGCGCCGCCGCTGGCCGGCATCGAGCGCGCCACGGCCGCCCTCCGCGTTCTGCCGCTGCTGCGTGGTGATGTCGAGGTAGGTACGGTGACCATCGAAGGTGCCGGGCTGCACGTCGTCACCGCGCGCAGCGGCGCGAGCAACCTCGAAGGGCTGTTCGCGCCTTCGGAGCCGGCGGCCGAACCTTCGGGCAAGCCGGCTGATCTGTCGAACATCCGTACCGGCACCGTTCATTTCGAGAACGTGGTGTTCAGCATGATCGACCTGGCCGCGGGCTCGCGCACGGAGCTGCAGCTCGACCGCGTGACGCTGAAAGGCTTTGCTGCCGGACAGGAGGTGCCTCTGTCGTTTGCAGGCCGACTGGTTGAGGGCGGGCAGACGGCGCTGACGCTCGATTTTGACGGTACCCTCCGGGTGGCCGCCGATCTGGGTGAAGCCGCGCTTTCGGACTGGTCGTTGCAGTACCGCCTGCCCGGTGCCGGCATCGAAGGCAAGGCAGGTGGCAGCCTGACGGTCAGGCCGATGGCCGAGCCGCTGACCATCGAGCTCAGTGAACTGACCAACCGCAGCGAGCTTGACGGGCTTGTCGCCGAGCTCACGGCGCGGCAGCCCGTTTCCGCGTCCATCGGCGAACGCATTCAGGCCAGTCTGCCGGCCGTCGAGGTTGCGCTCAACGGTGACGTGCTGCGCCTCGACGGCCAGGCGAGCCTGGGCGAGACCATCAGCGGCCAGCTTGCCGTCACCGGCGAGCGACTTGATCTGACTCGCCTGGTGCCGGCCGACGACACCGGTGACGCCCCCGACGAGCCGGCCGTGCCGGCGGAAAAGGAGGGTGAAGCAGTCGCGGACTTCAGCGCCCTGGAGATATTCGATCTCGGCTTTTCGCTCGATCTTGGCGAGCTGATTCTGGTCGACGGCGCCACGCTGACCGACGTGAGTGCCCGCAGCCGGTTGAGCGGCGGCAAACTCACGCTCGACCCACTGTCTGCGTGGCTGTTCGGCGGGCAGTTTCAGGGCACCGCCCGGGTGGACTTCAATCAGCAGCCGCCCGCCGTTGTTCTCACGCCCCGGCTGTCCGGGGTTCACGTCGACCAAGTGGTTGCCCTGCTGACCGGCAAGTCGCCGGTCGACGGCGAGGGCGAGTTCAGCATGGATCTGAGCTTCCGCGGGCTCAGCGCCGAGCAGATGCTGCGTTCGCTCGACGGCAGCGGCAGCTTTGCGGTGGCTCAGGGCGTGCTGCAGGGCGTTGATCTGCAGGCCCTGATCGACCAGGAATTGACCTCTGACAATCTGGGTAATATCGCCCGCGTATTCAGCGGCGAGACCCACTTTCAGACGCTCAGCGGCGGGCTTCGCATCGAGGACGGCGTAGTCGAGCTGCCCAGCATGGACCTGGCGGCTGCCGGCTATGCGGCCACTGGACAGGGCCGCATCGACCTGGGCGCAGGCCAGGTCGACTACGCCCTGGCGCTGGATCTGGGCGAGGAGCTGACGCAAAAACTGCCCGGCGCACTGAGGCGCTCGACCGATGGTCGCATCCCGCTCAGCATTTCCGGCGACATGACCTCCCCGAAAGTCAGGGTCGATCTGGCCTCCCTGGCCGAAGGTGTTGTGCGCGAAGAGCTCGGCCGCCGCCTGCTCGAGGCGCTGGAGGGCAGGGGCGAGAAAGCGCCGGAGTCGGGGCCCGAGGGTGAGCACAGCGATGCCGACGGCCAGCCGGGCGACGCGGAACAGGCCGATGAGCAGGACGCCGAAGCCGACAAGAAAGAGCGCCGCCGCGAAGCCGCCCGCGGTCTGCTGAAGGGCCTGCTGGAGCGCGATAAGAAGTCGAAATCCGAACAGGACGCCGAGCCGGGCGACGCTTCTGATGCCGGTGAGTCAGAACAGAAGGAAGACGAGTCGGAAGAAGAAACCGAAACCGAGCCGCCGCCAGAAACCTGACCCGACAGGACTCGCAGCAAGACGCAGCGACCGAGCCGGGCCGGGGCACGTCAGCGTTTGAGAGCGTAGCGAGCGGCCGTGTGGCGCTGGCCGCCGGAACGCATGGTTGATACATGAGGGTCGCGAGTACCGCCGGATAGCGCCAGACGGCTGCGCAGTAGCTCTCAGGCGCTGACGTCAGCCGGGCGCCATGCCGCCGTCCACCCCGATCACTTGGCCGTTGACGTAGCCGGCCGCGTCCGAGCACAGGAAGGCGGCGAGCGCGGCAACGTCTTCGGGTTGGCCCAGGCGGCGCGCCGGGATGGCCGCCAGCAGGCTGTCGCGGTCGACCTCGCCGAGCATGCCGGTGTCGATCACGCCCGGGGCGATGACGTTGGCGCTGACGCCACGGCTGGCCATTTCGCGCGCCAGCGAGGCGACCGCGCCGTGCAGCCCGGCCTTGGCAGCGGCGTAGTTGACCTGGCCGCGGTTGCCGATGCGCGCGGCCACGCTCGAGACCGCAACCACGCGCCCCCAACGCAGGCGGGCCATGCCCAGCAGCGCCGGCTGCACCACGTTGTAGAAGCCGTTCAGATTGATTTCGATCACGCGCTGCCATTGCTGCGGCGACATGCCGGCCATCGGCGCATCATCGTGTGCTCCGGCGTTGTGCACTACCACGCCCAGCGGCGCGGCGTCGACTTGTTCGGAAATGGCGGCGCGCGTGGCCTCGCCGTCGGTCAGGTCGACCTGCACGGCGCTGGCCCGACCGCCCGCGCCACGAATCGTCTCGGCCACGGCTTCAGCGCGATCCAGCCCGCGGCCGGCGTGGACCAGTACCTCATGACCGTCGGCCGCCAGCGCCCGGCAGATGGCCGCTCCGATCTCTCCGGAGCCGCCGGTGACCAGCGCGCGACAGGTCTGCGGTCGCGTGTCGCGGTGTGCACGCCTCATGCGGCGGTGCCGGAGTCGGGGAACATGACCGTGGCCTTGCCGCGGGCGAGCAACGTTTGTTCGCTGAGGATGCGGAATTCGTAGATCTCGCCCATTGCGCTGCCGCCCAGCCGTTCGGCATGAATCAGCAACTCGGCGGGTTCTTCGAGCGCAGCCAGGCCGGTTTCCAGGCTGGGCAACGCCACCAGTCGACCTTCGCGCACGGGGGCATCCGCGGCGGCCAGCAGGCTGCCGTGCACGGCCATGGCCTGAGCGCCGTATTCGGCCAGGGCGCTGGCCGGCAGCCTGCCCTTGCGGCCCAGCGGATGATCGATCAACGCCCCGGTGTTCGCCCGACAGGTGATGCGGGTTTCGTCGTGGCTGACCACCTCGTTGATCAGCACCATGGCGCCGGCATGCGGCACGCGGGCTTCGATATCGATTCTTTGCTCGCTCATCGGGGTTGCCCGATCCGGGTCAGCAGCCAAGATAGCAAAATGCCCAGCGCGACGGTCGATCCCAGCATGCGCAGCAGGCCAATTTCGGACTGACCCAGCACCAGAAAGACGCCGCCGGTGGAGGCTGCGCAGGTGTTGATGGCGCGGCGGCTGCGCGCCACGGCGGGCGGGTCACCGCGAAAACTGCGCGAAAACAGGGCGTAATCGAGGCCGATGCCGGCGGTCAACAACAGGCCCACAAGGTGAGCGATGCTCAGCCCGCCGTCGAAGCGACTCATGACCGCGGCGGTAACCAATAAAGCAGCCGCCGGCGGCAGCGCCACGGCCAGCACCTCCCGCGGTCGCCGCAGCCGCAGCCACAGCAGCCCGATGATCACGATAGCCGCCATGCCCAGGCTCCAGAGTGCCTCACTGCGCCAGGCGGCCACCATGGCTCGGGAGCCTGCGGCCAGGTCAATCAGCCTTGCCGGCGCCTGGCGCTCGGCCAGCAAGTCGCGCAGAGCCTCGGGGTCGGACAGGCCGGCGGGAATGATCAGCGCCCGCCAGGCTGCCCTGCCTTGCCGCAGCTGCGCGTCGAGGCGTGCCGAAAGCGCAGTGCCGGACCAGAAATCCGCATCGATGGGCCCGCGTGCCCGGGCCGCTGCAAGGTCGGCCAGGAAGGGCTCGAAGGCGTCGGCACGAAACCCTGACGGCGCCGCCTGCAGACGTTGGCGCAGCGTGTCCGGGTCAGGCCACTCGGCCAGGCGTTGACGCTGGGTTGCCTGCGATGGCAGCAGCTGAGCCGGCGCCTGCCAATGGTCGATCAGACCCCGGGCGCGTGCCTGCTCGAGCACACGCCCGGTCTGCTCGCTGGCTGCCAGGGCCTGCTCGCGGGTGTTTCCCGTGGCCGCCAGCAGGTAGCGCACGTCGGCGGCGCCGATGGCACTTCTGAGTTGGCGGTCGGCTTCGACCTGGCTGCGGTCGATCGGGCTCAGGCGCGACAGATCATTGGACCAGCGTGCATCGCCCTGCCAGACAAGCAGGCCGAGCGCCGCCAGCCCCAGCAGCAGCGGAATCCACGGCCAGTGAAACGGCTGGACGCGGGTGGGCTGCGTACGTCGCGGAAGGGCCGGATCCAGTGCGGGCAGACACAGAGTGGCCAGCGCGGCTCCGGCCAGGCCGGCCGCCGAGAAGGCGCCCAGCTGGGCCAGCCCGGGGCTGCTCGACAGCCAGATGGCGATATAGGCGGTCAGCGTGCTGGCCACGCCCAGCAACAGCGGGCCGCGGATACTGCGCGCGGTGGCCGCCAGCGCCCGGCGGTCGGCATGGCCGAACAGATGCACCGGATAGTCCAGGGCGACGCCCAGCAGGGTGAAACCGAAAGCCAGCGTCAGGCCATGCACCTGGCCGAAGGCCAGCAGCGTGACCAGCAGGCCGCAGACGACGCCGAACAGCAGCGGCACGGCCCCGGCCAGCATGGCGCTCGCCGAGCGCCATGCAAACGCCAGCACGACCAGCAGGAGCGCACTGCCCCACAGGCTCAGGCGCACGGCATCCGCGCGCGACGCCTGCGCGCTGGCCGCACCGATGACCGGCGCCCCGGCCAGCTCGAGCGTCTGCCCTTCGGCGGCCAGTTGCGTGAAGCTCGTTCGCAGGCGTTCGAGCAGTTGCTGCTGCCGGTCAACGGCGTAGGGCGCGTGGGCCGAGTGCACCACCAGAAGCGCGCGGTTGCTGTCCGGCGTGAACCACACGCCGTCGACGGTGTGGGTCTGGCGGCCGCTCGACAAGCGGGTGGCGAGTTCTTCGACCAGGCCCAGGGGATCGCGCGCGACAAGTTCTTCGGCCTGGCCGCCGGCAAGCGCCAGGTCGCTCATGCGGTCGTCGAGTGCTGCTTCAATGGCGGCGGGCGCCACCCGTTGGGCCACGTTCGTGGACAGCACGAAGCGCGCTTGCATCAGCCGTCCGATCAGGGCGTCGTCGGGTGACCAGTCGCCGTTGTCAACGCGCTCGCTGCCGTCCAGGCGGCGCCAGCGTGCGGCCAGTTTGCGGCTTGTTGCGGCCAGTGCCAGGGGGTCGTCGCCGGCGATGGCGGCCAGAATCAGGCGGCTGGACGCACCCGCGGCCACCTGCTCGACCACGATCGCCTGCTCGGGCGAGGCCGGCGCCGGCAGGAAGGCGTCCAGCCGATAGTCGAACTGAAGCTCGATCACGGCGATCGCTGCGGCGGCCCCGAGCACCAGCAAAGCCAGCAGCGGGCGCCACAGATGCCTCATGGATGCCGTTCGAGTTCGGTGGCAATGCATGTGCCGTCGGCCAGAGACAGCTCGAAGCGCTCGATCCTGCCCGCGTGCCCGCTCAGCGACAGTGAGTCGACCTTTTGGGCTAGCGCCCTCTCACGGGGCGTGAGCACCAGCCGCCAGCCGCCTTCGCTGTGGTTCAACTCGTAATCAAAGTGCTGACGCAGGGCGTTGGCGTCACCCGCCAGAAGCGCCATCAGGGCGTGCCGGATCACCGCCAGCTCGGGTGCGCGTTCCAGGCGGAAGCGGCGCGTGGAGCGGTTCGGGCGCTCAACCACCACCATACGCTCGCCAAGGCGCTGCACCGCCTGCCGGGGCGCGCGCGTTTGCCGCACCAGCCGCCCCTGTTCGTCGCGCCAGAGCGTGCCGGTCACGACCAGGGGGTTGTCGGTCAGCTCCGAGTCGCGTGTCTCGGTGAAGCGCAGGCGGTGTTGTGCATCCGCCCCCGGTTCGAGCCCGGCCAGCAGCTGGTCAAGATCGTCCGGCGCTTCGGTGGCCGTCGGCGCGATCAGCAGGAGCAGTGTCAGCAGTCCAGAAATCATAGAAGTTGAACCAATTGTAGGGATATTGCCGGGCGTAGTGTTCCAGCCGCTCGGCGTAGCGCTGGATGCGCTCGTTGAGCATGGCCCGCCGCTGATCACGATCGGCCGGCCGCCCCTGCCCGTCCTGAAGGGTTTCGAATATCAGCCGGTAGCGCCCGCGGCCGGCATAGAGCCCGAACACCATCACCACCGGCACCTCCAGCGCCTGGGCGATGGCTACCGGAGCGGCCGGCATGCGCACATCCTCGCCCAGAAAGGATACCGTCACGGCAGCCTCGCCGGCGCGGGTGCGGTCGGCCAGCATCGCGACCATGCCCCCGGCTTCCATGACGCCGCCGGCCTGGAGCACGATGGCCGGGCCCGGCTGGCCGGCGTCGATGACGGTGTCACGGATGTCCGGCGAGATTTCTTCGAGCATGCGCGTGATGAGCGAATTCTGGGCCCGATCCATCACTACTTTCAGTCGGCGATGTTCTGCCGGCGCCTGGCGGCAGAACACGCGTACCGCCTCGAAACTGCCCAGGTGCGAGCCCAGCAGCATGCAGCCGCGGCCCTTCCGGAGCAGCTCGTGCAGTGCCTCCGTGCCTTCGGCGCGGACGTCGAGGCGGTCGCCGCGGCCGGCCAGCAGCAGCACGCGGTCGACAATGGTCACGGCAAAGGTATAGATGTGGATGAGAACGCCGGCGTGGCCCTGGCGGGGTGCGTTTACGCGTTTGAGCCAGTCGCGGGAGGCGCGCCGCTCAGGCCCTCTGACCAGAAAGAAGTACAGCGTCGTGGGCCACAGGCACACCTGCGCGACACCGCGCCCGACATGCAGAATGAGCCAGCGAATGATCGCCAGCGCCAGGCGGTTGCCGCCTTCGGGGCGTTCACGCCAGTGCGCCATGACGACACTGGCCGCGGGCCACGGGCTGGCCGTCATCGCCGCGAATGCTGAAGGAGAACTGATCGGCCGTGCCCTCGATGTGCAGCCGGATGGGCTGCTCGGGCCGGACCGGGCGCAGGAACTTGACGCGTTGCCAGCGTACCGGGCCGTCGTGAAAGCCGGCCAGGGCGCAGGCCTGGCGCTGCACCAGCTCCAGCAGCACAACGCCGGGCACGATCGGGTTGCCGGGAAAGTGCCCGTCGAGCGCCGGGTGATCGGCGGGTATCCGGCAGATGATATCAACGGGATTCATCCGGCTTTCCTCAGCGTTTGCGAAAACAGCTGCAGCAGGGACTGGCGCGGGAGCTTGCCAGTCTCGGCGCGCGGCAGACGCTCGACCAGCCTGAGTGGACGCGGCATGAAGGCGGGGTCAATGCGCCCCAGGAGCGCGCGCCGGATGTCGGTTGCCGACAGCGCCGGCGCCACGACCAGGGCGGCGAGCCGGCGGGCCGGGCCTTCTTCGGTTTCGGGCGGCTGAAAGATCACGCCGTCGATAACGCCGGGCACATCCAGCAGCGTGGTGGTCAGCTCTGCCAGCGAGGCGCGCTTGCCGGCAATGTTGATCAGGTCGCTGTGGCGGCCCAGCAGGCGAAAACGCTTGTGCTCGCGGGGCAGCAGATGATCCAGCAGCCTGACTGGCCCGGGCAGGTGTTCGGCGCGCGCCAGGTGGTGCTCGCCCTGCTGGTTCAGCTCGAATGCGCTGAACAGCTGCCAGTCATCGCTGCGGGCGCTTTCTCGCCGTGCCAGGCAGCCGGTTTCCGAGCAGCCATAGATTTCCACCACGCGCGCGCCGCTGGCGCGCTCGACGGCCCGTGCCAGCGCGCGGCTCAGCGGCGCGGTGGCCGAATAGACGCGCTCGAGTGGTGGCAGTGCGATCCCCGACTCGATCAGCGCGCGCAGGTGCACGGGGGTAGAGACCAGCGCCCGTGGGCCATCGAGCTCTTCGAGCCTGCGCACGATGTCGGCGACGAAAAAAGGCTGTGACGATGACACCGAGACCGCCCGGAACCAGGGCAGCAAGACCGAAGTTTCCAGCCCCCACATATGCTGCGGCGGCACGGTGGCAACCAGCTGGGCCGCGTGCGGCGGATCGAGCTCGTCGGCATTGATGTCGCTGCTTGCATGCAGCGTGCGCCAGGGCTTGCCGATGCGTGACGCCTCGCCGGTGCTGCCGGAAGTGAACACCACCGCGGCCAGCTGTTCGGCGTCAACCCGCGGAATGCTGGCGGCGAGCTGGTCGCAGGCAAGGCTGTCTGCAGGATCGACGGTGGCGCCCGAGAAGCCGGCAAGCGCCTGATCGGAGACGACCACGGCTTCGGTGAAGGTCGCGGTCAGATCGTCCACGGTGGCCTTGAGCCGATTGGCCGGCAACAGGTTGCAGCCGCCGGCCAGCAGGGTGGCGGCAAAGGTAACGCTGAAGGCGTGGCGATCCCGGCACAGATTGATGACCGGAGCGCCCGGCGGCAGGCGGGCCGCCAGCGCGTTGGCGCGCCCGAGAAAGGCGGCCAGGCTGACGCGCTGGCTGTCGTGCAGCATGATCGTCGCGTCGAGCGGTCGCCTAGCCAGAGGGAGTGATGTCATCGGGCGAAATGATGCGGCTGAATGCGCACAACGTCCAGCAGAAAGCGGATCAGGCCGGGGTGTTCGTCGTCGGGGAATGCCCGGCGACGCAGCAGCAGCTCGGCCCACAGCGTTGCCAGCATGATAACCGGCGCGGCGACCACCATCCAGATCAGCCAGGCCTGGGCGCGGTCGGCGGCGGCCAGCCACAGGGCTACGCTGCCGATGGCGGTCAGGATCAGCGCCCACGCAAGCGTCCATCCGCGCAGCCAGCTTTCGGCATGCGCCGGTGCCTCGGTACCGTTACCGGCGTGCACCAGGCGCGCGAATCGTTCGATGACCGGCGTGCAGCCATGACGCAGCGTGGTGGCGAACCACAGCCCCACCATGGTGAAGATCAGGCTCGGTGGCCACAGCGCCAGAGAAGGCACCAGAACGGCCAGCGCCGCCAGGGCGACGGCCGCACTCATCAACAGCAGGCGCCCGGCCCGGCCGGGCAGCAGCGGCAAGAACAGCAGCGCCAGCAGGGGCAGGCACAGCGATCGCAGCCCGGGCCGGCCAAGATACAGCGACAGATAGACCAGCAGCGGGTAGAGCGCGAGAGCGGCAAGGCGCCAGCGGGGCATGGCCGGATGCTCCGCCGCTGCTTCAGGCCTGCTCGCGCAGGGACTGAATGTGTTGGTTGAGCGCGCGCAGGTTGGCAAAGGCATGGCGATTGCGTTCGTCATCGGCTTTGAGCTGAACCCCATAATGCCTGGAAACAGCCACGGCCAGCTCCAGCGCGTCGATGGAGTCGAGCCCGTACTCACCGCCAAAGAGCTGTTTTTCGGGTTCGATCTCCTGCGGCGAGAGATCTTCGAGGTTGAGCGAGCTGACGAGCAACTCGGCCAGTTCACGCTCTTGCGGCGACTGCGGTGTGTTCATGTCTGCTCCCTCCGGTCAAGGCGACGGCGCTGGCAGTCGGCCCGTCCGGTTTGTTTCTGATTGAACAAGCGGAATCCTGAACGGCGTGCTGCCGAGTGCTCCCGCGCCATTATAATACGCAAGACGCTTTTCATACCTGCCGCCTGGCAGTGCCTTCAGTTGTGCTTTCGGAGCCAGATCATGTCTCATGAGATCGCTTGCGCCGCCCTGCCCGGCGGTCTGAGCGCGCAACCCGCAGCCGCCCGGGACGCCTCGGCCCTGTTCGAGTTCGCGCTGGCAAGCGCCCGGCCCGGTGCGGCCGGCTGTGGACTGTTGTGGCTTGGCGGTGATCTGGCCGATGAGTGCTGGCGCGTGGACGATGACGTCCGCGCCGGGCGCACGGGAGAAGTCAGCTGGCGACGTGCCGGCGAGCTGTTGTTTCTGTCGCTGGAGTGGCCCGAAGATCCGGCCTCCGACCCGGCGCGGGCCGTGGAAGCAGCCTACGATGAGCTGCTGTCGGTTGCTGCCGCAAACGGCCGCCGGCAGCTGCTGCGGGCCTGGAACTATTTGCCGGCGATCAATGCCGGTGACGGCGATGAGGAGCGCTATCGGCGCTTTTGTCTGGGCCGGGCCGCAGCGCTGCAGAAGGCCGGTTATGGCGACGCCGAGCTGTGCGCCGGCACGGCGATCGGCAGCGATGAGCCCTGCCTCAGAATCTATCTGCTGTGCGCGCCCGAGCCGGGTATCAACATAGAAAACCCGCGGCAGGTCAGCGCCTATCGGTATCCGCGCCGCTATGGGCCGCGCAGCCCTTCTTTCGCGCGGGCTACCGCAATCGCCGGGCTGGATGGCCAGGCGCTGCTGATGATTTCGGGAACAGCCAGCGTGGTCGGGCATCGCAGCCTGCATCAAGAGGATGTTGACGCCCAGCTGGAGGAAATCATCCGCAATCTCGAAGCGCTGATGGCGGAGTCGGCCGAGAAGCTCGATCGCCCCGGCCTGGCGGAATTCGACCGGGACAGCCTGCTGCGGGTCTACGTGCGCCATGCCGGTGACTGGCCGGCTGTCGAGCGGCGCCTGCGCGAGCGCTGGCCCCGTGCGCGCCTGGCCGGCCTGCGTGGCGACGTGTGCCGCTCGGATCTGCTCGTCGAGATCGAGGCGGTCAGCCGGGTCTGACGGCAGCTCAGGCGGCGGCCGACCCGGGCGGCTCGGTCAGGGCGGGCGGCAGGCCGGCGAGAAGGTTTTCGTCGACCACCAGGGCCGCGTCCGCCGACTGCAGCCGATCGCGCGCGCCCACCGGTGCGATGGCGCACAGCTGCAGTGCCAGCGCGTGCAGTAGTTCGGCGTTGGCGCAAAGACGCGCGCTTTGTGCCTCTTCCGGCTCGCCAGCCACCTCGGTGAGCTCCCGATTGAGGCGGGCCAGCAGCGGCGAGGCCGACTGATCGACCAGTACGCCCGCGGCCCGATGGTCGGGCTCGAGCTCGGCCCAGCGGCGGAACATCGTCTGAATCTCGACGTTGACGGCGCGCAGCCGCTCGAGCGCGACCCCGTGACGGGCGATGAAGGGCATGTCGGTGGTGCGGCGGGCAAAGAACAGCAGCGCCAGTACGCCCCAGTAATAGGCGTAGTCCCACACGGTCTTGGCGCTCATCGCGCGAAAGTGGCCGAACAGGGGGTACTGGTCGCGATAGAGCGCCAGCGACGATGCGTAGAAGCTCAGATAGGTGCGCTCATGGCGCGTCGCCCGCCGGGCGATGCCCTCGCCGGCCATCTCGCGCAGCACCAGGTCGGTGACGAAGGTGTTGGAGATGGCGATGAAGTCGCTGCCGGGCGAGTAGAAGGGATCGAGAAACACCCCGGCCTCGCCGGTCAGAGCCCAGCGCTGGCCCGAATAGACCGCACGCGCGCCGTGCGAGAAATGGCGCAGATAACGATAATCCTGCAGCCTGCCGCCGGCGCTCTCCAGCGCTTCGGCAAGCGCCCGGTGACAGCGTGGCTGGTGCTCGGCCAGCCACGCCATGGCGCCGTCGAAGGACTTCAGGGCGCCGAAATCATGCAGGGCGTTGTCGAAGACGATGCCCACGCTGGTCGAGCCCGAGGCCAGGGGTATGAGCCACACCCAGTAGCCCTTGCCCATGAGATGGTTGGTCGACAGCCGGCGTGGCAGCTCGCTGCAGCGGGCTCGCCAGTCGGCATTCGCGCTCCACTCGTCAGGATCGATCGGCCGGTTGATGCGAAACCATACCGCCGAGCAGTGGTGGCCGTTGTCCTCGACCAGGTCGAGTCTACGGCGCAGCTGCGAGGCCCGGCTCATGGCATCGATCACCCAGCGCGACTCGATCGCGAAGGTCTCGCCGTCGCGCTCGAGGTGAACTCGGTGCGGCCTGGCGTCACCCGCCAGCGCGGTGGTTCTCACGCGCGCGCCGTCGATGAAGGTCACGCCGAGCTCGCGGGCGCGCTCGCCCAGGTGGTTCTCGAAAATGCCGCGGTCCAGCTGATAGCTGGGCACGGTCAGCAGGCGCGCCGCGCCCAGCTCGGCGGCATTGGCCAGGTCGTTGTGGTCGCCGGCGTGAAAGAAGAAGCGCAGTCCGTATTTGCGCAGCTGCTCGCGCTCGATGTGATCTTTGAGACCGAGCACGTTGGCGAAATAGTCGGCGGCGATCTCGACGGTCGATTCGCCGACCTTGTGCGCCGCCTCCGGCACGGGGTGACGGTTGCGCTCGATGACGGTCACGCACAGCTTTGGCCGTGCCTGCTTGAGCTGCAGCGCCAGGGTGAGGCCGGCCAGCCCGCCGCCGAGAATGGCGACGTCGGTGGTGCCGGGAATGGCGTTCGCGGTCGCGTGCATCGCGAAAGTATAGCGGTTGCGAGTCGACATGCTCTCACGGGATGCGTCGCGGTTGTCGCACACCCGGCCGCGCCGAACCCCGATTACGGCAGCTGCGGTCATCGACGATCATCGACGATTCTTGACCTGGCATCCATGCGCCGGAGGAAACATGAACACGAGATGGATCGCCGTGACCGCACTGGCCCTGTGCGCGTGCTGGCAGGGCGTGCCGGCTCAGTCGGTCTATCGCTGCAGGTCGTCGGACGGCGCAGTGATGTTTTCCGATCTGCCCTGCCGCTCTGATATCGGGCCGCCCAGCCGGGTCGACGCGAGTCCGCACCAGGGCCATCGTCTCCCATCAGCGCCGGCGCGATCGACCAGCCGGGAGACGCGAACGACGGCCGCCGAGGCGGCTGGCAGGGCCGCGTCTGTGCGGCTTTCAAGGCGCGATCGGCTTGCGCTCGAGCACGAACGTCGGCAGCTGCTGTCCGGGCTCAAGCGCCGCCACGTCAAGGCTGCCGACCGGCGCGAGATGATCCGCAGTCTCAGGCGCGTCGACGACGAGCTCGGCATCGGCTCCGCCGAGGTCGCCGACATGCCGTTCCACAACCGCGAGGTTTACGAAGAGCACCGGATTCATCCGGGCGCGGTCGGACGTCGGGGTCAGTGAGGCTGCAGCTCGCGCGTCGGTTCGGCAAAGCGCGCCGGGCGCGTGACCATGCGCCACAGGCCCTGAGGGTAGCAGCCGCAGAGCAGAATGCGCCGGGCCACGAACCGCAAGATTTCCCACACGTCACGGCCGGGGCGGAAATGGCTGGCGCGGGCATCATCGTGATAGATGCTGTCGATGGGCACGGCCAGCGCCGGAAAGCCGGCGCGCGCGCCGTCGATGAGCATGGCGGTTTCGTAGACGAAGCCGTGCCGGCGGGCGGTCGAGGGTCGAACCCCTTCGATCAGGCCGCGGGGGTAAACGCGGTAGCCGCTCTGGCTGTCGGGCAGGCGCTGGCCGCTGGCCCAACCGATCCAGAAATCGGCAAAGCGGTTGGCAAATCGCCGGATGCCCGGCTGGCGGTGGCGCTGGCGCAGGCGGGCGCCGACGACAAGATGATCGGGATGGTCATCGGCGGCGGCCAGCAGGCGCGCCAGCTCGTCAGGGTCGTGCTGGCCGTCGCCGTCGAGCGTGACCACGCGTATCGCCCCGGCCTCGAGCGCGGCGGCAAAGCCCGCTGCCAGCGCGGCGGCCTTGCCGCCGGGGCTGGCGTGGCGGATCAGGCGGATATCGAGATCGCCGATGGCTTGACCGGTGCCGTCGCTGGAGCCGTCGTCGACCACGATCACGGTATCGACCTGTCCGAGCACGGCCTCGACAAGCGGGCGAATCGTTCGGATCTCGTTGTGGGCGGGAATCAGGGCGGCGGTTGTCATGCCGCCGGCTCGATCACCAGGCCCGGGCCCTGCTGTGCTCCCAGCCGCAGCCTGCTGCGCTGATGGCCCAGTGCCAGGGCGAGCAGATGAAGCCCGCGGGCGGCCGGATTGTCGGCGGCGCGTTCGGCCAGAGCGCCGGGCAGCGTGGCGCCCTCGTCGTGACGCAGCCCGCTTTCGGCCCTGATCGCGACGGCGGGTCGGCCGCGCTCGACCGGGCCCAGCATGAAAGCGCAGGCAAAGGGATGGCGGGCCGGCCACACCACGCGCATGGGGGCCTCGGCGACCGCATCGTAGGCCACCAGCAGCACTGCCCGGCCGTCGGCCGTGACCCGGGCGACTGTCTCGATCAGGCCGGCGACGAGGCTGTCGGCGCCGCCGCTGAGCGCGGTCACGTCGCCGCGTACGCCGGCACCGATCGACCAGTAGCCGGCCGCGGCGTTGTGTACCGAGTTGTGAAAGCGCATCGGCGAGAGCAGCTCGGGCGTGTCGGCCAGGGTGCGGCACATGTAGTCGCTGATGGCCAGATCCCCCATGCCGGAGCTGAACACGGCGTCGGGCCGCGAAGCCTCGATGCCGGCCGCGCGACAGGCCTGCTCGGCGGCAGCCATCGACAGGCGCACGGTCTCGGGGCAGCGTCGTCGCTCGCGCGGCGAGAGCAGGGAAATGCTCGCGCTGCCGGGTTTTTCATCGCCCAGTTCGTCACCGGCGAGCACGCGCGAGAGCGCGTCGACGTCGGGCAGCCCCGGGGCGCTGAGTCCGCAGCCGAGAATCGCAACTTTCGTGCTCATGCCGCCCCCATGACCAGCGTGCAGTTCGACCCGCCGAAGCCGAAGGAGTTGGTCATCACCGCTTCGATTTCGGCCTGGCAGCCCGCGCGCAGAATGAAGTCCGCGGCGGCCGGTTCCGGATCGCTGCAGTTGAGGCTGGCCGGCAGAAAGCCGTCGCCGAGTGCCAGCAGGCTGATGACCGTTTCGGTAATGCCGGCCGCGCCCAGGGTGTGGCCGGTCCAGGCCTTGGTGGAGCCGGCCGGCGGCGGCTGGCCGAAAACGGTCGCCAGCGCGGCCGCTTCGATCCGGTCGTTCATCGGCGTGGCGGTGCCGTGACAGTTGACGTAGCCGATGGCCCCGGGCGCCAGCCCGGCGCGCTCGAGCGCCTGGCGCATGGCGGTGATGGCGCCTTCGCCCTCCGGGTGCGGCGAGGCCATGTGGTGGGCATCGGAGGTTTCGCCCCAGCCCAGCAGCCGGCCCAGCGAGGTCTTCGGGTTGCGCTCGACGATGGCGAAACCCGCCGCCTCGCCGAGGTTCAGGCCGTTGCGCGAGCGATCGAAAGGGCGACAGGGCTCGCTCGAGACCAGCTCCAGCGAATGGAAGCCGTAGAGCACCGACAGACACAGGCTGTCGACGCCGCCGACCACGGCCGCATCCGCAAGCCCTGCCGCGATCAGCCGCGCGGCGGTGGCAAAGACCTTGGCCGACGACGAGCATGCCGTCGAGACGGTCTGGATCGGGCCGTCCAGGCCCAGCGCGGCGGCTACGAAGGCCGCCGAGGTGTGCGGCGTGTGCACCCGGGGCATGACGTGTTCGGGGCGAAACTCCCCGGCCTCGTCGAGATCGCGGAAGGCCAGCTCGGTGCTGCTGATGCCGGCCGTGGAGGTGCCGATCACGCAGGCGATGCGTTCGGGCCGGTGCCGATTGAGCAGGGCCGCGGCCTGGTCGCGAAAGCCGTCCTGATCCAGGGCCAGGCTGGCGAGCTGGTTGTTGCGGCACTGGAAGGCCGCCAGGTCGCGGTCAAGCGAGACGCTCTCGACGCCTTCGACGCGGCCGATCCAGGTATCGAGTTCGCAGTTCGGATAGTCGTTGCGGCGCAGGCCGCTGCGCCCCTCGCGCAGGGCCCGGCGCAGGGCATCAAGGCCGGATCCGGCCGCGCAGCTCAGCGTCATGGCGGTAATGTGCAGATCGTTCATGCGATTCGTGCAGCCCCGGCGCAGCGCGGGTTACTGGAAAGGTGCGCCAGTATAGGCACGCCGGCGGGTGCTCGCAATCCGTTCGCCAGCCGGGCGCTGGGCGGCCTATCATGAGCACCCGGCGAGCCGATCTGCACCTCTTTGCTCATGTCTACCGTCTCGACCCTGACACTGCGCCGCGCGCTGGCCGACCCGGGCTTGCGCGAGTCCCTTGTGATCACCGCCCTGGCGCTTCTGGCCACCGGCGGGCTGGTGCTGGTCGTCACCTGGCTGCGGGTGCTCGCCACCGCGCGGGCACGGGCGTGCCCCGGCGAGCTTGACTGGCTGGTTGTCTGCGGTCACCTGCTGGAGGCATCAGGGCAGCCGTCGCCGATCTATCGTGCGCGTCTTGCGCGGGCGGCGGCCCTGGCCGAGCAGAGCCCGCAGCTGCAACTGCTGCTGGCCGGCGGCGGCCGGCCCTCCGAGGCGGCGGCCGGCCGGAAATGGCTGGCGCAACGCCACGGCCTGGCCTCCGGGCGGGTTCAGCTCGAGGAGCTGTCGACCGACACGTTCGAAAACCTGCGCCACGCGCGAGCCATGCTGCCCGCGCACTCGCGCGTGGGCGTTGTTACCAGCCGCTTTCACCTGGCCCGCGCCATGGCCTATGCGCAGCACCTGGGCATCGCGGCGCTTGCGGTACCGGCGGAGCCGCGCTGGCAGCCTACCCCCGGCAACTTTGCCACCAGTCTGCGCGAGGCCGCCTTTCTGTGCTGGTTTGTCTGCGGCCGCTCCTGGGCGCGGCTGGCGCGGCGGCGGAATCTGATCGAGCGGCTTGGCTGAGCCCGGCTGACGCAGTCGGGCAGCGCGGCTGAATGCAACCTGCTTTGATGCCGGGTCAATAAACTCAGCGCTTGTGCCGGCCGATCAGGATGTCCAGCGCCGAGTCCAGGTCGGCGCCGGCCGACCGCAGACAGACCAGCAGGTGATAGAGCAGATCGGCGGCTTCCGCGGCCAGCTCATCGCGCTCGCCGGCGCTCGCGGCGAGCGCCACTTCCACGCCTTCTTCCCCTACTTTCTGGGCGCAGCGCTGGCTGCCTTCGGCGAGCAGCCGGGCGGTATAGCTTGCCTTCGGATCCGCTCCGGCGCGCTCGGCGATGGTGCGCTCGAGGCTTGCCAGGAACCCGACGCGGGGAATGTGTGTGTCGCCAAAGCAGGTATCGGCGCCGGTGTGGCAGGCCGGCCCGGCGGGGCGGGCGAGCACCAGCAGGGTGTCGCGGTCGCAGTCGGGCAGCAGGTCGACCAGTTCGAGATGGTGGCCCGAGGTCTCACCCTTGGTCCACAGCCGCTGCTTGCTGCGCGAGAAGAAGGTCACGCGGCCCGATTGCCGGGTCGCCTCCAGTGCCTCGGCGTTCATGTAGCCGAGCATCAATACGCGCCCGTCATCGGCGTCCTGCACGATTGCCGGCAGCAGCCCGCCGCCCTTGTTCCAGTCGAGTTGTACGTTCATTCAGAGTCCAGCGTTTTTTAAAACTACGGAAGACACGGCAATACGCGGAAAGCAAACCTTGAATGCGCGGCCAAAGACTCTTTCTTCCGTGTCATTTCGTGTTTGCCGTGGTTACAAGGTTCTGATTTTCTTGAATCTGCGAAGTCTGCGCTTCCCGGAACTCAAGACCGGACCGAAATGCCGCGTTCGCGCAGCCAGGTCTTGAGATCGGGGATGGCGATCCGGCCGGAGTGGAAGACGCTGGCGGCCAGGGCGCCGTCGACATCGGCGTCGGCGAAGGCGGCCAGGAAGTGCTCGCGCCGGCCGGCGCCGCCGGAGGCGATCAGAGGCACGCGGCAGATCCGGCGCACGGCCTGAAGCTGCTCGATGTCGTAGCCGTCGCGCACGCCGTCGGCGTCCATGCAGTTGAGCACGATCTCGCCGGCGCCGAGGCGCTGGACCTCTTCGACCCAGCTCAGGGTGTCGCGCCGCGGGTCGACCATGTGGTCGGGGTCGCCGGTGTACTGGCGCACCCGCAAGCGCCCGTTTTCGCGCAGTGAGTCGATGCCGGCAACGACGCACTGCGAGCCGAAGGCGTCGGCCAGCTCGCCGATCAGCGCCGGGCGCTCGAGCGCCGGTGAGTTGACCGAAACCTTGTCGGCGCCGGCGTGCAGTACCGTACGCGCGGTGGCCACGTCGCGAATGCCGCCGGCCACGCAGAAGGGAATATCGAGGGTTTCGGCCACGCGCTCGATCCAGGCGGTGTCGACGCTGCGCCGCTGCGGGCTGGCGGCAATGTCGTAGAACACCAGCTCGTCGGCGCCGGCGTCGCGATAGCGGCCAGCCAGCTCGACGATGTCGCCCACGTCGCGGTGGTTGCGAAAGCGCACGCCCTTGACCACGCGCCCGTCGCGCACGTCCAGACAGGGAATCAGCCTTACCGCGACCATTTGCTTACCTCGCTCAGCGCCACGCGGTTCTCCAGCAGGGCCCGACCCACGATACAGCCGGCCACACCGGCGGGCGCGACCTCCGCCAGGTCCTGGGCCGATCCGATGCCGCCAGAGGCCTGCACGTCGAGTGACGGAAAGCGCTGACAGATCGAGCGATAGAGCGCAAGAGAAGGCCCTGCGAACATGCCGTCGCGCTCGATATCGGTGCACAGCAGATGAACCAGGCCGGCCTGCAACAGGCGCTCGAGCAGAGTGAACAGATCGATCTTGCCCGGTTCCGTCCAGCCGGCCGCCTGCGGCATCCATTCGCCGTCGCTGTCGACGACGTCCAGACCGGCGACGATGCGCTGGCCGTCGGCGCCGGCCAGCCAGGCCATGACCGACTCGGGCTCGCGCACGCACAGGCTGCCGATCACCACGCGCGCCGCGCCGGCGTCGATGCGGCGGCGGAAATCCTCGTGCGAGCGCACGCCGCCGCCGGTCTGGATGTCGGCGTCGACCTCGTTGCACACGCGCTCGATGGCGGCGAGGTTGGTCTCGCCGCCCGAGCGCGCGCTGTCGAGGTCGACGATGTGAATCAGGCCCGCACCGGCGTCGGCATAGCGCTTTGCCAGCACGAGCGGATCGTCGTCGTAGCGCGTCTCGCGCGCGTAGTCGCCTTGCTGCAGCCGCACTACGCGCCCGCCTCTGAGGTCAATGGCGGGTATCAATTGCATGAGTCATCTCCAAAGAAGGCAAATACCGCAACCACGGAAGGCACGGAATGCACGGCAGCCAAACCATGCGTGAATGACTCGAGCGAAGTCGATATTTTGTCTGCTTCCAGTCTTTTGTGAGCTGGTTCGTTCATTTTCCGTGTCGTTCCGTGTCTTACGTGGTTCCAAAGGGTTTTTTCAGCTCTCGAGAAAATTCCCAAGGACTCGGGCACCGGCACCTGAGGACTTTTCGGGGTGGAACTGGCAGGCGACCACGTTGTTGTGGCGCACCACGGCGGCGAAGCGCTGGCCGTGTTCACTCACCGCCACGGTGCAATCGGTCTGGGCGGCAAAGCCGTGCACGAAGTAGAACCATTCGCTGCCGTCAAGCCCGCAGGCGAGCGGGTCGTCGGCCAGCCACTCGAGGCGGTTCCAGCCCATATGCGGCAGCCTCAGCCCCTCGCCGGCCTTCAGCCTGCGCACGCGACCGGGAATCAGGCCAAGGCACTCGACATTGCCTTCCTCGGACGACTCGAACATGAGCTGCAGCCCCAGGCAGATGCCCAGCACCGGCTGGGTCAGCCCGCGGATCAGCTCGACCAGCCCGGCCGAGCGCAGCGCATTCATTGCCCAGGCCGCCGCGCCCACGCCGGGCAGGATTACCTTGTCGGCGGACTGGATCATTTCGGCATCGCTTGTCAGTACCGGCTCGACGCCGAGTCGGCGCAAGGCGTGCTGGACCGAGCCGAGGTTGGAGCCGCCTGAATTGATGATGGCGAGGGTCATGTGGATGCTTCTCGAAGGTGATCGTCTGCGACAGGGCTCCGAAATTCGAAACCCGAAGCACCAAATCCGAAACAAGCACGAAGCATGAAATGCCTAAACGAGTTCAGCCGATGGTTGTTTCGAATTTGGAATTTCGGATTTCGGATTTCCTTCGGATTTGGTGCTTCGGATTTCGGATTTGCTGTCACCATCAGAGCATTCCCTTCGTCGAAGGCATCCCCTCCGAAGTCCTCGCCAGCGCCGGCCGCATGGCACGCCCGACACCCTTGAAGCAGGCCTCGATCATGTGATGGGTGTTCTCGCCGGTGACGCTGACGTGCACCGCCGCCCGCAGCGACTGCGCCAGCGAGGCGAAGAAGTGTTCCACCATTTCGGTGTGCAGGCCGCCGATGGATTCGCGCGGGAAGTCGGCATCGAACACGATTGCCGGGCGGCCGGACAGATCGATGGCCACCTGCGCCAGAGACTCGTCCATGGGCAGCACAAAACCGTAGCGGCCGATGCCGCTGCGATCGCCCAGGGCCTGGTCCAGGGCGGCACCGAGCGCCAGCGCGCAGTCCTCGACGCTGTGGTGGTCGTCGACTTCCAGATCGCCCTTGCAGTCGAGCTGTAGCGCAAAACCGCCGTGAGCGGCGATCTGCTCGAGCATGTGATCAAAGAAGGCGATGCCGGTGTCGATCTTGATTGGCGCGGTGGCGTCCAGGTCCACCCGGATCTTGATGTCGGTCTCGCGCGTGGTGCGGCCAAGCTCGCCGATGCGCGCGGTGGCCAGCAGCTCGCGGGCGATACCGGGCCAGTCGAGATCGTTGTGGCCGATGCGCAGCCCGCGCAGGCCCATGTTTTCGGCGAGCTCGAGGTCGGATTCGCGGTCGCCGATGACCGCCGAGCGGCGGCGGTCGAGTTCGGGATCGCGCAGGTAGTCGAGCAGCATGCCGACGCCGGGCTTGCGCGTGGGCGCGTTGTCTTCGGGCCGGGTCGGGTCGATGTGAACGGCGTCGAATGCAATGCCCTGGGATTCGAGAATCTGCAGCAGCAGTTTCTGCGGCCCGAGAAAGTCGGTTTCGGGGAAGGCACTCGTGCCCAGACCGTCCTGGTTGCTGACCATCACGAAGTGGAAGCCGGCGGCCCTGAGTTCGAGCAGCGCCGGAATCACGCCCGGCATCAGGCGGAACTTCTCGAATGAATCGACCTGCTCGTCTTCGGGCTCTTCGATCAGGCAGCCGTCGCGGTCGATGAAAAGCATCTTTTTCATGGGGTCCAGTCCTGCAGGAATTCGATGAAAGCGGTGTTTTCTTCGGGCGTGCCCAGGGTGATGCGCAGGCAGTCGGAAAGCCCCGGCTGGGCGGACTGGTCGCGCAGGCGGATGCCCGCGTTCGCGGCCGCGCGCACAAGCTCGGGGCCGCTGGCGGCGCGGGCGAGCACGAAATTAGCTTCGCCGGGCCACACCCGATCGACGGCAGGATGGGATCGAAGCGCGGCGACCACCCGTCGCTTGTCGTCCATCAGCAGATCGAGCTGCTCGCGCCGGGCGATCACGGCCTCGGGCGCCAGCGCGGTTTCAGCGGCGGCGATCGACGGCGTGGGCAGCGGATAGGGCGGGATGATGCGCCCAAGCAGCTCGATCACCTCGGCGTGGGCAATCAGCGCGCCGAGCCGGCAGCCGGCCAGGCCGAAAGCCTTCGACAGTGTGCGCAGCACCACCAGGTTGGGCTGCTGCGCCACTCTGGAAGCCAGCGACTGGCGCTCGGAGAATTCGATATAGGCCTCGTCGAGCACCACCAGCCCGTCCCCGGCATGCCGGCGGGCCAGGCCAAGTACGGTCTCGGCCGCCAGGCCGTCGCCGGTGGGGTTGTTGGGCGAACACAAGAACAGCAGCCTGGGCGTTTCGGCGGCGGCGAGCGCTTCCAGATCGAGCGCGAACCCGGTGCCTGCCTCGCGCAGCGGCACCTCGGTCAGCTTGGCGCCCTGGATGGAAGCTGCCAGCGCGTACATGCCGAAACACGGCGGGCAGGTCATCACGCGGTCGATGCCGGGCCGCACGAAGGCGCGCGTGAGCAGGTCGATGCCCTCGTCGCTGCCGCGGGTGAGCAGAAGGCTGGCTTCGTCCACCCCGTAGTGGGCAGTGAGCTTCTTTCGCAACGATGCCGGCTGCGGCTCGGGATAGCGATTGAGCGCCAGGCCCTGATCGCCCGCGGGCGGCCACGGATTTTCGTTGGCGTTGAGCAGAATGCCGGCGCTGTCGGCCAGCGCGCGTGCCGAGGCATACGGTGCCAGGGCCCGGATCTCGGGCCGGGCCAGATCGATGACGCTCATTTCGAAACCTCCCCGATGCGCTCCAGCCGAAGCTGGATCGCCAGGCGGTGCGCATCCAGCCCCTCGTGCGCGGCCAGCCGTGCGCCCGCGGGGCCAAGATTCTTCAGCCCGGCCGGCGTGGCCTCCTGAACGGTCATGCGGCGCATGAAGTCGGTCAGCGACAGGCCGGAACACGCCCGCGCCCAGCCGCCGGTGGGCAGCACGTGGTTGGTGCCGGAAACGTAATCGCCCAGGGTTTCGGGGGTGTGGTGGCCAAGAAAGACCGAGCCGGCATTGTCGACGCGGTCGCACAGCTCGCGCGCGTTGTCGGTGGCGATGATCAGGTGTTCCGGGGCGTAGTCGTTGGCCACCGTCACGGCCTGTGCAAGCGCCTCGACGATCACGATCGCGCCTTGTGCCAGCGCCTGACGGGCGATATCGGCGCGCGGCAGTCGGGCAACCAGGCGCTTGATGGAGGCGACGACTTCGCGCGCGAGCCGATCGGAATCGGTCACCAGAAAAACCTGCGAGTCGGGGCCGTGCTCGGCCTGGCTGAGCAGGTCGATGGCGACAAGATCGGCATCGGCGCTGTCGTTGGCAATGACCATCACCTCCGACGGCCCGGCCGGCAGGTCCATGGCCGCGCCCTTTGGATCCTGCGCGGCCTGGCGCTTGGCCTCGGTAACGAAGCGGTTGCCGGGGCCGAACACGCGCGCGACCTTCGGCACCGACCGGGTGCCCCAGGCCATGGCGGCGATGGCCTGGGCGCCGCCGGCGACCAGCACGGTGTCGATGCCCAGCCGGTGGGCGATATGGCGCACGGCGGCGTCGGCGCGACCGTCGGCGCCCGGGGGCGTGGCCAGCACGATGCGCCGGCAGCCGGCCAGGCGGGCGGGCACGCCGAGCATGATCGCCGTCGAAGGCAGCGGCGCGCTGCCGGCGGGGACGTACAGGCCGACCGGATCGAGCGCGCGCCAGCGCGCCTGGCAGATCACCCCCGGCGCGGTTTCCACCCGCAGATCCTGCGGATACGCGGCCCGGTGGAAGCGGGTGACGGTTTCGATGGCGGTGTCGATCGCGCGCCGGAGGTCATCGTCGAGTTCGTCCCCGGCGGTCGCCAGCTCGTCGGCGCCGGCGAGCAGGGCGGCGGGCGAGCGGCCGTCGAAGCGCAGGCCGTAGTCGAGTACGGCGGTATCGCCGCCGTGGCGCACGGCGGTGATG
Organism: Wenzhouxiangella sp. YN9; assembly: GCF_056324165.1. Lineage (NCBI taxonomy): Bacteria > Pseudomonadati > Pseudomonadota > Gammaproteobacteria > Chromatiales > Wenzhouxiangellaceae > Wenzhouxiangella > Wenzhouxiangella sp. YN9. The sequence continues at coordinate 43,463 of NZ_JBJNIP010000098.1, forward strand.
ATGTCGGCCACGGCAGCCTGCAGCTCGCGGCCGGTTTCCATCGCCGGGCGGGCCAGAGCCTGCGCGCGTTGTTCGCTCGAAAGCCGTTTCCAGGACAGGATCTTCATGCCAGCATCTTCTCGACCGGCAGCACCAGCACTGCCGATGCGCCGGCGGCCTTGAGTTCCTCGAGGTGCTCCCAGAACACCTGTTCGGTGCACACCGCATGCACCGCTACGCGCTCGGTCTGACCTTCCAGCGGCAGGATGGTGGGCGCCTCGGCGCCGGGCAGGATGGTGGCGATGTCGGTCAGGCGCTCGCGCGGGGCGTGCAGCATCACGTATTTGGTCTCGGCGGCCTTCTGCACCCCGCAGATGCGGGTGAGCAGCTTGTCGACGAGCCGCTCGCTTTCGCTATCGAGCGCTTGCGGGCAGCGGTACAGCGCGGCCTGGCTGCCCATGACCGGTTCGATGGCCTTGAGGTGGTTGGCCCGCAGCGTGGTGCCGGTCGATACCAGGTCGACGATGGCGTCGGCCGTGCCCAGGCTGGGCGCGATCTCGACGGCACCGTTGAGTTTAATGATCTCGGCCTCGACGCCGTTGTCGTCGAGAAAGCGCCGGGTCAGGCGCGGATAGCTGGTCGCCACGCGCTTGCCGGCCAGGTCGACAATGGACCGTGCCTGCGAATTTTCGGGTACGGCCAGCTTGAGCTCGCAGTGACCGAAGCCGAGCCGGCCGAGGCGGTCGAGTCCGAGACTGGACTGGGCGTCGGACCGGTGCCGCCGCTCGAGCCGCCTGTATTCCAGCAGTTTCTCTTCGGCGACGTTCTCGCCGACGATACCGAGCTGGCACACACCCTCGATGAGCAGGCGGGGAATGTCGTCGTCGCGCACCAGCAGCAGGTCGACGGGCAGGTTGCGGCCGTACCAGAACAGCTTGTCCTTGCTGCGCGCAAAGTGCAGGCCGGAGCGTTCGAGCAGGCTGAGCGACTGGTCGGCCAGGCGGCCGGATTTCTGGATGGCGAATTGGATGCGGTTCACGTGCTGGGTGCCTCTGTTCGATGCTCTACCGGTTTCGACTCTTGCAGCCGTCTGTGCCCTTGGGAATGATCAAATTCCAGGCACCAATTTCCAGACAAGCTCCAATTCACAATGACCGAAACGGGGGGCTTGATCGTTTGGAAATTGGGATTTCGATCATTGAGCTTTGTTTGGTACTTGGTGTTTGGTGATTGGAAACTTCGGCCGAGTCAATCAGCCCCTTCCTTGATTCGTTCCAGCGCCATCCGATACCCGCCGTGGCCATGTTCGAGGTAGCGCGCGACGCGGCCGACGGTGGTGACGCTCACGCCGGTCAGGGCGTGGATTTCGCGGTAGGGCCGGCCCTGGTCGAGGTGGCGCACCACGCGCCAGCGATCGACCATGGCTTCGAGCTCGGCCGGGGTGGTCAGATCCTTGAGCAGGGCGCGCATCTCCTCGGGCGTGCGCATGGCCAGCAAGGCTTCGGTCAGGCTCGAGCGGGCGGCGCGGCTGGCCTGCGAGTGTCGGGGGTCGAGGTCTTTCATGGCGGTCCAATGTAATAGCATGTTAATACGTTATCACAGTGGTGTGAAGATGAAAAGCATCAGTGCGCCGTGGTATTCGGCGCGGGCGGTGGACGGCCGCGGAGGCGGGTGATCGTTGTGTGCGGCGGGGTGGCGGCGTGGCGCTACCCGCGCCCGTAGCCGCCGGGGCCGCGGCGATAGGGCGAGCGCTGGTAGTTGCGCAGCTTGCGGCTGCGGCAGGTGCTCAGGTGGCGGTCGCGCTCCTCGATGCGCTGATAGGCGCGCTTTGGTGCGGCACGCAGGGCCCAGCGATAGTGCAGCTCCCAGTCCAGGGCCCAGCGCTGGCCGGTAAAGCCGCAGGCCATCTCGCGCGCCTGCTGCGACTGGCGCATCGACTGGTTGGCATACCACCAGGCCAGGCGATGCTGCGGATGCTCGAGATGGTAGTACTCGCTTGGCGGCGGCCAGCCCGACCAGCCGTGCGGGGGGCGCGCTTCGGCGTAGCCGGCACCGAAGGCGGCGATCAGCAGGATGGCCAGCAGGGCGGAAGAACCGGGCAGCGTCGAAATGCGTTTCATGGCGGCATTATGCGGCAGCGCGCTGAACCGATTCTGAACCCGACGCTGGTCGGCCGACCCCGAATGGACGCAGGGCGTCAGTCAGTGGACAAAAACTGTCACATCGTGAGCAGAAACTGATCAAAAAAGCGTTTCTCAAGCCTGAATCTGTCGAATTTCGAGCTTTGGCACAGGATCTGCATTTATGTCAGCGAACGGCAAAACTGACAAAGGATGCCAGTCATGAACAACAACATTCGAGCCGCAGAACAGGACCAGGACGTGCAACTGTCCGTCCACGGCGAAGAACACGGATTCGACAACCTGCTCGCCGATGAAGTCGTCGTCGAGTGGCTGATGCAGCTGGAGCAGGAAGAGAACCTGCACGCTGTTGCCGGCTGAAGACGCGCCGGCCCGAGACAGACTTCGGGAAGGGGAACCCGCGGTGCATTGCAGTTGAGGATGCACCTGTCTGACCAGTCAGTAACATCGACCGGTCACTGACGCCCGCCTTCACGGCGGGCGTTTGCTTATCTGCCATTCTTTTCGCCATGGGCCTGCCCGCGTCGCCTTTTTGCTGCGCCGCAGTGCGGTTCGTGCTGTGGCTGTGGCGGTTTGCAAGGCCGCCCCGTCCAGGCGTTGGCAGCTCTGTCGCTGTGGCCCGTGGCGCCAATCGCGGCATCCCGACTACTGTCATGAGTGGCTGCACTGGCGCAGCTATCCGCTGGTCGCCCTCCGAGCAGGCACGCGGCAGTTCAGGTCATCTGCCCTGGCTTGACCCGGAAAGCAGAAAGCCCCGCCAGTGGCGGGGCTTTCTGACAGAACGGCTGTTCGAAACCTTCAGACGGTAACGACGTTGGCCGCCTGCGGGCCTTTCGGGCCGTCGGTGACGTCAAAGCTCACCTTGGCGCCTTCGGCCAGGGTCTTGAAGCCTGAGCCGCTCAGGGCGCTGAAGTGCACGAACACGTCGGCGCCGCCATTGTCCTGGGAGATAAAGCCGAAGCCCTTCGCGTCATTGAACCACTTCACTGTTCCGGTCGTGCTGGACATGATGTCTTTTACCTTTGCAAATATTATCTGATGTATGAGGCACGGCCCGATGGCCGGCCTCGATGATGCTGTATGAGAAAACCGAGCGACCGCGAGCGCTCTGGCGCAACACGACCCGGAAGTTCCCAGAACAAGATGGTGGAATATGAGGGGTAGACGGAAAGGAATACTTTTTCAGATTCGACCACTGCTGTGTTCTGCAGCGTCCGGCACTATACGCCCGCTCGAAGAAAAAAGCGAGCTTTTTTTCACCGCACTTTCCCCGCATGCTGCGCAGCGCTCGGGCCGCAATCTTTCAGCCCTGTTCGGCCAGCCAGTCGTCGTCCGAGCCTTCGTGGATGTCTTCGAACAGGTAGGTCGACAGATAGCGCTCGCCGGTGTCGGGCAGCATGGCCAGAATGCTCGCGCCGTCCGCTGCCTGGTCGGCCACCTTCAGCGCGGCGGCGACCGTGGCGCCTGCCGAAATGCCTGCAAAGATGCCCTCCCTGCTGGCCAGAGCCAGCGCCGTGTCGCGCGCCTGTTCGTCGCTGATGGTCACGATTTGGTCGGCGATGTCGACCTTGAGCACAGCGGGCAGAAAGTCCGGCGTCCAGCCCTGGATCTTGTGCGCGTTCCACTCCTTGCCGGCCATCATTGCGGCCCCGGCCGGCTCGGCGGCGATGATGCGGAGATCCGGTCGCGCCAGCTTGAGCACTTCACCGGCTCCGGTAATGGTTCCGCCGGTGCCCCAGCCGGAGACGAAGTAGTCCAGGCGCCTGCCGGCAAAGTCGCGCAGGATTTCCGGACCGGTGGTGTTGCGATGGTATTCCGGGTTGGCCTCGTTCTCGAACTGCCTGGCCAGGAACCAGCCGTGTTGTTGGGCCAGCTCCGCGGCCTTGTCGACCATGCCGGTGCCGCGCTCTTCGGCCGGGGTCAGGATCAGCCGGGCGCCCAGCGCCCGCATGATCTTGCGGCGTTCCACCGAAAAGGTTTCGGTCATCACGGCCACGAAGGGATGGCCCTTGGCGGCACAGACCATGGCCAGGGCAATGCCGGTATTGCCTGAGGTGGCCTCGACCACGGTCTGGCCCTTCTTCAGCTCGCCGGAGCGTTCAGCCGCTTCGATTATGGCGATGGCCAGGCGGTCCTTGACCGATGCCATCGGGTTGAAGAATTCTGCCTTGACGTAGCAATCGACGTGTGTCGGCGCCAGGCGGTTGAGCCGGATGACGGGCGTGCGGCCGATGGTCTGCAGGATATTGTCGTAAAGCATGTCTGTCTACCTTGCTGATGAAAGCACTCAGGCGGCAGCGTTCGCCGCCGAATGCGAGGTTTCAGGAACCGCCCGGGCGATCCGCGCCCCAACCGGGGCCGGCCGCCTCTGTTCTGTTCGACCGCCGAGGGGGCGGGTCGGTTCGACCCCCGCCGCACCCGATTGACCGCGCGCGCCGGGCGCGGAGCGCAACAAACCGCAGCAGTCAGCGGCTGTCGGCCTGTGAGGAGCCGGTTTGATGTCGGCAGCGTAGCGAGTTCGCCACAGCAGGTGAAATACTTCGTCGCCAAGTCAATATAACCGCCGGTTATATGCCGCCGCCCACGTAGCTTTGCAGCCGATATCGGAGCCGGTCAGGCTCAGCATCCACGCAGGCTGCGCGGCTGTGCGGCGGGGCTGGACTTGAGCGGCAGAGGCAGGCGTCCGATGCGCCGATACATCTCGAGCTCGGGCGCCTGGCGTTCCAGGTCCTCGAGCACATCGCGGGTGATATGCGGCGCCAAAAGGCCGATGAAATCGCGGTGATAGGCCTTGAGCAGCAGTTCCTCATTGAACCCGACCCAGGTCGTCAGGCGCGGGAACAGGCCGCTGGCGTCGATGGCGACGAGATCGTCGTCGGCGCCCTCCTCCAGCGCCATGCTGGCCAGAATGCCCACGCCCATGCCCATGCGCACGTAGGTCTTGATCACATCGGCATCGCGGGCGGTAAAGGCGATGCGAGGGGTCAGGTTCTCACCCGCAAACGAGCTCATCAGCGATGAGTCGGGCCGATCGCTGAACAGGTAGGTGACCAGGGGATGGCGCGCCAGCGTGGCCCGGTCCAGGGGGGCTTGCCGCTGCGCCAGCTCGTGGTCGCGCGGCACCAGCACCACCCGGTCCCATTGAAAGATCGGCAGAATGCGGTCGGCGCCGAAGCCTTCGGGCTGGCCGGAGAGCATGGCGAAATCGATCTGGCGTTCATCGAGCATCTGGCCAATCTGCTCGGAAGTGCCCTGGTGCAGATGAAAGTCCACGTCGGGAAAACGCTTCCGGAAGGCGTCGATGACCGGTGGCAGCACATACCGTGCCTGCGTTTGCGTGGTGCCCAGCGACAGCGTACCGCCCGATTCGCCGCGAATTTCGCCGGCCAGGGCCTTGATGCCGCGCACCTCCGAGAAGATTCGCTCGATCCGGCGGGCAATCTGCTCGCCGGCGGGCGTAAGCGCAGTGAGCCGCTTGCCGCGCCGTACGAAAAGCTTCAGGCCCAGCTCGTCTTCGAGCAGGCGGATCTGCTTGCTCACGCCGGGTTGCGAGGTGTAGAGGTGCTCGGCGGCGACGGTGATATTGAGACCGTGCTTGATGACCGCGAGAAAGAAGCGGAGTTGCTGCAGTTTCATCGATGCATCCTGATTTTGCGACCGGATCGAATGAGCCAGCACGAAAGTCAGGATAAAGAGGAAGGCGGCACGGCCGACCGCTTTAGCTGAACTTTTAAAGCGCCCGCAAGCTGGCTCAAATCGGCGCTGTGAGTGACTATTGCGAACTCCATCGCAATTGTCAACCCCGATCGCGCTGAGCTGCAAAGCCTTGCCTTATAACCAGAACTTCGTTGCCTCTGCCCTTGGCGACTGATAGTTTGACGCTCCATGACTCATCAAGACCGGCTGAGGGACAGGCCCTTTGACGCCGGGGCAACCAGCGGATGCTCCGATTCGCAAGGTGCCAATTCCTGCGGCAGATCACGCGTATCTGACTGGCAGATGAGTGTTTCCCTTCCCCGGTCCGACCGGGTGTCTGGTGAAACCTTCTCATCCACCGCTCCGCAGGCTTGATCGAGCCGGTTTGGGAGCAAGCAGTGAGGAGGTTTTCATGGCAGCGCAATCTGCATCCATCACACGACGGTCGGCGCACGGCGGGCGGGGTTACCTGCGGGCCGTCCGGAGCGGCGGCCGTCATGACGGTCGCATTTGCCGGCCGATTCCCTATGCCGCCGGGCGCCGGCATGCGCCGCTGATCCGTTACAGCGTGTGGGGCCCCGCTCGCGCGCCGGTGGTTGTCGTGCTCGGAGGGATCAGCGCTGATCGGCGCGTGGACCGCTGGTGGCCGAAGATCTTCGGCGCAGATCAAGCGCTCGATCCGGCAACTTTTCGCATCGTTTCTTTCGACTGGCTGGGACAGCACTGGCCGGATGGACAGGCGGTCACCACCGCCCAGCAGGCGGCCGCGCTGTCGCTGGTTCTCGATGAGCTCGGCATCGCCCGCATCGGCACGCTGCTGGGTGCTTCTTATGGCGCCATGGTGTCGCTGGCTTTTGCCGCCCGTTACCCGGCCCGCATCAACCACCTGGTTGCCGTCAGTGGTGCCCACGAGCCGCACCCGATGGCGGTAGCGCGCCGCCTGATCCAGCGCCAGATCGTGACGCTGGGGCAAAAGAGCGGACGCATCGACGAAGGCCTGTCGATTGCGCGCGCGCTGGCGTTGACCACCTATCGACCGGCCAGCCTGTTTGCCGAACGGTTTGCCGGCGGCGATGCAGATGTCGTGCTGGCCGAACTGCAAGGCTACTTTGCCCACCAGGGGCAGCAGTTCTGCCGCCAGTTCGACTGCGAGCGCTACCTGTGTCTGTCTGAATCACTCGATCGGCACCGGGTCAATCCGGCCGCCGTGCGCTGTGGCGCCGATCTGATTGCCGTCCGCGGCGATGCCCTGGTCCCGCCCGCCCAGATGAAGGCGCTCGCCCGGGGAATCGGCAGCCGCTGCCGCTACCACGAAATCGTCTCCGACTATGGCCACGACGCGTTCCTGAAGGAAGGCGCAAAGCTCAACCCATTGATCGGGGACATCATCAAAGGAGAAATCGAATGAGCACATGGACTCGCTGCGACACCATCGCGGTGCGCACCGGCATCGAGTCGGATACCCAATATGGGGCCGTGGTGCCGCCCATTCATCTCAGCTCGAATTACACTTTCGCCGAATTCGGCCGGCCGCGGCGATTCGATTACAGTCGCTCGGGCAACCCCACGCGGGCGCATCTTGGCGCGGCCCTGGCCGATCTCGAGGGCGGGCAGGCCGGCGTGGTGACCGCAACCGGCATGGCGGCCATTACTGCCGTGCTGCAGCTGCTCAAGCCACAAGACCTGTTGCTGGCTCCGATCGACTGCTATGGCGGCACCTTCCGCCTGTTTGACAGCTGGGCGCGTCGCGGGGCCTTTCAGCTTGAGTGGATCGACTTTCGCGATCCCGCGGCGCTGGAGCAGGCGCTGGCCCGGCAGCCGCGCATGGTGTGGCTCGAGACGCCTTCGAATCCCCTGCTTCGCATTACCGATATCGAAGCCGTAACCACCGCCGCCCACACTGTGGATGCCCTGGTGGTGGCCGACAACACTTTTCTGTCACCGATACTGCAAAAGCCCATCGAGCTGGGCGTGGATATCGTCGTGCACTCCACCACCAAGTACATCAATGGCCACAGCGACGTGGTCGGCGGCGCGGTGATTGCGGCCGACGCCGCTGTGGGCGATGAGCTGGCCTGGTGGGCCAACTGCATTGGTGTCACCGGCGGCGGCTTCGATGCCTGGCTGACCCTGCGCGGGCTGCGCACGCTCGGCGCACGCCTGGCCGTGCACCAGGACAACGCCGCCGGTATTGTCGATCTGCTGGTGGGGCATCCGGCCGTCGAGCGGGTGCACTATCCCGGCCTGAGCGAAGACCCCGGCCACCTGCTGGCTCGTCGCCAGCAGCGTGGCTTTGGCGCCATGATCAGCTTCGAGCTGACGGGCGGCACGAATGCCGCGCGCGAGTGCGTCTCCCGGCTGAAGCTGTTTTCCCTCGCTGAGTCACTGGGGGGCGTGGAAAGCCTGGTGGCCCATCCGGCCACGATGACGCATGCCGCGATGTCGCCCGAGGATCAACGCCGCGCCGGCATCGGTGGCGGCCTGTTGCGCCTGTCGGTCGGGCTCGAAAGCCTGGACGACCTGCGCGAGGATCTGCGCGCTGCGCTGGATTTAGTGGCCGTGCTGGCGGCCCTGTCCGACCGCGGCCGCGAGGAGCTGGCAGGCCATGCTTGAACTCCAGCCGCAGATTCGGCCCGGCCCGGCCAGCAGGCAGCCGCTGGAACAGGCGGCGGCAATGGGCTTGATCGGACCGGGCAACGTGGGCTCGCGCGTGCTCGCCTGGCTGGCCCGGCAGCAGCCTGAGGGAGCGTGTCTGCACGCCGTGAGCAACTCCCGCCGGATGGTGCTGTCACCGACTGGCCTGGCGGGCAACAGCTGGCGCCACCGGCTGAATGACAGCAGCTGCGTGGCCGACGTCAACGAGCTGGCGCGCTTTATCGCCGCGCAGCCGGCCCGTCGGCACTTGCTGGTGGATGTCACCGCCAGCCCCGAGGTCGCTGCGCATCACGCCGAGTGGCTGGCGGACGGGTTCGAGGTGATTACCGCCAACAAGTGGGCCGCGGCCGGCGAACTGGAGTTCGCTCCTGATCTGCACAGCCCGCGGTATCGTCACGCCACCACGGTGGGCGCCGGCTTGCCCATCCTGCAGACCTTGCGCGGGCTCCGGCGGGCCGGTGATTGCCTGCTGGGCATCGAAGGCGTGCTTTCGGGCACCATGAGCTTTCTCACCAGTCAGGTAGCCAGCGGCAAGCCGTTTTCGCGTGCATTGGTCGACGCGCACGCTGCTGGACTGACCGAGCCGGATCCGCGCCTCGATCTGGGCGGCCTGGATGTGGCGCGCAAGCTGGTGATCGCCGCGCGGGCCGCCGGTCTGGCCCTGCGGCTCGACGAGGTCGATGTCGACAGCCTGGTGCCGACAGCCGCCGCTGATCTGGCTGTGCCGGCGTTTCTGAGCCGCAGCGACGCGCTGGATGCGCGCTGGCGCGAAGCGGCGGCAGGCTGCCCGGGCCGGGGCGCGACGGTGATCCACGCCGGTCACGTGAGCGTGGATGAGAGCGGGCGCGTGCATGCCCGCGTCGGGCTCAGGCGCGTGCCGCCGGAGCATCCACTGGCGGCAATTTCCCCGGGGGACAACATCGTCTCGATTCGCACCGCCGCCTATCGTGACCAGCCGATCTGGATTCGCGGCCCGGGAGCCGGTGCCGACATCACCGCGCTGCAGGTATGGTCGGAGGTCCGCGAGGCATGCTGTAGCTGACCCAGCGGCAGGGGGCCGAACCCAGGCAACCAATGGACTTGACAGACGCTCGCGGATATCCTTGCTGCAGAGGGTTGAAGGATATCTGTTCATGTTCAAGGGTGCCCGCGCCAGATGTCGGGATAGCGGCACATGAGTGCCGGCCGGAGGGTTCGTCCGCCGCCAGCGGCATGGCTGTTTCTGCTGCTGGCGATCGCCGGGCCGCTGAATGCCCAACACCGGGCCGAGCCCATCCTGCTGCCCGTCGACGGCGTGGCCGGCGACCTCAAGCAATATGCCGTGTTCCGGCCTGATCCGGCGGGTGAGCTCGAGCCGCACGCTTTGCTGGAGAGCGACGCCGGCTTTCAGCCCTGGATGGCCAGCCTGGGGCACAGCGCCCCGCCGCTGTGGCTGAAGCTTCGCGTCAGCGCGCCCCGGCATGGCGCCGGCAATTACGTGCTGCGGGTCGCCAGGCGCTTCTTCCGGGAGTTTCAGCTGCATGTGCCGCAGCCTGACGGCACGTTGCAACAGTTTCAGGCCGCCTTCGACAGGGCCGTCACCATGGAAACCGCCGGCCGTCAGTATGCGGCCCGATTCACGCTGCAGCCCGGCCAGGTGCAAACGCTGCTGATCCGCGTTGAAACCGTTCAAGAAAGCCTTCAGCCGCTGGAGCTGTGGATCGAAAGCGAAGCCTCCTTTTCGGACTGGATGAGCACCAGTTCTCTGCTTCTGGGGCTGCTGTTCGGAATTCTGTTCGCTCTGATCTTCCAGAACTTCATTCTCTATTTGAACCTTCGCCAGGGTGGGCATCTGTTCTATGTGCTGGCGATGCTCAGCATTCTGCTGCTGCTGGGGGTCGATGCCGGACTGGTGCAGAACTACCTGCTGCCCGAGGTTCTGCAGCGGCACGCCACCTCTATCTACATCATGCTCTCGCCGCTGGCGCTGCTGACCATCGGCCTGTTCTTCTTCGCCTTCGTCAACCCGCAGCGGCACGCGCCCCGCCTGAGCCGGGCCATCTACGGCCTGCTGGGCCTGCTGGCCGCCTTCGTCGTCGCCACGCCGCTGGTTGCTGATCAGCAACTGCCGCTGCTGCTTACGGCGCTGCAGCCCGTTCAGCTGCTTTTCGAGGTGCTATTGATCGTCGCTGCGGTCGTCGCCGGCCGGCGCGGTGCAACCGAGGGCTACATCTTTCTGGCCGCCTGGCTGGTGTTCATTCTCAGCGGCCTGGCACGCGTGTTCATATCGCTTGATCTGGTGCCGCGCAGCAATATTTTCGAATACCTGATCTATATCGGTGCAGTTGTCGAAGCCAGTATTCTCGCGCTGGGTCTGAGCTGGCGGGTGCGGGATCTCTATCGTCGGCACGCACGCGCCATCGAAGAGCAGCATCGTGCTTCGCGCCTGGCCAACCTCGACTCGCTGACCGAAGCCTACAACCGGCGATTCCTCAGAACCTACCTTGAAAACGTCTCGCCCGACGACGCCCTTGACCGCGCGGTGCTGATTCTCGATCTGGATCACTTCAAGGAGGCCAACGACCAATACGGCCATGCCGCGGGAGACCTGGTGCTGCGTGAATTCGTTCAGCGCTGCCGGCAGATGCTGCGTGAGGGCGATGTCCTCTGTCGTCTGGGCGGCGATGAGTTCGTCATCGTGCTCTCCGACCAGCGCGATCGAGCCGGCCTGGAGGTGGCCCGCCGCATCATCGACGCCGTGGCCCGGCAGCCGTTCGTATTCGAGGCCGCAGAAATACCGGTCACGACCAGCATCGGCGTGGTGTCCAGTATCTCGCCCACTGCCGGCGTCAGCGATATCCTGCGCATGGCCGACCAGGCGCTCTACCAGGCGCTCTACCAGGCCAAGCAGGCCGGCCGCAACTGCGCCGTCGTGTTCGATCCGGATCAGGCCACGCCCTTCCGCCATGGCCCTTCCCGCACGCCAATAAACGAGACCTAGCCGCATGCAGCAGGAGAAGATCGTGATCATTGGCGCCGGGGTGGCGGGTCTCTATACCGCGTGGCGCCTGATGAAAGCCGGTCACGAGCCATCGAAGCTCAGCATTGTGGAAGCCAGCGACCGCGTTGGCGGCCGGCTCTGGTCGCTGCGGATGCAGGCCGACAGCACCCTGCCCGCCGAGCTTGGCGGCATGTTCTTCAATGATCAGCAGCCGCTGGTCTACAACCTCTGCGGCCGAGTGCTCGACCTGCCGCGGGAAACCGTCGAGCCGCAGCCTGATTTTGCCTGGCTGCGGGCCACGCGCTTCAAGATTGCCCAGTTCAACGACCCCGATATCCAGCCTTTCAACCTGGCGCCGGACGAGCAAGGCCTGAGCTACTATCAGCTGCTTGATCTGGCCTGCACCCGGATTGCGCCGGCAATCAGGGAGCTTTGGCCACGCAATCCGGAAGGGACGCGTGAAGAAACGCTCGAATACCTTCGGAAACATACGTTCGACGGTCGCGCGCTCTGGCGCTGGGGTTTCTGGAATCTGCTCGCACGCGTTATCAGCAACGAGGCCTGGTTTGCGCTGCGCGGCATGATCAGCTCCAACGCCCTGCTTTCAAACTGCAACGGCTTCGACACCATGGCCTCGCTGGTGATCGAACAAAGCGGGCGCTGGTATCGGCTACGCGACGGCTATCAGCAGCTGCCGCTGCGCCTGGCCTCGGAGCTGGAGGAGGCGGGAGTCATCGTGCGCAAACAGCACGTGGCCAGGCGCGTCGAGCGCCGCGGCGAAGGCCTGCGCCTGCACCTCGAGGTCGCCGGCCACCCGGAACAGCTGGACGCTGACCGGCTGGTGCTGGCGCTGCCGAAACTGGCGCTGACGCGCCTGATCAACGCCAGCCCGGCCCTGGGCAACAAGGATCTGGTTGTTTCGCTGGATGCGGTCGAGGCGGTACCGAACTGCAAGATTTTCCTGACCTTCGATCAACCCTGGTGGCGCGATATGCCGGAAGGCCCCGGCCGCATCAAGCGCGGCAGTTATGCCGTTTCGCACACCGATCTGCCCATGCGCCAGTGCTACTACCTGGGCGTAGACGAAGGCTCAGGTCAGGCCTTGATGCTGGCCAGCTACCCGGATACGGATGCCGTCAGTTTCTGGCGCGCACTGGCAAGCGACAGCGGGCGCGGGAGCGAGCTGACAAGCGATCTCAGCGAGCTAGCGCTTGTTGAAATCCACCGTGAATTGAGCGAAATGCACGGCGTGGACGTGCCCCGGCCCACGGCCGGGCGTTTCATCGACTGGACCCAATGGCCCTACGGTGCGGGATGGCACAACTGGCTGCCGGGGTGGAAGAGCTGGGAGGTCATCAGGCAGATGGCCGCCCCGCAGCCCGAATGGCCCGTTCATATCTGCGGCGAAACCTACAGCACAGCCCAGGGATGGGTCGAGGGCGCGCTCAGATCGAGCGAGGACATGCTGCAGCAGTGCTTTGATCTGTCCGCACCCGACTGGCTGGATCCGCCGGCCTGACGCCCTTGCTCTCGTTTTTCACAAAGACATATAACCCTTAAGGAGTGTCCATGTCCGACAATACCCGCAAGTTCGTCGCTGCCCTGGGCGAGAACCCTGAAATCCGCGAGCGCTACAAGAGCGATCCGAAGGCCGTCATGGACGAGTACGACGTGCCCGAAAATCACCAGCAGCTGTTTCTCGCCGGCGACAAGGAAGCGCTGCGCCGCGAGGCCGGGCTGGACGACGAAGGCGTACAGAAGTTGATTGTGTAGGGCAGGCTCGCGAGGCCGATGAACCAGGTCGACAAGCGTTCCGGCCGCCTGAGCGTGGTGGGCACCGGCATTCGCCCGGGTGGCCACCTGACCCGCGAGACGCAGCATGTTCTGCAGGCCGCCGATCGCGTCTTTACCGTGGTCGACGGCCTGACTTTCGAACGCCTGTGCGAGCTCAACGACGGCGTCGAATCGCTTCAGGACAGCTACGCCCACGGCCGCCAGCGCGACGACAGCTACGCCGAAATGGTGCGGCGGATTCTGGCGCCGCTTGCCCAGGGCCTGCACGTCTGCGCGGCTTTCTATGGCCACCCGGGCGTGTTCGTCTGGCCGGCCCACGAAGCCGTGCGCCAGGCGCGCCTGTCCGGCTACCGGGCCGTCATGTATCCGGGAATCTCGGCTCAAGACTGCCTGTTTGCCGATCTGGGGCTGGATCCGGCCGTGCACGGCTGTCAGAGCTTCGAGGCCACGGACTTTCTGCTCTACCCGCGCCGCTTCGATGCTACGGCTGCACTGATCCTGTGGCAGCCGATCACGCTTGGCGACCCGGGTCGCGATACCTTCAGGCACGATCCCGAATGGGTACGCGTACTGGCTGAAGTGCTGGCCGCCGACTATCCGATCGATCATTCGGTCACGATCTACGAGGCAGCCGTCTTTCCGGTGGACGAGCCGCGTATCGAGCAGGTGCCGTTGAATCAGCTGCACACGGCGTATTTTACCCAGACCTCCACTCTCTATCTGCCGCCGGCAGCGGCGCCTGCACTGAGCACCGAAAGGCTCAATCGACTCGGTATCAGCAAAACCGACCTCAGGCTTGGTGCCTATCAGCAGTATCGGCAGCGACGCAGCGGGTGACTTTTGCCGACAAAGTTGGGTAAAATAGCCGGCCAGCCTGATTCCGTGGGGCCGTAGCTCAGTTGGGAGAGCGCAGCATTCGCATTGCTGAGGTCAGGGGTTCGACTCCCCTCGGCTCCACCACTTCCTTACCACTTTCTTTCCCTTCACATACCGCGAAACAGGCTGCGGGCGCTTTCACTCACCGGCAACAATTCATCGTGTTCGCACAGCCGCACGTGCCAGCGGCCCAGCTCATCGCGCTCGATACGATGCACGGACGGGGCGGCGACAATCACCGAGCGGTGAATGCGCCAGAAGCGTTCGGCGTCAAGCCGTTCGCCCAGCTCCTTCAGCGACATGCGCACGGTGGCTTCATCCTCGGCGGTCACCACGCGCACGTATTTGTCACTGGCCCGGAAGAACAGCACGTCGTCGACGGAAATCAAGCGCACGGCATTACCGCAGGTTGCGGTGATCCAGCTCAGCGGCGCTTCACGCTCTGATCCCAGGCGGCGCTCGAGTCGTTCGAGCAGCTCGTCGATGCGCGGCGGAGATTCCGCCAGCCGTTTGCGCAGGCGTTTGATGGTCGCATCCAGCCGTACCGGCGTCACCGGCTTGAGTAGATAATCCAGCGCGCCGGCCTCGAAAGCCTTCACGGCATATTCCTCGTAAGCGGTAATCAGTACCACGTGTGCTTTCCCGCTTGCTGCCCGCGCGACCTCGATGCCGCTGGCGCCGGGCATGCGGATATCCAGAAACAGCACGTCGGGACTGAGCTGTTCCAGAGCAGCGAGTGCGGCGTGGCCGCTGGCGCATTCGGCCACCAGTTCGGCTTCGGGCCAGCGCTGGGTGAGCAGCCGAACGAGCTCGGCGCGCTGGCTGTGTTCGTCTTCGGCCACCACAATTCGAACGCTCACGAGTCATCCTCCATCGGCACGATAATGCGGGCCTCAACGCCGCCTTCGGGGCTGCTTTCTACCCGAAGCTGAGCGGCCTCTCCGTAGCGCAGCTTGAGTTGCCGGCGGATATTGCTCAGCCCCACACCGGCACCGCTTGTCTGGCTCAGCCCGACGCCGGTATCGCTCACGCTCAGGCAGAGCTGACCGTCCCGGCGGCGGGCCGCAATATCGATGCGTCCACCCTCAGGCTGCGGCTCGACGCCGTGGCGAACGGCATTCTCTACCAGCGACAGCAGGATGAAAGGCGGAAAGCCCAGCGATCGCGCGTTATCGTCGACCTGCACATCAAAAGCCAGCCGCTCGCCCATCCGGTGCTGCATCACCGCAAGGTAGCGCCGGCAGATCTCGAGCTGGTCGTCAACGGTCGACAGGGCGTTGGCGTCATTCCTTCGCAGGCGTGGAATGGTCGTGCGCAGATAATCGCACAGCGCGTCCAGCGTGTCTTCGGCCCGAGCGGGATCGCCGCGCAGGCTCGATCGGACGGTGGCCAGGGTATTGAAGAGGAAGTGCGGCTCGATCTGCGCCTGCAGCAAAGCCAGCTGCTGATCTGCGGCAAGCTTCTCGGACTGCAGTTGCCGGACTGCCAGCCCTGCCCGGTAATCGGCCAGGCGGCGCTCCTCGCTAAGGTAGGCGCGCAGCGCCAGGCCACCGCCAATAAGGACATAGATGAACAGCAGGACCAGGAGGTTGGTCGCGAGCGCGGTCGAGCCGAGTTCGCGCTCGAATTCCTGTCCGGTCAGTTCCGCGATCATGCTCGACGAGACCAGGTCGGCGGCAAAGGCCGCCAGCAGCCCGGCGAAGAGGGCGGCCGCCACGAACCAGCGTTCTTTGCGGGGCCCAAAGTGCCGATGGCGTGCCGCGGCTGCCAGGACCGGGCCAGCGTTGATCATGACCAGAAAGCCGAGCGTGAATGCAGCAAACATTTTCACTGCTTCGGCCGCGCTGCCACCCCCGGCGTAGTGGGCGATGGCGGACAGCCCGCCCCAGGCGACGACAAACAGCCCGAACAGCAGGGCCCGCCGCCACACCCAGGGCCAGGAGAATACCGGGTAGTTGCGGTACGACAGCCACCAGCGCGCGCTGCCCGCGGCAACGGCGGCCGGTAGAGGCTGGTTCAGTGAAAGCGTGGGCTCTTGCATTGCTGCCTTTGTGGCAATGGGTTCGATAGCGTCAGTCATGTAGTTCACCGCGCAGGTTCATGCCGGCCTGCTTCAGAACCAGGCCTGCCACTTCGCCATTGTCGTCGCGCTGGAATTCGATGACCAGGTCGAGAGACGGCTGGACGAAGCGGTCTTTTCCGTCGGGATCGATACCCACTTCCGGCTGGGTCTGACCGCCCGCGCTGCCCTGCACCATCAGCTGGCCGGCCCCGGCCATGACCTCAAGGGTGAAGTCATCCATGAAGCGTTGTTCGCCCTGATAGATGGCGTAGCGGCCGATATAGTCTCGCGGATCAACGCCTGCCGGCAGCTTCGCGGCTGGCCGTGGCGATTCAAGCGGATAGCTCTCATCGACCAGGTGATAGGCCAGGTCCGCCAGGCTGCCCTGCTCGATCATGGAGGTATCCATCAGCAGCAGGCTGGCCTGGCTGCGTTCGGGATCGACCACGGCAAAGCTGGAAAAGCCGCCGGTGCCGCCGTCGTGCGCCATCACGAAGCGATCGTTGAGCGGCAGGTGCAGCCAGCCGTAGCCCAGCTTCTGGCCGCCGGCCTCGATCAGGACTTTGCGCGATTCTGCCAGGGCCCCGGCCAGCGGTCCCTCGGGCTCGCCGCGCAGGGCGTCGAGCCAGCGGCTCAAGTCGGCCGCCGTCGAGCGAACCGCGCCGACGCCGCCCAGATCGGGATGAAAGTCCCAGCCAGACACTGGCTTGCCGCGCGCGCTGTGGCCGTGCACGGTCGGCCCCGTCATGGCGCTGTCGTCCATGCCCAGCGGCGCGAATATTTCGCGCTCGAACAGCTCGGGCAGCGGCGTGCCGGTTCGTTCGACCAGCGCCAGGGAAAGCAGCATGGCGCCGAAGTTCGAGTAGGCAAACCGTTCGCCGGGCGGGCTCGACAGGCTGGTGTCGGCCAGCGCGGTGAGCAGATCATCGGGGGTGTAGCTGGCGTAGGGGTTGGCCGGATCGTCCACGCTGAAGCCGGTCGGAAGGCGCGGCAGGCCGGCGGTGTGGGTCAGCAGGTGTTTGAGCCGGATCGGCTCGCCCTCGTGGCCAGGCACCTCCGCGCTGTCGGGCAGCAGGTCGGCCACGGGCTCGTCGAGCAACAACTCGCCGCGCTCGACCAGGCGGGCAACGAGCAGGCCCTGCAATGGCTTTGTCAGCGAGCCGATTTCGAAGCGCGATCGAGCGTCGAGGTCGCGCGGGTTGTTTTTGTCTGCGCAGTAGCTTGCGGTTTGGTGTGACTGGCCAAGAGCAACGGCCACCAGGCAAACGCCCGAGCGATCGTCGGCCAGACGCGCTGCCAGCGTGTCATCGAGGCTTGTCGCCATCGCGCTACCGGCCAGCAGCGCCGTGGCTGCCAGACAAGTCAGTTGCAAAAACGTGTCTTGTATTCGCTGCATTGAGGTTCTCTGTGGTTTCGGTTGGATTCGGGTCACAGCTTGCCCGCAGTCGGTGCCTGCCGCGCGAACTTGCGACGGGCCCGGGCCAGCCACCGACGAATCCCGCTTATGGGTGATGAATGCCGGCGGCGCCCGAACGTCCTGCATCCTCGCCTGCCCGTGCGGTCGATCGGCTGGCTGCTCAGGCTGGCGCCGCTGCGGGTGATCGCTGGCTACACCTGAGCCGCCATTGCGTCGCCGATTGTCGTGCCGATGGCAGCATTACTACCTCAATGGCGTTGTTGATTATCAGGAGCAAGGTTGCGGGAGACACGGCGTGCACCGAGTGGGAATGATATTACTTGCAGCGGCTGCGGCCGGGTTCGCGCTGGCAGGCCCGGCGGATCAGGCCGTCTCCGGCGGCTTCGGGGGCGACGCGGGTGATCGCAGCGCTCCGGCGGCTTCGGAGACGCTTGCCGACAAGGCGCAGCCGTTCGTTGTCGGCCAGGGCTACCAGACGCAAGCTGTCGAAAAGGTCAACGAAGCGATCGAAGGCGCACTCGAGCTGGCCGATGGCAGCTCGGTGTTTCTGCCCAGTGGAACGCTCGATCCCTTCGTCAAGGCGGTGCTGGCGCTCGAGCAGACCGAAGGACGGCTCGAGCGAGTGCGCTTTCGGCTGCGCTACGGGCAGGATGTGGTCAGCGCCCCGCCGGCAATCTCACCCGTGCCGGTCAGCTTCGTGCAGATCGAGCGTTTCAATCTCGGCCCGGTAATCCGCGAGGAGCTGGTCCAGGCCCACGGCGCCGAACATGTCGCCGCGGCGGCTGAATTCGGCGTCGGCCCGCACGTTTCCTGGCGGCTGGTCATGCGCCCTGTCATGGGCCATCAGGCCGATATCGTGGCGGTATCGCGCAAGGAAATTTCCGACGCGGACGCGCGGACGCAGACCTGCTTCGGTGTCTCGTGTCTGTCCACCGCCCCGGTGATTGATCAGGCCGTGCCCTGGAGCGCCCTGGAAGCAACCAAGCTCAGCGCCGATGCGCCCTACCGGATCGAGCGCGACGGTTTGATCACGCCGGCGGCCGCCATCGGCCTGCTGGCCAAGGGTTTCGGCTACGGAATGCGTGAAGGCGTGGGCCCGGCGGAGCCCTATGCGCAAGCCGTCATCGAGCTCAACCTGGGCCAGGACGCCAACCTCGACGCCGCGCTGCGCGAGGGCGCGCTCATGGACGATTCGCTGCGCGCCGAGTGGGGCCGGGTTTCGGCCATGCGCGGCGGAGCCAGTAGCGCCCCCGACATTTATACAGCGCGCGCTTTCGAATGCCGACGCGGCCCGGAGTTTTCCGAGCCGGGCGAGTACTGCCCATGAATCAGCGGATCGGACAAAGCCGGCTCATCTCGCCTCTTTGACAGATCGCTCCATCCCGGTGCTGGTGGCGGTTGCAAACGCCTGGTGGTTGTGGATGGACTCGATGCTTTCACAGCTCACGCTGAAGCAGGTGATGGCGGGGATACGGTCGAGCTCCAGAGCGATATCGCGGACGATGTCTTCCACGAACTTCGCATTTTCGTAGGCTTTTTCGGTCACGAACTTTTCATCTTCGCGCTTGAGTACCGGATAGAGCTCGCATGAAGCGTTGCGCTCGACGGTAGCTACCATTGTTTGCAGAGGCACGGGGCGATCAGTTGTGACGCGGATGGTCACGATGCAGCGCTGGTTGTGGGCGCCGTAGCGGGAGATGGCGCGCGAGCAGGGGCACAGGCTCGTGGCCGGAACGCGAACTTCCTGATCGAGCGAGCTGGCACCGTCGACCCCGGCGGTGGCTCGGTACGAGGCTTCGATATCGAGCAGGCCGTCGATGCCGGAGCGCGGCGCGGCCTTGGTGACAAACCAGGGGAAATCCAGTTTCAGGCGGCCTTCAAGCGGGCCAAGTTCGGCGGCAACCGTTCGGGCATGGGAGGCGAGCCGGCCGAGCTCAAGCGCGCCCCCGAGCCGGTTGAGAAAGACCGGAAAGCGCGACATGTGGGCGCCGCGGCTCACCTTCGACAGGCTGACCGAGGCCGCTACCCGCGCGATCGTCGCGCAGGCCTGTTCATCTACATCCTCGATGCGCAGCGGCAGCGAGTAACCGGCGATACCGGCCTGGCTGATGGCAACGCCGCGCGCATCGCTTTGGGCCTGCGTATCGGGCAGCGGATTGACGAGAGCCGGAAGGTTCATGGGGATCCTTGCAGGTGTTTTGTCCAGCCAACAGATGTAGTCGGCCCGCCGGCGGTTCCCGCATCCGCGCGTCCGCCGCGCCGGAACCTTTTGGCCGCCAGCCACATCCCTGTGCTGCAACGCCGATCGAATGGCCGGCGGCAACGCCGCCCGCTTTCACGCGCTGCGTCACCGTACTGCGCGGAGAAGACCCATGAAAAATGTACTGACTGTAGTGATCGGAGCCATTGCGGGAACCGGCTTGCTGCTGGCTGTTCACGTGATTGCCGCCGGCAATGCCGGCACCGCATCATCCGCATCATCCGAAACGCCATCATCGACCGAGCACCGGGCCGTTCTTGCCGCCGATTCGGCATCGCTTCACGAGCTGCCCTGGTCGAGCCTGGTCGGCACCTGGCATGATCAGGACAAAAGCGGCGCCGGCTGGGTGTTCATGTCGGCGCCCAACGGGTTGTTCGGCTATTACTTTGGCAACAGTTCGTCGGCTGATCCGCTGTGGCTGGTCACCGAAGAGGTCCAACCCGACGTCCGGCTGGAAGAGGCGCTGACCTTCACGCTGCTTGAAGGCGAGGCCGGCTCGTTTGCCCTGCCGACCGATCCGTCGGCGTTCGAACCCTGGGGCGAGCTTCGTGTCACCTTCCATTCATGCAGCGAGGCCACGACCGAAACGGACGGCGCCGACGGCCTGCTTGTCCAGCCGCTGACCCGCGTGCACCACACCGCGGGCCTGTCGGATCAGTGCGGGCTCGATCTGGTCTCAGGCCGGGAAATCTTTCGCTACGAAACCTTCGGCAGTGAGGCCTTCTGGAGCGATGAGCTGAAGATGCACGAGGTGCTCGAAGCCGTCAGCCCCGTGGCCGCGCTGGGCCTGGGGCTGAAGGTGGATGCACAGGCGCTGCCAACGGAAGTGGCCCAGGCGGTCGTCGACGGCGCGGTCGATCTCGAAGACCCGGCGGTGACCAAGGTGTTGCTCGAGCACGACGCCGTGCTCGGCGTGCGCGCGCAAATCTCTGCCAGTGACGGCGCGCAGCACATCGACCGCGTGGCAATCACCTGCGCCCTGTGTCATTCCACGGTTGACGACTCGGTGCTGCCGGGCGTGGGCAAGCGGCTCGACGGCTGGGCCAATCTCGATCTCGATCCGGGTGCCATCATCGCCCTGTCCGAGCAGCTTCCCGAAGAGCTCAGGGCGCACTACAGAAGCTGGGGGCCGGGCATGTACGACCCGCGCTTCAATATCGACGGCATTTCCGACCCGGTGGTCATTCCGCCGGCCTACGGGCTAATGGATGCCGAGCAGGCCACCTATACCGGTGACGGTGATGTTGCCTACTGGAACGCCTACGTTGCCGTCAGCCAGATGGGCGGTCAGGGCACGTTCATCGAGCCGCCGCTGGGCATCGAGATCATCCACGAGCCCGACCTGGTCACCCCCAGGCTGCGGCCGCTGGAGGCCTATCAGCTGTCCATTCCCGCGCCGGCCGCGCCGCTCGATGCCTTCGATTCGATGGCCGCGGCCCAGGGGCGCGAGTTGTTCGACGGCAAGGCCGGCTGCGTGCAGTGCCATTCCGGCCCGGCCCTGGGCGGTGACGGGCGTTTGTACTCGCCCGAGGAAGTCGGCCAGAGCCCGGCCTATGCGCAGCGCACGGTCACCGGCCAGTACCGCGCCACGCCGCTGCGCGGGTTGTGGCTCGATCGGCCCTTCTTCCACGACGGCAGCGCGGCCGATCTGGGCGCCGTGGTCGACCACTACGACCAGCACTTTGCACTCGGGCTGACGGGCCCGGAGAAATCCCGGCTGATCGAGTATCTCAAGACCTTGTAAGCACCGGATGGACGCTGCTCCCGGGGGGCAATGGCCAAGGGCCGCCCGCTCGAGCGCGCGGCTGAGGCATGATGGTCGTGGTGCGCCACGGCGCTCACGCTGCAAATGCCTCCCGGGAGCAACCAATGAGCGCAAGCGAAAGCGCCGAACCGCTGATACTGGCCATCGACAACGGCACGCAGAGCATCCGCGCGCTGCTGTTCAACAACCGCGGCGAGCTGCTCGGCCGCCATCACATCGAGATCGAGCCCTGGTTTTCCGACGCGCCGGGCCGCGCCGAGCAACAGCCCGAGCTGTTCTGGAACGAAATCGGTCGCGCCTGCCGCGCGCTGTGGAACGAAGGCCACGACCCGGCGGGCGTTGCGGCGGTGGCGGTCACCACCCAGCGCGCCACCCAGATCTGCCTGGACGCCGACGGCCAGCCGCTGCGCCCGGCCATCATCTGGACCGACAATCGGCGCGTCAGCCTCGACAAGCTGCCGAAAATGCCCCTGTACTGGCGCGCGCTGATCGGCCTGATCGGGCGCAGCCGGGCGCTGAAGACCATGCGTGAGAACGCCGAGTGCAACTGGCTGGCGGTTCACGAACCGGAAAACTGGCAGAAGACGGCCGCCTTCGTCGGCCTGTCGGGTTTCATCAACCATCGGCTGACCGGGCGGCTGGCCGATTCGGTCGGCAGCCAGGTCGGCTACCTGCCCTTCAGCTATCGCGCCCGGCGCTGGGCCGGGCCCAGGAACTGGCGCTGGTCGGCCTTGTCCATCCGGCGCGAGCAGCTTCCCGAGCTGGTCAAGCCCGGCGAGAAGCTCGGTGAGCTGACCGGGCCGGCGGCAGAGCATCTGGGCCTGAAGCCGGGCGTGCCGGTGATTGCCGCCGGCGCCGACAAGGCCTGCGACCTGATCGGGGCCGGCGTCTCCGACCGCTATACCGCCTGCATCAGCTTTGGCACGCGCTCGACGATCAGCGTCCTTTCCGCGCGCTATTTCGAGGCCCGGCCGCCGATGCCCGCCTTCCCGGCCGCCCGCCACGGCTACTTCATGGTCGAATCGGCGGTGCCGCGCGGCTTCTGGATGGTGCGCTGGTTCAAGGAACAGTTCGGGCTCGAAGAGCGCCAGCGCGCCGAGGCCGCCGGGGTAACGGCCGAGTCCCTGCTCGACGAGCTGGTCGCCGACGTGCCGCCGGGTTCGCTGGGCTTGATGCTGCAGCCATTCTGGAGCAGTGATCTCGACGCCGGGCCCGAGGCCAAAGGCGCGATCGTCGGCTTTGGCGATGTGCACACCCGCGCGCATCTGTATCGGGCGCTGCTCGAGGGCGTCACTTTCGAGCTGCGCCACGGCGCCGAGCGTATCGAGCGCCGCTCGAGCCGGCGGCTGCAGGTGCTGCGCGCCTGCGGCGGCGGGGCGCGCTCGGATGCGGTCATGCAGATCACCGCCGATATCTTCAACTGCCCGGTCGAGCGCCCGCACACCGCCGAGACCTCCGGCCTGGGCGCGGCAGTGCTGGCCGCCTACGGCCTGGGCTGGTATCCCAGCGTGCGCGTGGCCGGCAACGAGATGACGCGCGCGGGCCACCGCATCGAGCCCGATGCCAACCGCCACGCCACCTACGAGAAGCTCTACCGGCGCGTCTATCGGCGCCTGTACCGGCGGCTGGCGCCGCTGTATCGCGACATCCGCGAGATCACCGGCTATCCGGATTGAACGTACTTCGGCAGCCGGCGTCATGACGTCTTGATGTCACAGCGTAATGACGCCATACTGGCATCAGGCCACTAGGCAATCGGAGCCGCTCCATGACCGAAACCACCAAGCGCTCGACCATTTATTTCGACCCGCAAATCCATGCGGCGCTGCGGCTGAAGGCGGCCCACGGCGGTCGCTCGATCTCCGAGATCGTCAACCAAGCGGTCCGGGCAGCCCTTGCCGAAGACCAGGAGGATCTGTCCGCCTTCGAAGATCGGGTGGCCGAACCCACCATGAGTTACGAGGCCCTGCTGGACGACCTCAAGGCGCATGGCAAGATTTGAGCTGGTGTTTCGCAGGTCCGTTGCCAGGGACCTGAGAGGCATTCCAAAGCAGGATCTTGCGCGCATCCTGAAGCGAATCGAATCGCTGCGTGACGATCCTCGCCCGCCGGGCTGCGAAAAGCTCTCAGGCCAGGCGCGCTACCGGGTGCGCCAGGGCGTGTATCGGATTCTTTACGAAATTCTCGACAGTCGCTTGATCGTCACGGTGGTCAAAGTGGGCCATCGCAGCCAGGCTTACCGCCGCTGAGCCGCCAGTTTCATATGGGCCGCGAGTTTTTCGAAAGTATTCCGTTTCCCGGCCTGGCTGCCGATGCGATTCTGGCGCTGCACGCCCTGTTCGTGGTCTTTGTCGTTGGCGGACAGGCGCTGGTGCTCATTGGCTGGGCGCGCCGCTGGGGCTGGGTGCGCAATCCCTGGTTTCGCTTCATCCATCTGGCGCTGATCGCCTTCATCGTGATCCAGACCTGGCTGGGCGAGCTGTGCCCGCTGACGGTCTGGGAGGGCTGGCTGCGCGAGGCGGCCGGCCAGTCGGCATACGGCCAGAGCTTCATCCAGTACTGGCTGGGCCGGCTGATTTTTATCGACGTGCCGTGGTGGGTGTTTCAGGTGGTCTACACGGCTTTCGGCGTGGTGGTGGTCGCAAGCTGGTTGCATTGTCCGCCGCGCCTGCCGTGGCCGACCCGCCTGCGTTAGTATCGGTAGTGAATTCGCGCCAGGGAGTGTTTCTTGCAGCCGCAACACACCAGCCAGCCTTTCGTCAGCGGCGCCGGCGCGGCGCTGTTCACCGACATGTACCAGCTCACGATGGCCCAGGCCTACGTCGCCGAGGGCATGCTCGAGCCGGCGACCTTCAGTCTGCACTACCGCAACCTGCCCGATAACAGGAACTACGTGCTTTCCTGCGGCATCGAGGATGTCGTCGATTATCTGGCCGACCTGCGCTTTGCCGACGACGACCTCGACTACCTGCGAAAGACCGGCCACTTCTCCGAAGACTTCCTGGCGTGGCTGGCCGATTTCGAGTTCACCGGCGAGGTCCAAGCCCTGCCCGACGGTACGCCGGTGTTTCCGCAGGAGCCGCTGGTGGAAGTAACCGCGCCGGCGCCCGAGGCCCAGATCGTCGAGGCTTGGGTGATCAACCAGATGCACGCCCAGTCGGTGCTGGCCACCAAGGCGGCGCGCATCGTTCACGCGGCCGCCGGGCGGCCGGTGCTCGACTTCGGCCTGCGCCGGATTCACGGCGCCGACAACGGCCTGAAAGCCGGCAAGGTCTTCCACATCGCCGGCGTCGCCGGCACCTCCAGCATGCTGGCCGGCAAGGTCTATGGCGTCGGGATCGCCGGCACCATGGCGCACAGCTATATTCAGGCCCACGACAGCGAAATGCAGGCCTTTCGCAATTTCGCTGCCGAGTTTCCCGACACCGTGCTGCTGGTCGACACCTTCGATACCCTCGAAGGCGTGAAAAAGGTGGTGCGGCTGGCCGAGCAGCTGGGCGAAGATTTCCGCGTCAGCGGCATTCGCATCGACTCCGGGGACCTGGCCGAGCGCGCCGGCCAGGCGCGCGAGATTCTCGACCGGGCCGGGCTCGACGAGGTGGCCATCTTCGTCAGCGGCGGGCTCGATGAGTTCAAGATCCGCGCCATGCTCGCCGACGGCGCGCCCGTCGACGGTTTCGGCGTCGGCACCGCCATGGGCCTGTCGCCCGACGCGCCCGACCTCGACATGGCCTACAAGCTGGTCGAGTACGCCGGCAAGGGTCGCATGAAGCTCTCCAGCGGCAAGCTGATCCTGCCGGGCGCCAAGCAGGTCTTCCGCCGCGATGCCGGCGACACGCTTGCGCGTCGCGACGAGGACCTGGACGGTACGCCCCTGCTCGAGCCGTTCATGGCCGAAGGCAAGCGCCTGCGCGAGGCCGACGATCCCGACCGATCGCGCAAGCGTGCCGAAAAGCGCCTGGGCGAGCTGCCCGACGAGATTCTGGGCCCGGAAAGCGCCGATCAGCCCTGGCCGGTCACGCTCAGCGATGCCCTGCGCGAGCACCGCGACCGGGTCGAGGCGAGCGTGCGAGAAATGCTCGATTCCGACTGAACCCCCCTTATCTTCGATGCCCGAGGGCCGATACCGTGAACACAGGCGACAACAGCGACAGGCAGGCGTGTGAAATCATCGATGCCGCGGGCGTGGAGGCGCTGCTCGATGACCTGACCGAACGGATGCGGCCCCACATCGGCGAGTCGACGGCGCTGATCGGCATCCTGCGGCGCGGCAAGCCCGTCGCCCGGATGCTCACCGAGCGCCTGGCGCGGCGTTACGATCTGCACGTCGAGCTCGGCGAGCTCGAGCTCAAGCGCTACAGCGATTCGCTGGAGCTGCTCCACGACCGGCCGCGCCTGGATGACGAGACCCTCGACATCGAAATCGAAGGCCGGCACCTGATCCTGGTCGACGACGTGCTCTATACCGGCGAGACCGGCTTTCATGCCGCCGCCCACCTGCGCGCGAATGGCGCCAGCCGTATCCAGACCGCCTTCCTGTGCGCCCGGCCGGGCAGGACGATGCCGCTGCATGCCGATTTCATCGGCGCGCGCTTCGACATCCGCTCCGACTGGGTCGTCCACTGCGCCGTGCCGCCCTACGAAGACCACCTCGGCATCGCCCTGGCCCATCACGAAGCGCCGTAATACATTTGTTATACTCTCGGGCTCCAACTTCAGGAGCCTGAACATGACCCGCAAGCTGAAAGTGTCCGCCATCGGCAATTCCACCGGCGTGATCCTGCCAAAAGAGGTGCTCGAGCGCCTGCGCGTGGGCCGCGGCGACGAGCTGATGGTGCGCGAGACGCCCGACGGCATCGTGCTCAGCCCCTACGACCCCGAGCTGGCGCGCCAGATGGACGTGGCCGAGAAAATCATGCGCAAAAGACGCAACCTGCTCAGGAAGCTGGCGGAGTGAATCATGAGTGATCCGATCTGGCTTTCAGCCGAACTGGTCGAGGCCCTTCACGAGCGTCAGTTGATCGAGCACGGCGGCGGAACCGGGATACGCGACCGGGGCATGCTGGAGTCGGCGCTGGCTCGGCCGCAACAGCTGTATTCCTATGGTGCCGACGTCGACGTGATTGCGCTTGCCGCTTCTTACGCCTTCGGCCTGAGTCGGAACCATCCCTTTGTCGACGGCAACAAGCGAACCTCCGCCGTGGCGTGCGAGCTGTTTCTGGAACTCAACGACCACCAGCTGCTTGCCGAAGACAGCGAGCTGTACCCTGTTTTCCTGGCGCTGGCCGCCGGCGAGCTGGACGAAGACGCGCTTCTGGAATGGCTCCGCCACCACACCCGCCCGCAACAGGTCAGCGAGCCCGCCGGCGAGTACAATTAGTTGGCTAGTTGGCTAGTTGGCTAGTTGCGGTCGGACTGTCTCGAATCCACTTGCATAATGCCAGTGACCCGGCAGAATTCTTGCAAACCAGCAAACCAGCAAACCAGCAAACCAGCAAACCAGCAAACCAGCAAACCAGCAAACCAGCAAACCAGCAAACCAGCAAACCAGCAAACCAGCCAACCAGCGCGCTACTCGTCCTTCAGGTACTTCGCCAGCCAGTCATGCACTTCTTCCCAGAAATGCCGGGCTTCCTTGCCCTTCATGATCCAGTGGTTGGCGTCGTGAAAGACCAGCAGCCTTGAAGGCACCTGCATGCGCTGCAGGTAGGCCCAGGCCGCGAGCGTCTGGTTGAGCGGCACGCGGTAGTCGCTCTCACCAATCGTCAGCATGGTTGGCGTCGAGAAGTTCTCCACGTAGCTCGACGGGCTCTGCTCTTCCCAGACCTTGCTCTCACCCCAGGGCGGGCCGCCGTTCATGCGCTCGCGGTGGTAGATCACGTCGCTGGTCGCCCACTGGCCTTCCAGATCGACCAGGCCGGCGTGGCCCACCAGGGCGTCGAAGCGATCGGTGGTGGCCAGCAGCCAGTTGACCAGGTGCCCGCCGTAGCTCGCGCCGCTGGCGGCCTGACGTTCGGCGTCGATGAAGTCGAAGCGCTCGATGGCCGCGTCAGCGGCTTCCATCAGCTCCTCGCCCGGCGTGGCCAGGGGGTCGCCCTCGATGTTGCGCGAGAACTCGGCGCCGTAGCCGACTGAACCGGTGTAGTCGGTTCTGAGCACGACGTAGCCTTCTGAGGCCAGCAGGTGCGGGCTCCAGCGCACGTGGTCGGCGTCTACCGACGAGCTGAACGGCCCGCCGTGGATGAACAGCACCAGCGGATACTGCTTGTTTTCATCGAAGTCCGGCGGCAGGGTCAGCCAGCTGTGGATGCGGCGGCCCTTCGACGAGGTGAACCAGAACTCGCGAAAGGCGGGGCGATCGAGACCTTCGGCGCGCTCGACGTTGAACTTACTCAGGGCTTCGTGACGGCCGGTTTCGGGATCGATGCGCACCACCTCGACCGGCACGGCCGAGCTTTCCCAGTTGGCCACAATGGCATCACCGGCGGCCTGCACGCCGCCGTAAACGCCGCGGCTGTCGGCATCGAGCACGGTGATTTCGCTGCCGTCGGCGGCCATGGCGAACACGCGCACGCGGCCCTGGTCGGTGGCGTTGAAGTAGATCGTCTCGCCGTCGGCGGCAAGGTCGAAGCCGCTCACCGAGCGGTCAAACCCGGCGGTGAGCACGTCGAGCTCGCCGTCGATGCCCGAGCCGTTCCAGCGGCCGCGGGCGATCTCGGTGTGGTTGTAGACCCAGTCGTTGATCGGCTGGTAGTAGCAGTAGATGAATTCGCCGTCGGGCGAGAATTTTGCGGCGCTGCAGCTGAAATCCTCGCTATTGGTAATGCGCTCCGGCTCGCCACCGGCCACTGGCACGCGGTAGAGGTGGCGGCGCACGACCGCATAGGCAGCCTCGTCCAGGTTTTCCGTCGCCGTGATCACCAGCGCGTCGCCTTCAGGCGTCCACACGGCGTTCAGGCCGCCGTCGTAGCCGGCGCCGGAGGCCAGCTCGGTGCCGTAGAGCAGATCCTTCGGCTCGGCATCGGCTTCGACTTTCTGCACGAACAACCGGGTCTGCTTGTCGTCGCGCCAGTGGTCAAAGTCGCGGATCGGAAAGCCGTCGTAGCGCGAGACGTTGATGCCGTCTTCTTCTTCGGCCTTCTTGCGCTCGGCGTTGGCTTCGTCACCTTCCGCATCCGGCCAGACCCGGCTCTGGTAGGCAATCATCGAGCCGTCCGGGCTGAATTCCGGGCTGGAGGCGCCGGTCGACAGCTCGGTGATCTGCCGGGCCTCGCCGGGCCCGGTCATGTCCATCACGAAGATCTGGCTCTGGGCGTCGTCGTCGCTGCCGCGCTTGGCGGAAAAGGCGATCATGTCGCCGTCGGGGCGCCAGACCACGCCGGACTCCGGTGATGGCGTGGCCGTCAGCTGCCGCGGCGGCTCGGAGCCGTCGACGGTGATCAACCACAGATCGGATGATTCCTCGTCCTTCTCGTAGGCGGGCTCGGTGACCGAAACCACGGCGCGTTCGCCGTCGGGGCTCACCACCGGCGAGCCCAGCCGCTTCATCAGCCAGACATCCTCGTGCGTGATCGGGCGCAGCTCGGCGTCGTCCTTTGCTGCCAGCGGTGCGGCCAGCAGCAGGGCCAGGGTTCCGAGGAAAAATTGCTTCAACATTGCGTCCTCCGCATTGCTTGCGATCAATGAAATCCACCGCACAGGATACCCCCTGAGCACGGCTCAGGATTCTTCGGGCGGTGTCGGCAGCACCAGCAGCTCGTGTACGTCCACGTGCTTTGGCTGGCTGAGCGCATAAATGACCGAGCGAGCGATGTCCTCGGCTTTCAGCGCGTCGCTCACGGGCCTATCAAAGAAAGGCGTATCAACCATGCCGGGCTCGATGAGCGTGACGCGCACGCCGCTGCCCTTGAGCTCCTCGCGCAGGCCGTGGCCGATGGCCGTCACCGCCCACTTGGTGGCCGAATACATCGAGCCCGCCAGCGTGCGCCGCCCGGCAACCGAGCCGGTCAGCAACACGTGGCCGCGGTTCTTCTTCACTTCGTCGAGCGTGGCGCGCAGCGTGTAGGCCGCGCCCAGGATATTGACATCCACCATCTCCTTCCAGTCGTCCACTGAGCCGCTGGCAAACCCCGGCGGTCGACCGCCGACACCGGCGTTGGCAAACACCACGTCGATGCGTCCATAGTGGTCGAGCACGGCCTTTGCCATGCGTACCTGGTCGTCGTAGTCGGTCACGTCGCAGGTCGTGGCGAAGGCGCGGTCGGCGCCCAGTTCATCCACCAGCGCGTCGAGCTTGTCCTTCGAGCGCGCGCACAGCGCCAGCCGGTAGCCGGCCGCGGCCGCCTGGCGCGCGGTCTCGGCACCGATGCCGCTGGACGCGCCGGTAATCAGCATGATCCTGTCTTGTTGCTCGGCCATGGCCTGCCTCTGGTTTGTGCAAATTGGACTTCAGGCTACCATCCGGCGCGAATTCGATTTCGGGTAGCATTGCCCGTCTCGAAAGTCCCCGAACCGGAGCAAGCTCATGAAGCATTTAATGATCGCCCTGGCCGCCGCGCTGGCGCTGGCCAACACCGCCTGGGCCAAAGAAGGCATGTGGACGCCCGATCAGCTGCCGATGATCGCCGACGATCTGCGCGCGACCGGTCTGGAGCTCGATCCCGACAATCTGAACAAGCTGACTGCCTTTCCCATGGGCGCAGTCATCTCGCTGGGCGGCTGTACGGCAAGCTTCGTCTCGCCCGAAGGCCTGGTGGTAACCAACCACCACTGCGCCCGAGGCTCGATCCAGTACAACTCCACCGCTGACAACAACTACCTGAAAGAAGGCTTTCTGGCCGAAGACATGAGCGCCGAGCTGCCGGCCGCGCCGGGCACGCGCGTGTATGTCACGGTCGCGGTCAAGGATGTCACCGCCCGCATCCGCCAGGGCATCAACGCCGACATGAGCGGCCGCAATATCCACGACATCATCGAGGATCGCCGCAAGGAGGTCGTGGCCCGCTGCGAACAGCAGGCCGGCCACCGCTGCCAGGTCTCGAGCTTTTTCGGCGGCGCGCAGTACAAGCTCATCGACCGGCTCGAAATCCAGGACGTGCGCCTGGTCTACGGCCCGGCCGACAGCATCGGCAAATACGGCGGTGACATCGACAACTGGATGTGGCCGCGCCACACCGGCGACTTCGCCTTCTACCGTGCGTACGTCGGGCCCGATGGACAGCCCGCTGCATACGCCGAAGACAACGTGCCCTTCGAGCCCGAGCATTATCTGAAAGTCTCTGCCGCCGGCCTGGACGAAGGCGACTTCGTGATGGCTGCCGGCTACCCCGGCCGCACTCAGCGCTACGCCCGCCTGGCCGAGGTGGTCAACACTTTCGAGTGGCGCTACCCGCGCACCATCGAGCTGATGGACGGCTGGATTGACACCATCAAAAAAGCTGCTCCCGATGACTCGGACGCCCGCATCAAGTACGAAAGCTTGCTGGCCGGCCTGAACAACTACCTCAAGAACACGCGCGGCCAAATCGAGGGCGCGCAGCGCGTCGGCCTCATCGAGCGCCGCCGCGAGCGCGAGCAGGCGCTGAATGAATGGATCGCGGCTGAAGCGCCCGAAAAGGGCTACGGCGAAACCCTGGAAAAGCTCGACGCGCTCAGCGAAGCCTCGGCCGAGGCCGCGCGCCGCAACTGGCTGTACAACTACGCCACTCGCTCGAGCCTGCTGTCAGCCGCCCAGCGCCTGTATCGGCTGTCCAAAGAGCGCCAGAAACCCGACGCCGAGCGTGAGTCAGGCTTTCAAGAGCGCGACATGGCGTTTTTCAAGCAGGGCATGCAAGCGATGGAACGCCGCTACGATGCCACCGTCGATCAGGCGGTGTGGCTGTACTTTCTGAAAAACTACGTCAACGGTCCGGACTCGGCCCGCGTCGAAGCGCTCGATCAGGCCCTCGACCTGCCCGAAACCTGGGACGCGCAGCAGGTGGCCGACACCCTGGAGCGCTACTACGCCGAAACCGAACTGGGCGATGCCGAGCGTCGCCTGGCCTTGATGGACGCCGGCCCGGAAGCGTTCGAAAACAGCGACGACCCTTTCATCAAGCTGGCCGTCGCCCTCCACGACCACGAAATGCAGCTCGAGCACCAATCCGACGACCGCAGCGGGCGCATGCAGATCCTGCGCCCCGATTACATGGAAGCGATCATTGCCTGGCAGGAGTCGCAGGGCTACGCCGCCTACCCCGACGCCAACTCCACGCTTCGCATCACCTACGGCACGGTCATGGGCGGCGAGGTCAAGGACGGCATGATCTACAAGCCCTTCACCACCCTGGAAGGCATCGTGCAAAAGGACACCGGCAAAGAACCCTTCAACGCGCCCGAGCGCCAGCTCGAGCTGATCCGCGCCGGCAAGTACGGCGGCTACGAGCTGGAAAGCATCGACTCGGTGCCGGTCAACTTCCTCACCGACCTGGACGTGACCGGCGGCAACTCCGGCTCGGCCACCCTCAACGCCCGCGGCGAACTCGTCGGCCTGCTGTTCGACGGCACGCTCGAGTCGGTCAACTCAGACTGGGACTTCGACCCGCGCACCACCCGCTCCATCCACGTCGACAGCCGCTACATGCTGTGGGTGATGGACCAGATCGACGGCGCCAAAGCGCTGATCGAGGAAATGGAGCTGGTCGAGTAAGGCCGACCATCCTTCCAACCCATGCGGGCGGGCCTCCCGCCCGCATGGTCGATCAGGTCCAGTCTCCAACGGCCAATTCGGCGATTGATTTCCCGAGGGCCGACGAAGCATCCGCAGGATGCGTTGAGGCCGAAGGCCGTAACCTATCTGTCCCTTCCAGGCCTCGCTGAATCGGCGATGACGCCGCAATAACCCTTGTTGATTTCGGATATTTCGAATAGATTGGTGGTCAGAGAGGGTGAGAACCATCAGGGGAAGGACGAAATGAGCAACGCTGAGTACACCGATGATCTTCCGAGTCCGGAGGCGGTCAGCCTGGCACGAGAAAGTGCGGCGGCCCTGAGTCGTCTGCTGCGCGAACGCCCGGAAAGCGATCGCGCGCGGGTGCAGCTGGACGGGGAAGAGCTGATTCTGCCTCGCAGCGCGCTCTCTCTTCTTCGGAATCTACTGTCTGAAATGGCGCAAGGCCACGCCGTAACCACCATTCCCGTGCATGCTGAACTAACCACACAGCAAGCAGCCGATATGCTGAATGTGTCCCGACCCTTCCTGGTGAAACTTTTGGAGACGGATGAGATTCCGCACACAAGGGTGGGGACGCATCGGCGAGTGCGGTTGAAAGACCTGCTTGAATACAAGAAGCAGCGTGACCGGAAAGCTGACGCTGCTCTCCAGGAACTCGCCGATCAGGCTCAGGATCTGGACATGGGATACTGAGAATGCGTTTTGTCGTCGTCTACGACGCATGCGTTCTCTACCCCGCTCCTTTGCGCGACTTCCTGATCCGGTTGGCTGGAACGGGGCTCTTTGCCGCCCGATGGACCCGGCACATTCACGACGAATGGACACGAAACCTCCTGGCCGATCGCCCAGACCTCACCGAGGAACAGCTTGAGCGCACCCGCGAACTCATGGATGCTGCGGTGCCGGACTGCCTCGTTGAGAACTATGAGCGCCTCGTCCCGGCATTGGAGTTGCCAGATCCCGATGACCGGCATGTACTTGCTGCCGCCATCGTTGCCCACGCTCAAAGCATAGTCACCTTCAATCTGAAAGACTTTCCGGGCCATGCACTCTATCCATTCGGCGTCGAAGCCATGCACCCCGATCGATTTGTGGAGTGCCAGATGGACTTAAGTGAAGCGTCGGTCGTTCAGGCCGCAAAGGCCCAGCGCAATAGCCTCAGAAATCCCGCGAAGGACGCCAGCGAATTTCTTGACACACTGGCAGCGCAAGGCATGCCGGCCACGGCCGACCGATTGCGTGATTTCAAAGAATTGATCTGATGCCCAAAGGATGTGGCGAATGACCCTTTCCTCTCAGCGGAGCTCAACCCCCGAATGGCCCGAACTGGCCGAGTTCAAGCACCAATTCCGCCAATTCGTCGCCGACCGCGATTGGGCCCCAGTTCCACTCCCCTAAGCCTGCGATAGCTTCTGGTTTCCGTGGCGAGGGCGTCGAGGCGCCGCCATGGTGCCGTGCACGGACGGGACGGCGGCGCAGGCGTAGCAAGAGCTACGGTGAGCCGACGGGAGGGAGTACGCGGTTCCACGGCGGATGCATCGGCGTCCGCAGTAGGAAATCGGGAGCTATCGCGGGCTCCAATCTCGCCATGGCCCTGGCCGGCGAAGCCGGTGAACTCCTCGAACTCTTCCAGTGGCTCACCCAGGAAGAAAGCCGCAACCTGCCCGACGACGCCCGACAGGCCGTCGCCCACGAGATCGCCGACATCCAGATCTACCTGGCGGCCCTCTCCGACCGCCTGGGCATCGACATCGGCCCGGCGGTGGCCGAGAAGTACCCGGCCGACCTGGCGCGGGGCAGCGCGCTGAAGTACAGCAAGCTCTGAGACTCACCCCTTGAGATCCTAATCTAGACCGCCAAACGCTTGAGCCGATCGTGCAGTTGGGGCAGCCGGGCCTGGCTGGCTGCGTCTCCCGGCAAGAAACCCGCGATCGTTTCTACCAACCGGGCATCCGCCAGCAGTTCTCTGACGTGCTCGCGAATCGCCTCCTGGATGTCTGCTGGCGCCGCCGCGATTTCCTTCTCTAGCTCGTGCCGGCCATCAAGCAATGCAATCACGTCCTCGAGATCGTGGCTGAGCAATGGATCGGAGCGCCCCCTCGAAAGAAAGGCATCGAACTTGGTGAGCAAGAACATTGGCGCCGAAATCAATCGCAGCGATTGCCCGTCCGGGAGTTGAACCGTTTCTGCAAGAGCGACGGCGCGGGAATACCAGCGGTTGCCGAATCCGAGAATGTTCGGGTCCGTCGGCATCAGATCGACGATCACGTCTTCGAAACGCCATCGGCAAATCGGCGCCTCGGGCGCCTGGTCATTGATGAATCCCCGGCCCCTTAAGCTGTGCTCGACGAGTTGGTAATCATGCTGGGTCGCTGCCTCGACGAGAAGATCAACGTCTCGCGTGGGCCGGATCATTTCCGAGCGAGTGGCGGTCAAGAGCAGTCCCGTGGCACACCCACCGACCAGTACGACTGCATCGCGCAGTTCGCCCAATGCCGTGAGCGCTGCTTGAACGGCGGCCAGATTTGGATCGCCGGGTACGCCAACGGCTTTCATCTCAGTCTCCCTGGCTCAGGCGGTCTTCGATCAGCTCAATTGCCATCCTGCGTTCGCGAGCCCGCCCAATGCGCAATGCATCGAACAGGGCCAGCAATTCGTAAAGCTCGGGATCTGCAAGGGCAGCCTCGGGCAACTTGGGGTACAACGGCAGCAACACATTGCCGCTCGCAGTCCCTTGAGGATGCGGCCAAACCGGCGGCCGGTCACCTCCCCCGGCAAAATGCGCATCGAGCGGCGGTGCGCCGTGTGCGGTAGGCACGCCAATCGTTGGTTCGCCGACTACCGGCGGGAACGCAAAGCGTGCACCGTGGACCAAAAACTCCTTCAACGCGCCTCGAGCAAGTTCGTTGCCCTCAGCCCCGGCGACCACAAGACGGGCCGCGGCCAGCCGCTGAACCGCCGCGTGGGCCTCGTACGGAGAGAGCCGCATGGCCTTGGCCAGGGCCGCAAAGGAGATTTGCTCGCCTCGCAACAACAAGAGCTTCAGCGCCACAGCCAGATCCTGAGGCTTCAGCGTCCACTGCTTACGGGCCGCGCGACGCATCGCAACCGTCTGTTGATTCAAGGTGTTCATATGCTATATGCATATACCATATACTCATTGCTCTCGCAAGCGAGTGCCGTATGCAAATCGCAAATGATATTCGAGGCCGCGGGCCTATGCTTCGCGCTGTCCGGGCTTCCGGATCGTACCGCTTCCCCGGCATCCACATCGGCCCGGCGGTGGCCGAGAAAATGAAGCTCAATGCCGAAAGAGTACCCGCTTGACCTGGCCCGCGGCACGGCGCTGAAATACAGTACGTTGAAGTGAGGGTGAGAAGGCAGGGCACAAACCATGGCTGACCGCTACGACGCTTCAGGCAGCCAGTCCGAATTTCAGTCGGGATCGAATGGAGAGGTGCTCCGCAACCAGCTAGGCATCTCTAAACCGGAGCAAATGGACGAGATCGAACTGGATCTCCTGGACCAGCTGTACCAATACACATTCAGGAGGCGCTTCCCGGACCGGCGCCTGACCGTCGCGGACCTCGAGTCCTGGCACCACCAGTGGCTTGGAAATGTCTACCCCTGGGCCGGCGAGATCCGCAATGTCAACCTGTCGAAAGGCGACTTCCATTTTGCGGCGGCAGATCAGATTCCCAGGCTGCTCGAAGAGTTTCAGGAAACCTGCCTGGACCGATTCACGCCCAGCCATGACTTCAGTGACGCGGCCCTGTGCGAAGCCTTGGCGATGACCCACGTGGAACTGATCTTGATCCATCCCTTCCGCGAAGGAAACGGCCGATTGGCGAGGCTACTTGCCGACGTCATGGCCGCGCAGGCCAAACGGGGACTGCTGGATTACAGTGAATGGGACCGAGACAAGGAGCGCTACTTCGCCGCAATCCAGCAGGGGCTGGACAGGGACTACGGACCGATGGTCAGCCTGATGTCCCAAGCCCTGAAAGACTAAAGCCGCGAGAAATTCAGCGAACCTTGGCGGCAGCCAGCGACACGCGACGAGTCCTGGGTTTGACGTGCTTGAGCTTGCGTTCGAGCTCTTTCACGCTCTGTCCCGTTTCGATGGCCGTAGAACTGGCCACCGCTCGCCGAATGGAAGAGCGCGTTACCTTGACGCCGGACTTGCGGTGGGAGATCGAGGCCATTGCCTTGAGTGGATAAGAACTACGTTCACAATAATAGCAGACGCCAAACAGGCCGTCTCGCACGAGATCGCCGACATCCAGATCTACCTGGTTGCCCACTCCGACCGGCTGGGCATCGACATCGGCCCGGCGGTGGCCGAGAAGATGAAGCTCAATGCCGAGAAGTACCCGGTCGGCCTGGCTCGGAGGACGGCGTTAAAGTAAAACAAGCTGGGCGGTGATGGAGGCAACATTGGACAAAATGAAGCTTCGAGCTTTGCGGGACGGCGATCGGATCGAACAGGCGCAACGGGTATTGGAGGGCCGAATTCGATCCAGTGCCGACGAATCAGGAGCTCTGACACTGGGCTTCCAGGGTGGCGCCCTGGAGACAACCGTGCACTGGCTTTCGGAGCAGGGCATCTGGATTGGCGTATCCGACCTGAAGAACCGTTTCTGGATCGCGCTCGGCATCGGCAATCCATTCATCGGCAGTCATCCGATTGTCGCCGAGATCAATTCCCCCAAAAGCGGCATCGACCGACGTATCGCTGGCCTGTTTCTGGCCAACCATGCCAATCGAGTCTATCTGGCTCACCGTGGACGAGTCGGTGGCGGTCGCAAAGGTATCGGCAAGAAGGCCTTCCTGGCCTGGTATCCAGAGCCATGCGAATCTTTCATCGACGGTTCGCAACCCGGCGAAGCCATCGTGATTGGATCGCTCGATGAGCCCGGCTTGATCGACAATCTGGCTGTTTTTGGCCACCGTGTGGCGCGCTTCAAGGAGCAGGTCGTCAGTCCGCAGCGGTAGTTGCTCAGACTCCGAAAATCCGGGTGATTGCGCCAACGATGACGTAGGTCACCGTCTATGCCACCACGCCCAGCATGATCCCCTGTCTGACGTCAACTACTTTGTCCGGTTGGCGACAACTAAATTGGCCGGTCGGTGAGTGTTTCTGACCTGCCTTTGATTGCCGGTGCTATTTCTCCTTTCTGCGGGCGGCTTGGGCGCGTTTTCGGTAGCTCTCGCCGGT
>NZ_JBJNIP010000099.1:0-375 GCF_056324165.1 Wenzhouxiangella sp. YN9
CCTGAATGGTTTTCAGGTTCAGCCAGTCTGCCGTGCTGTCCTGTTGGTGCGCAACGGCCAGGGCGTCGTCCAGCCGGGCCTCGGCCAGATCGAGCCGGGGCGCGCGGAGGGAGGCACACCAAAGCTACGCGGCGGCGAGCCACTATAAAGACGGGGCCGGCCCGCGACGGGTCAACACGAGGACCCCCACCAGGGGCGCGCGGGGGCGGGTCCGGTCGGCGCGCGGGCGGCCGCCGACTATATGTGTGGGCGCCCCCGCGGTGGGGGGGGGGCGCCCCCCCCGCCCCCCCCGGCTCGATCTGGCCGAGGCCCGGCTGGACGACGCCCTGGCCGTTGCGCACCAACAGGACAGCACGGCAGACTGGCTGAACCTGA
>NZ_JBJNIP010000100.1:0-286433 GCF_056324165.1 Wenzhouxiangella sp. YN9
GAGCAGAAGCCCGAGAAGAAGCCGGAGCAGAAGCCGGACAAAGAGCGCTCCGGGCGCGGCAGTCAGTCAGGCGGTGGCGGAAAGCCGCAGGAAAAAGCCGAGCGCAGTTCCGGCGCCATTCCCGAAGGCGGCGGCATCTACCGCCTCAGCGACAAGGAATAGATCGCAGCGCTGAAGTCATGTCCTGCCGGGCGGCCCGATGGCCGCCCGGCAGGCGCACTCAAATCTCCGAAACCACGCCATGGCGCAAGGCCATGCGCAAGAGCTCAACCTCGTTACTGACCCCGATCTTGTCGTAAATGCGGTACTTGTAGGTGGCCACGGTCTTGGGGCTGACATGCAGGGTCTTGCCGATGGCCTGCATGTTCATTCCCTGAGTGAGCATCAACGCAATCTCCAGCTCACGGCTGGTCAGCTCCTGAAAAGGCGATTGTGGTGTGCCCGGAAGCAGGGAAATGGCCAGTTGCTGCGAGATATCGGCGCCGATATAGCGCTCGCCCAGCCTCACCTGTCGCACCGCGCGCAACAATTCTGCGGCATCGCAGGCCTTGGTGAGGTACCCGGATGCGCCGGAATCGAGCAAGCGTGCCGGCAGCGGCGGCTCACTGTAGGCCGTCAGAACGATCACCCGGATCGCCGGCTGTGCCTTGAGAATTCGCTCGGTCGTCTCGAGTCCCGACAGACCGGGCAAACCGACATCCATCAAGACAAGATCGGGTTGCAACTCGCGGCAAAGGCGAATCGCCTCTTCGCCGCTGGCGGCCTCGCCGACCACCTTCAGGTCGCGCTCAGCCGCCAGAATGTTCTTCAGCCCGGTGCGGACCAGGTCATGGTCCTCGACAATCAGAATATCGGTCAATGAACTGTCCCCGATAAACAAATACAAGTCTCCCTGCAGGTCACATTAACGCAAACCGTCAGCCAAGTGAAGCACACTCCGTGGCGAACCGATGCGTCCTCTCACACCCGCCGGCCACGGCCGGCATAATGGCCGCCATGATTGCCGAATGCACCAGCATGAATCCATCCAGGCGTTACCAGCAGCCCTTTGTTGTCGCCCTTACCGGCGGAGTGGCCAGCGGCAAGACGGCGATCTCCAGTCGTCTGGCAGCCAAAGGTGCACCCGTGGTCGATACCGATGTCATTGCGCGTCAGGTGGTTGCCCCCGGCAGCCCGGGCCTGGCCGCCATCGTCGAGGCTTTCGGGACCGAGGTACTGGACGAGCACGGACAGCTTGCACGTCGCCGCCTGCGCGACAAGGTATTCGAACGCCCCGAAGCACGCCAGAGACTCGAGCACATCCTGCACCCGCTGATCGCGGCAGAAGCACGGCGCCAGATCGCCACGCACGAGCAGGCCGACTATGTCGTGGTCGTGGTCCCGTTGCTGGCCGAGACCGGGCTGTTTGGCGATGCCGATTGTGTCGTGGTCGTGGATGTTCCCGAATCGACTCAGATCCGCCGGCTGCAGGAACGCGACGGCATCGAACGCCAGCAGGCCGAAGCGATGCTGGCGGCCCAGGCCACGCGCCAACAGCGGCTGGCAATGGCCGATGAGGTCATCGATAACACCGGCTCGCTCGATACCCTCAAGCAAGCCGTTGACGAGTTGCACGACCGCCTTGTCCGGCACAGCCAACACCGCCATCATTCAAACCGCTGAACCCGTTCGGCATCGCTGCTCAATCAATGAGGCCCGGGCGATTCAGAGCCGATTCAGCCGGGCTGGACTAGGATTGTGCCAACGCTGGCAACAGCCGCCTGCAACTGATGAAGAACGGACGATGAAAATCAAGGAGCTTCTGATCATGACCGCCGCGCTTGCAGCAAGCAGCGTGGCGCTGGCTGGCAGTAGCGGTTACGAGCTCGCCCGCGTCGTCGATGTCGAGCCGATTCGGGAGGTTCACCGCACGCCGATCAACCGTGAAATCTGCCGCGAAGAGATCGAGTACGTCAGGACGCGTCGCCATTCGCATACGCCGACGATCATGGGCGCCATCATTGGCGGCGTGATCGGCAATCAGTTCGGCAGCGGTGGCGGCAGGGACGCGGCAACGGCTGCCGGCGCCCTGCTCGGCGGCAGCATCGGGCACGACAGCTCGAAAGCCCGCGACGGCGGCCGCCGAGCAGTCACTCGCGAACGCTGCCGGGTGCAGCGCGACTGGCGCGAGCGAACGGTGGACGGTGGTTATCGTGTGACCTATGAATACGGCGGGCGCCTCCACAGAACGACGATGGACCGTTATCCCGGGGATACGATCCGGGTTCGCGTCTCGGTCGATCCGATCGACTGATCCTGTCGCGCGGGCCGACATTCGGCCCGCGCTGCTGTGGGCATTTCCAGCCCGTTGGGAGCGGAAACTTCTGTCGCCCCTGCCAGAGGGGCGGGACCGATCGATCACCTCCCTGCCCGACTCGGGTAAACTCTGGCCCATGAAGCTTTCGCGACTGCTCCTCCCTGCCCTCTTGACCGGTCTGTTCGCCATTCCACCCGCGACGGCACCGGCCCGCGGCGCTGACACGGCGCTCTTTCGCGTCGAAGCCATCGTGTTCACGCCGGTCAACGGCGAATCGGACGATTGGCCGGTCAGTGAACTGACCGACTTCGGTCAGGCCGTGGACCCGAAGCGCCGCGCGCTGGCCCTGGAAAACCCCGGCGACCGCAGAATGGCCGATGGCGAAGACGCCGAACTCGAAGCCACGCTCAAGCTCGTGGAAACCATGTCGCGACTCGAAGACAGCGGGCAGGCTGAATCGACGACCCGCCTGCTGCCTTTACCGACCCCATGGCTGGCTCTGGACGCACTCGATCAGCCCATGCAACAGGCCCTGTCGCGATTGCAGCGCTCCGGCGCCTATCGTGTTCACGCCACGCTGGCCTGGCATCAACCGATCGACCGGGCAACGCGCCAGGCCGTGCATGTTCATGATGACCGGGTCCTCGACGCCGCTTGGGTCAACCTGTCGCCGGTCGGGCGCCTGCTGCGCGATGGCCACCCTGTCAAGACCGCCGCGGATCTCGATGTCCGGCTACGCTATCGCCTGGACGGCAGCATCCGTTTACGCAAGCGCCAGTTCATACACGCCGACATCGACCTGGTCTGGCGCGCCGACGACACGCCCGGCGCCTCTTTTCAGGCACCCGCCGGCGCTCACGGCAGCTATCGAGTGCACCGGCTTGAACAAAGCCGAACCATCCGACCAGGGCGCTTCGAGTACTTCGATTCGGCGTGGCTGGGCCTGCTGCTTCGCGTCACGCCACATGTGCCCGAGCCGGCAGCCACGGAAACCAGCGACCGCGGCACTGACAGCCCCGCGCCATGAGAGAACGGTTCTTTGCCAGCCGGCGCCTGGCGTCGGTCTATCAGAAGCTGGTCAACGAAGAAGACGCCCGTGTGTGCAAGGATATCGACGAGGATGCCTGTCGCGTCGTACCGGGCAACTTTGTCCTCCAGGTCGTCACGCAGTTCCTGACCAAACTGGGTGACTCGATTGCCAACCCCAAAACGATTCTCGCCTGGCTGCTCGCCGCTTTGTCGGCGCCGGGCATCTTTACCGCGTTCCTGGTGCCCATTCGGGAGTCGGGCTCCATGATCCCGCAGCTGGTGATCGCCAGCTTTGTCAGACGACAGTCGGTCAGAAAGTGGACATTCGTGGCCGGCAGCGTCCTGCAGGCCGTGGCGGTCGTGTGCATGGCGCTGGTTGCCTTGAGCCTGAGCGGCACGGTCGCCGGTATCGGCCTGCTCTCCGCCCTGGTGCTGTTCAGTCTCTCGCGCGGGCTGTGCTCGGTGGCGTCCAAGGACGTGCTCGGCAAGACCGTGCCGAAAACACGCCGCGGCCGCGTCAGCGGCTGGTCGGAGTTTCTGGCCGGCTCGATTACCGTCGGCGTGGGGGTCGTGCTGCTGTTCGACGGCGGCGACGGCGGCCATCGCGGCGTCTACCTGATGTTGCTGGTGATCGCTGCCAGCCTCTGGCTGCTGGCTTCCATCAGCTACGCCATGATCCGCGAATTTCCGGGTGCCACGTCAGGGGGCGGCAACGCGTTGAGCGAGGCCCTCAAGCGCCTCGACCTGCTGCGCAGCCAGCCCGATTTCCGCCGATTCGTCATTGCCCGTTCGCTGCTGCTGTGCTCGTCCTTGAGCGCTCCGTTTTTCATCATGCTGGCGCATGAGCGCACCGAAGGCGCCTTGCTGGTGCTCGGGCTGTTCGTGATTGCCGATGGCGTTGCCAGCCTGGTATCGGCGCCATTCTGGGGCCGCTTTGCTGACGCCTCGAGCCGACGGGTGATGATTCTGGCCGGTGCCGGCGCCGCACTGGTGGGGATCGGGCTGGTCGGCATCGTGCACGGCCTGCCGATGTTCGCCGACAGCGCCTGGCTGTATCCACTGTTTTTCTTCTTGCTGGCGGTCACACACTCCGGCGTGCGGCTGGGGCGCAAGACCTACATTATCGATCTGGCCGGCGGCAACAAACGCACGGACTATGTTGCCGTCAGCAACACCGTCATCGGCGTCGTCCTGCTGCTGACCGGCAGCGTCGGCGCCCTGACCACGGTGATGCCAACCTCCGGCATCATTCTGATCCTCGCCGGCATGGGCCTTTCAGGCGCCTGGATGAGCAGCCGGCTGCCCGAGACCCAACACGGATAGAAACCCCGAATCCAGCCCGCCGTTTCGAACATTCGAATTTCAGTCATTGAAGCTTCTTTGGAATGTCGCAACGAACCCTCAGCCGGGCGGCCACTGCATCTGGCGACCGCCAAGCAGGTGCAGGTGGATGTGATAGACCGACTGACCACCCTTGTCGTTACAGTTGAAGACCAGCCGATAACCCTCGTCTGCCAGGCCCTCGTCAGCGGCAATCTTTCTGGCCGCCAGCGTCATCCGCCCGATCAGTTCTGCGTCCTCGGGCTGCAGGTCGTTGATGGTGACGATCTTGCGCTTGGGTACGATCAGCACATGCACCGGCGCCTGCGGATTGATATCGCGAAAGGCCAGAAGTTCATCGTCCTCGTGAACGATATCGGCGGGGATCTCCCGATCGATGATTTTCATGAACAGATCGTCTGACATGATCACGGCTCCTCAAGTCTGATTCAGGGTTGATCGGCGTGTTCGACAGCCGCTACGACCTTCCGCGCTGCCGCAGCCGGGCTGGGCAGGTGCCCGGGTGAGTCCGACGGCCAGGCAGCCACCCGCAGCGGGCTGTAGAACGGTCCGGGGTCGACTGCGATCACTCGCGGCCCACCCTGTGAGCGTTCGGCCTCGAGAACGCGGACCATTTGCTTGCGCCCGGCCTGGGCGACGCCGAAGGCGGCCCAGCCTCCCGGATTTTCCAGGCTGTGGTCGTCACCGACAAAAACGATGGCC
Source organism: Wenzhouxiangella sp. YN9 (assembly GCF_056324165.1). Taxonomy (NCBI): domain Bacteria; kingdom Pseudomonadati; phylum Pseudomonadota; class Gammaproteobacteria; order Chromatiales; family Wenzhouxiangellaceae; genus Wenzhouxiangella; species Wenzhouxiangella sp. YN9. The sequence continues at coordinate 5,369 of NZ_JBJNIP010000100.1, forward strand.
GAGCCGGCCGACATCAGCGGCGCCAGCACGGCCGTCAACATGAACGGCGCCGTCAGCGAGGTCTGCATGATTTCCAGCCACTCGCCGGGCTGCTGCTGCAGCATCGGCTGCAGGGCCTGGAAGGTGGCCGCGTTGTGAACCAGCACATCGATACGCCCGAACTCGGCCTCGATCACCTCGGCCAGGCGCTGATAATCCTCCGGAGCCGCTCCGGCCAGGTCCATCGGCATCAACGCCGGGGCCCGCCCCAGCTTGTCGCCCAGATCGTCGTGCAGGCTGTCAAGCCCACCGGTCTGGCGATCCAGGGCAATACAGTCGGCGCCTGCGGCCATCACCTGGTGGACAACCGCACTGCCCAGTGCACCGGCAGCGCCGGTCACCAGCCAGACGGCTTTGGGAGAATCTTTCATGCGTCAGTGTTCCAGTCACGATTCGGTGCAGATGAGGCATTGTCGCAGATTCCCCGCCGGCTCGGGTACCGCAACAATGTTGCCATCGTCCCTGCCACCTGACAGCCTCCGCTTGACCTGCAACGGTACAATGCGTCCATGCCGTTCTATGAATATGTCAGCATCGATCCGGACGCCGGCTGCGATTATTGCAGCCAACCGGTGACCATTCTCCAGAAGATCAGCGACCCGCCGATGCAGAAGTGCCCCTATTGCGGGCAGACCGTGCGGCGGCTGATTTCCCCGCCCAGCCTCGCCGGGCAGAATTCGCGCGCGCCGTCGAGCAGCGAGGTCGAAAGGGCCGGTTTCACCCAGTACCGCAAAATCGGCAAGGGTGTTTACGAAAAATCGGCCGGCAAGGGGCCGGACATCATCAGCTCGGACTGACGCCGCCCACCCTCGCGGGCGCCATCACACCGCCCGACGCAGCCGCCTGGCCGATCGCCAGGCCACCCAGGCATTGCCCATCTGCCCGGGCCGAACCCGCCGCTCGAGAATACGGCGCGGCTGCCGCGCAAGGGCTCGCGCCAGCCGGCGATCCAGCGCGTGCGAGATCAGCAGATGTCGCTGCCGCCAGACAACCTTGGCCGGCGCCTGCCCAAGCGGCCCGGCCATCCGCCGCGAGCCGTCATCCAGCCAGGCCCGAATCATGCCGTCCCAGCCGCGGCTGGCGGTGCCGTTGACCACATCCTGCCGGGCGATCTGATATTCGGCCTGCAGATCCAGCGGCACGAGCCAGCGACCGGCACGCGTATCGAGGCCTGTATCGCGCACCAGCCGGACCAGATAGGCAAAGCCGCCCGCTGCCGACCAGTCCAGGGCTGTCAGATCTCCGGGTGCAATCAACTCGGCTTCCAGTTCCGCAGCCGGCCCGCCCAGGGCAGCGCAGTGCTGCCAGGCGTCTTCCAGGCTTTCAAAGCGAGGCGTGATCAGGGTGTCGACCACGCTGTTGATCAGCGGCTCGAAGCGCTCGGGAGCGAGACGGTCGGCCGCACCGCTGGCCACCAGTGCCTCGATGGCCGGATGCGCAGCACGATTGTGCAAGGCGTCGCGCCACCAGGCCAGCTTCTTCTGTCCGATATCAACGTCGCTGACGGTGTCGGGAACTGCGGCAATCTCGGAAATCACCGCGCGCAAGGCGACAATGCCGTCCTGCCAGCGCTCGGGCGCAAAAGGCAGTGACGCCGACAAGGGACTGCCCGGCCCGAGCATGCGCTGGCGACACCAGTCCATGGGGGCTTTCATCAGCTCGGCTCCGGTGCGGGCAATAGCTCGAGCAGGCCTGTTGGCGTACTGATGACGGCATCGGCCTGCCAGTCTTGCGGCTGTTCACAGGCTGGCAAATACCCCCAGGCGGCGACGACGGTGTGCGTGCCCGCGGCCGCACCGGCAACAATGTCGCGGCGATCGTCGCCGACAAAAACCGTTCGCTCCGGCCGCACGCGCAGGGCCTGACAGGCCGCCAGAACCGACTCGGGATCCGGCTTGGGACGGGTCACCTGATCGCCGGCAACCAGACAACCGAAACAATCGGACCAGCCGGCGCGCTCGACCACCGGCCCGGCAAAGCGACTGATCTTGTTGGTAACAATGCCCAGCGGAATGCCCTGCAGGGACAGGGCATCGATGAGGGCTTCGACGCCGTCGAACGGCGCCGAACGCTGCCAGCAGTTTTCAGCATAGAAGTCGAGCATGGTTTCACGTACCGCATCACGGCGGCCCGTAGTCATTTCGGACCAGCCAGGCAAGCCGGCCGCCAACAGCCCTGCAGCGCCGCGGGAAACGTGTTCGCGCAGCTGCCGATGGCTGGCCGGCGGCAGATCAAAGCCGCTGCGGACGTGGTCCAGGGCCGCCAGCAGATCGGGCGCAGAGTCGATCAGCGTCCCGTCCAGATCAAACAGAACGGCTTCGGGCATTGTCAGCGTCATCGTCTCACTCCGGCCGGACGGCGAGGACAAAGTAATTGACCCGCGGCGCGCCACCGATGCGCACGGTGCGCGAGAACGGGTTGTAGGCCATCCCGGTGATATCGAGCACCTTCAACCCGCTGCGGCGGCAGGCGCCGGCCAGCTCCTGCGGGCGAATGCAGCGATCATGACGGTGTGTGCCTCGCGGCAGCAGGCCAAGCACATATTCGGCGCCGACGATGGCCGTCGCCCAGGCCAGCGGCGAACGATTGATGGTGCTGAACAGCAAATGCCCGCCGGGCCGACAGAGCTGGGCACAGGCGGCCACGGTTTGTGCCGGATCGGGCACGTGTTCGAGCAGCTCCAGGCAGCAGACGATGTCGAAATCACCGGCCCCGGTTGCTGCCAGCGACTCGGCGGTGAGCTGCCGATAGTCGATATCGAGATCGCTTTCGGCCATGTGCAGGCGGGCCACCTCCAGCGGCCGACTGGCGGCATCAATGCCCGTTACCCTGGCACCGCGTTGCGCCAGAGCTTCGCTGAGCACGCCACCACCACAGCCGACATCGAGCACGCGCTGACCCTCCAGAGGCAGGCGCTCGGCAAGGTACTCCACCCGCGGGCCGTTGATGTCGTGCAGCGTGCGCAGTTCACCTTCCGGGTCCCACCAGCGCGCGGCCAACGCGTCGAAGCGATCGGACTCGCGCGGGTCGACGTTGTTTCCGAGGGTTTCACTATTCATGGTCACTGTTCTCCGACGTTATCCTGATGGCTTGCCGCAGCCGCCCGCCCCACTGCCGAGCCTGCGCCAGCACCCGCTCGGCATCGAGCGTGGTCAGCGTGCCATTTTCCAGCAATCGACGGCCTGCCACCCAGACATCGCTGACCTGTCGGCGAGACACCGCGTAGACCAGCTGTGAAATGACGTGATGGACGGGTACTGTTTCCGTTGCCGACAGATCAACCGCGACGAGATCGGCGCACTTGCCCACCTCGATGGAACCGAAGCGGTCGTCCTGGCCCAGTGCGCGGGCGCCATGAATGGTGGCCATCGACAGCGCGCGTTCGGCCGGAATGGCCTCCGGATTGCCGCTGACTCCCTTGGCCAGGAGCGCGGTCAGACGCATCTCGGCAAACATGTCCAGGCGGTTGTTGCTGGCCGCGCCATCGGTTCCGATGGCCACGTTGACGCCGGCGGCATCCAGATCGGCCACCCGGCAGATGCCGCTGGCCAGCTTGAGATTCGACGCCGGGCAGTGCAGAACGTGCACGCCGTGTCGCGCCAGCCGGGCGATATCGGCGTCATCGAGCCGGGTCATGTGAACGGCCAGCAGGCGATCGGTCAACAAGCCCAGCGAGTCCATGCGATCAAGCGGCAGCAGGCCATGCTGGTCAAGGCTCTCGCGAGCTTCCTGCGCCGTTTCCAGCAGGTGCAGGTGTACCGGAATATCCATTTCCTCGGCCAGCGTGCGCACCCGGCGGAAAGCGGCATCGCTGACGGTATACGGTGCGTGCGGGGCGAAAGCCGGCGAAACCAGCGGCAGATCGAGCAACTGCTGGTGGACCTCCAGCCCGCGGTGGAAATACTCGTCTTCGGTCTGCGCCCAGGCCGTGGGCATGGAGATGATCGGAAGACCAACAACTGCACGCATGCCGGCGCGATCGGCAGCAGCGGCGATCACGTCCGGGAAGAAGTAGCTGTCGTTGAAGCAGGTAACGCCACCGCTGAGCATTTCGGCCATGGCCAGCTCGGTGCCGGCACGCACGAACTCCGGGGCTACCCAGCGTTGCTCGGCTGGCCAGATATGGTCCTCGAGCCAGCGTGCCAGCGGCAGATCATCGGCCAGCCCGCGCAGCAGGGACATCGCGCCGTGGGTATGCATGTTGACCAGGCCCGGGATCAGCACCTGGTCGGGCAGGCGCGTGACCGTTGCCTCGTCACCCTGCTGCAGCAGCACTTCGGCCGGTTCCAGCGCCGCAATGCGGCCGTTTTCCACGCGTACGCCGTAGTTGTCGAGCACCTGCCCCTCGGGGTGAACCGGAACGATCCAGCGCGGCAGCAGGATATCGACCCCCGCGCTCACCGGCTCAGTCCTTCACTCGAGACATGTACTCGCCGCTGCGCGTATCCACCTTGATGACTTCGCCTTCCTGAACGAACAGCGGCACCCGAACGGTCGCGCCCGTCTCCAGGGTGGCCGGCTTGCCGCCGCTGCCGGAGGTGTCGCCACGCAGGCCGGGATCGGTCTCGACGATGCGCAGCTCGACGAAATTGGGCGGCAGGACCTGGATCGGTGATCCGTCCCAGAGCGTGACCTGGCACAGATCCTCTTCCTTGAGCCACTGCGCGGAATCACCCACTGCCTTTTCGTCCGCAGCCAGCTGCTCGAAAGTTTCGGGGTCCATGAAATGCCAGAACTCGCCGTCGCTGTAGAGGTACTGCACGTTCTTTTCGAACACGTCGGCGGCCTCGACCGTCTCGCCGGACTTGAAGGTTCGCTCGATGACGCGACCGGTCAACAGATTGCGTATCTTCACACGGCTGAAGGCCTGACCCTTTCCGGGCTTGACGAACTCGTTTTCGACGATGTTGCAGGGATCGCCGTTGAGAATGATCTTCAGACCGGTCTTGAATTCGTTGGTACTGTAGGTTGCCATGAGCACTCCGGATTATAATGACGCCCCGAGCAGACGGTCGGGACGACGACTTTACAGAGACATCAGCAGAACTGATCGATGAATCTCCATAGTTTAGCGCGAACGGCAGGCTCACCCAAGCCGGGCAACTGGCGTGAACAGCTGCGTGACGCCACCCGCCAACCCGCCGACCTGCTGCGCAGGCTCGACCTCGATTCAGGCGCCGAACCGACCGACAGCCGCTTTCCGATGTTCGTGCCGGAAGCTTTTATTCAGCGTATGCAGATCGGTGATCGGCGCGATCCCTTGTTGCTGCAGGTGCTGCCCGAAGCCAGCGAATCACGCGTCGTGCCGGGCTTCAGCGATGATCCGGTCGGCGACCTGGCCAGCTCGGCCGGTGCCGGCGTGCTGCACAAATACCAGGGCCGGGCGCTGCTGATCACCACCGGCGCTTGTGCCATCCACTGTCGCTACTGCTTCCGTCAGGCTTTCCCCTACGCCAGCGACAACGCCGGCGGCGCGAACTGGCAACAGGCTGTCGACCACATCCGGGCTGATGAAAGCATCGAAGAAGTCATTCTTTCCGGCGGCGACCCGCTGATGCTGCCCACCCGCCGACTGCGCGAGCTGACCCGACAGCTTGCTGAGCTGAAGCACATCCGGCGCCTGCGAATCCACACGCGCCTGCCGATCATTCTGCCCGATCGCGTGACCGAGGATCTGCTCGACTGGATGGATCACCTGCCCTGGCCGGTGGTGCTGGTGGTGCACGCCAACCACGCCAACGAATTCGACGTCACCGTGGCGCACGCCATGGCGCGGTTACGCGGGCGCGGTGTCCACCTCCTCAACCAGGCGGTGCTTCTGGCCGGCATCAACGACTCGGCTGCTGCGCTGGCCGCGCTCATGCGGCGCGGCTTCGAGGCCGGCGTGCTGCCTTACTACCTGCATTTGCTCGATCCGGTCTCGGGCGCGCAGCGCTTCGAGGTCGATCAAGCGCGGGCGCTGCCCATGATCGATACCCTCAGGCGCGAGCTTTCGGGCTATCTTGTACCCAGGCTTGTACGCGAAGTGGCCGGCGAGCCGTATAAACTGCCGGTACTTTAAACACTTGCGCGGCGGCGCTAAGATCCCTTACATCATGACGCAACATGGGCACCCCCAGATGGCCAATCAGCCGAGCGAAATACGCATTCTGACCGTTACCGACGACCCGTCCGCGCCGCGGCAGCTCGAGCAGATGCTCGGCGATGATGCCAGCGTTCGCACCCTGTTCGCTGATACCGGCAATGCGGTCTCGCGGACGTTCGAGTCCGAGTCGGTGGACATGATCATGATCAATGCCGACTCGGCCGACCTGCCCCTGCTCGAAGCCAGCGTTCGCGCCGCCCGCGATCAGGATCGCTTTGTGCCCATCGTGGCCATGATTGACGAAGAAGACAGCGACGCCGCCCGCGCCGTAGCGGCTGCCGGTGTCGAGGGCTTTGTCAGTCAGGCCGGGCTGCGGCAGCTCAAGCGCATCATCGTCTCTCAGGTGGAATCACTGCGGGCGCGCAAGGATGCCCGGCAGGCGCTGAAGAGCCTCGCCGATATCGAAGATCGCTACACACTCCTGCTCGACAGCTCCAGCGAGGCCATCGCCTATATTCACGAGGGCCTGCATATCTACGCCAACCGCGCCTATATGGAGCTGTTCGGCTTTGCCACCTTCGAAGAGCTTGAAGGGTTGTCCATGCTCGATCTGTTCTCGCCCAGCGAGGAAGTGCCGGATCTCAAGCAGGTGCTCAAGGCCATCGCCCACGACGAGCTGCCGGGTGAACCCATGCAGGTCAATGCCCAGCGTCAGGACAATTCGACATTCACGGCGGCGGTCGACTTCTCGCCGGCCCGTTACGGTGGTGAATACTGCGCGCAGATGCTGGTGCGCGAAAAGCTCACGCAGGCCGACCCGCAGCTCGAAGAAGAACTGCACAAGCTCAAGACCTCCGATCTGCTCACCGGCATGCTCAACGTTCCGGCCTTTTCGGAGTTGCTCCAGCAGACGGTCGAGAGCCGCGCCGATATCGCCGGGCTGTCGGTGCTGGCGTTTGCCCTCGACAATCACGGCGAGCTGCTCGACAAGACCGGGGTTGGCGCCACCGATGACCTGGTACGCGAGACAGCCAGATTGTTTCGCGACGTGGTCGGCGAAGATTACGCCATTGCCCGATTGCGCGACCACACCTTCGCGCTGATTGCCGACAGCAGCGACCGCAACGAGGCGGAAAAGCTGGCCAGCGACATCGTCGACAACACCTCCGGCCGCATCATCGACGTCCGCGACAACAGCCTGACGGTCTCGGCCGGCGTTGGCCTCGCCATTGCCGGCAGCGAGCTGCCGCAGCCGATTGTCCTGATCGAGCAGGCCGAATCGGCCCTCACGGAAAGCCTTCGGGCTGGCGGCAACAGCTTCGTTCGCTACCGCCCGCGCGTATCTGCTGAAGGCGACGAAGACGACGCGGCCTGGGGCGAGCGCCTGCGCCATGCGCTCGACCACGATGAGTTCAGCCTGGTGACTTCACCGATCACCAGCATGGAAGACGACGAGTTCCTGATCAGCGAAGTGGAAACCCGGCTGCGGCCGGAAGACAGTGATGAGGTCATACTGCCCTCGGTCTACATGCACATCGCCTCGCGAATCGGACTGGCCGCGCGACTCGATGCCGACATGATGGACCGCTTGCAAAGCCTGGCCGGCGAACGCAACGACGTCAACGGCCAGTGGCTGGTGCCGGTCAGCCTCGACACCATCAGCGATGAGCAGGCTTCGCTGGCATTGCTCAAGCGGCTGAGCAGCTCCGGGCTGGAGCCCGGGCGCATGATCCTGGGGTTGCGCGAGGCCGAGGTTCGGGAAAAGCTGCGTCCGGTTCAGAGCTTCATCGAGCGTTTCAGGGACAGCGGCTGCCGATTCGCGCTTTGTGACGTCGGCCCGGAAGCGCCGGTTGAAAGCCTGCTGCGCCATCTTGGCGTCGACTTCGTCCGGCTGGCGCCGGAGATGATCCAGGATCTCGGCGACAACGAGGGTCTGCGCCAGAAGCTCTCCAGCCTGGTCAGCCACGCGCGCGAAAACAACAGCCGCGTGATCGCTCCCAAGGTTGAAAACACCGGTGACCTGGCCACGCTGTGGCAGTTCGGAATCATTCTGGTGCAAGGCGAGTTCGTGCGCGAAGAAGCATCGGTATAGCCTCCGGTTTCGATACGCGTATCGCTCCGCATCCCTCATGAGCGCCGAAAAGCCTTTCTCTACAGCTTATATCGGCCGCTTTGCCCCGTCACCGACGGGCGCCTTGCATTTCGGCTCGCTGGTGGCCGCCGTTGCCAGCTACCTGCGTGCTCGCAGCCTCGCCGGACGCTGGCTGCTGCGAATCGAAGATCTCGATCCGCCGCGCGAGGTGCCGGGTGCCGCGCGGGCACAGATCAAAACACTCGCTGCCTTCGGTCTGATTCCGGACGGGCCCGTGCGCTACCAGAGCGATTGTGATCCCGCACACCGTCAGGCGCTCGCACAGCTGCTGCAAAGCGGGGCCGCTTTCCGCTGCGGCTGCAGCCGACGCCACCTGCCGCCCAACGGCATCTATCCCGGCACTTGTCGCAATGGAATACCCCCGGGCCGCGCGCCGCGCAGCGTGCGTATGCGCACCGATAACGCCGGCGTTGAATGCTTCACTGATGCGGTCCAGGGCGAATACTGCGATCATCCCGGTCGCACCGGTGGCGATTTCGTCATTCTGCGTGGCGACGGCCTCATCGCCTATCAGCTGGCGGTGGTAGTCGATGACGCCGCATCGGCCATCACCGAAGTTGTGCGCGGCGCCGACCTGATCGATTCGACACCCAAGCAGCTGCTGATCTACCACCACCTGGGGTTGACACCACCGCGGTGGCTGCACCTGCCGATCGTCACCGACAGCCGCGGCCGCAAGCTAAGCAAGTCCGACGCTGACGATCCGGTCGTCGCCCACCCGCGCGCCGAGGCGCTGCGCCTGGCGCTGCGCGCCCTTGGCCACGAACCGCCAGTCGGTGCCCGCCTGCTGGACAGCCAGCTGGACTGGGCGCTGGCGAACTTCGATCCAGGGCGCATCCCGCGCGGGCCGATCGCGGTCGGGGTTCATCCCGGGTAAAGGGAACGTTATACTCCCCGGTCAACCATGCGGTCTGCCAGAATACGGAATGAACCCCAATTATCTTGATTTCGAACAGCCCATCGCCGAACTCGAGGCCAAGATTCGCGAGCTGAGGAACGTTGGCTCCGATGTCTCGATGGATCTCGACGATGAAATCCAGCGGCTGGAACAAAAGTGCGAAGAGCGCACCAAAGCGATCTTTTCAGAGTTGAGCGACTGGCAGATTTCGCAGCTGGCTCGCCATCCACAGCGCCCCCACACCCTCGACTACGTGCCAATGGTCTTCGACCGATTCGAAGAACTGCACGGCGATCGTCACTTTGCAGATGACCACGCCATTGTCGGCGGCCCGGCCATGCTCGACGGCATGAGCATGATGCTGATCGGCCATGAGAAAGGGCGTGGCACCCGGGAGAAAGTCCGCCGCAACTTCGGCATGCCGCGGCCCGAAGGGTATCGCAAGGCCCAACGCCTGATGGAGATGGCCGCCCGCTTCGGCATGCCCATCGTCACTTTCATCGATACACCGGGCGCTTATCCAGGGGTGGGCGCAGAAGAGCGCGGCCAGTCGGAAGCCATTGCCCGCAACCTGGCGGTGATGTCGCGCCTGCCGGTGCCGATCATCTGCTTTGTCATCGGCGAAGGCGGTTCCGGCGGTGCGTTGGCCATCGGCGTGGGAGATCGCATCAGCATGCTGCAGTACAGCATCTATTCGGTCATTTCACCTGAAGGCTGCGCCTCCATTCTGTGGAAAAGCGCCGACAAGGCGGCCACCGCCGCAGAAGCGATGAGCGTGACGGCAAGCAAGCTCAGAAAACTCGAGCTGATCGACAAGATCATCAAGGAGCCGGCCGGCGGCGCGCATCGTTCACCGCATGAAGTCGCCGTCCATATCCGCGAAACGATTGCCGCACAGCTCGCACACCTGTCCGGCCAGCCGGCCGACACCCTGCTCAACGACCGCTACCAGCGCCTGATGGCATACGGAGCCTTCGAGCAAAGCTAGGCCCGACGGTGATGAGCACCGCTGAGCTGAACCCCGCCACCCTGCCCGGCCGCGGACGAATCTTTCTGGCCTACAGCGGAGGGCCCGATTCAGTCTGCCTGCTGCACCAGCTTCTGGCCACTGTGCTTGAGCGAGAACTCGTGTGCGTGCACGTCGATCACGGGCTGGATGCAGAAAGCGGCGCACGCGCCGAACGCGCCGTCGCCATCGCTGAGGAGCTGGGCTCGACCTGTCAGGTCGTTCACGCCCAGGTCGACGACGGCCCCGGGCCGGAAGCGGCCGCGCGGCTGGCCCGCTACCGCGTCCTCGATGACCTGATGGCTGCCGATGAGACCTTGCTGACGGCGCATCATGCCGACGACCAGGCTGAAACCGTGCTGCTGCGACTCATTCGCGGCGCCGGGCCGGAAGGCCTGGCCGGCATGCGGCCCGTACGCCGTTTCGGTCAAGGATGGCTGGCTCGACCGCTGCTTTCCTGGCAGCGCCAGGAGATCGAGACCTACCTCGCAGATCATGCGCTGGACTGTATTCGTGATCCGGCCAATCTCTCGCCACAGTTCGATCGCAACCACCTGCGCCACCAGGTTCTGCCCATGCTGCGCAAGCGCTGGCCTGCCGTTGACCAATCGCTGCGCCGCAGCGCGCGCCTGTGTCGTGGGGCCGCGGCCACGCTTGCCCGGCAGATCGACCTTGATCTTGACCGGGCCGGCAACAGCTCTCACTGCCTGCAGCTGGATCAGCTGGCCGACAACAGCGAATATTACCTGGCGCAGATCATCCGGGCCTGGTGCATCCGGCTCGGCTCGCAGCCGCCACCCGGTCGTCGGCTGGATTCCTTCCTGCGCCAGATCAAGCAAGCGCGCACCGACCGCTGCCCGGAGCTGCGCTGGAATGAAGCCGTTCTGCGCCTCTGGCGTAACCGGCTGTGGTTTGCATCCGGCTGCCCCGAGTGCACGGACTGGTACCTGAGCTGGAACGGACAGACCGCGCTGCAGCTGCCCGAGGGGCTGGGTCAGCTCGAGCTTGCCGGAGCGATTGCCGAACCTCTGAATCTGCGGGTACGCAGCGGTCAGGACGGCGATTCACTGCGCCCCGCCGGCGACGCCCATCAGCGCGAGTGCAAGCGCCTGCTGGCCGCGGCCGGCGTCCCGCCATGGCAACGCCGATCGTGGCCGCGATTGCTGCACCGCGATGAACTGGTCGCGCTCGGAGACCGCTGGCAGACCGCCCGATTCCGGGAGCTGCTTGCGCAAAGGGGGCAGTCTCTGATCTGGACGCCAGGCAAGAACCGGCTGGGTTAAACTGATTGTCATGAGCAAAAAGAAAACCAGCAAGAGCGCCGCCAGCGATCACAAGCCGGACTTCGAGCACACCCTCGATGAGCTGGAAAACCTGGTCGAAGCGCTGGAGTCAGGGGAGCTGAGCCTGTCCGACTCGCTTGAGCGCTTCAAGCGCGGTGTCGAACTGTCCCGGCACTGCCACGACATGCTTGCCCAGGCGCGACAGTCGGTGGAGATCCTCACGCAGCCCGACGACGAAACCTCGGCCCGCGCCTTCGCGCCCCCGGAGTCTTGACGGCCCGGCAGGCTGCCGGATCGAGCTCGGCCGGGTGATCAATAGCCTTCGAGCACGTCCACGCCTTCAGGTACGGAAAACTCGAACCGCCCGGAATCAAGCTCGGGGTTGCGCTCGAGGTCGAACAGGCGCAGGCGCGTCAGCTGGCCGAATTCGTCCTCCAGCTCCAGCTCCTGCGGCAGCCCGTCCCGGAAGTGCAGCCGCCCCTGGACGATATCGCTTTCAGACTCCAGCGGCGCGAACGCGATGACGTCCCCGGCCGCGTCCGTCACTTGATAAAAGCGGTCCAGGAGCTCGGGCCGGGTGAGCACCAGCAGCGGCGACTCGGCAGCAGGCGGCTGTTCTCTGACCGTGACCTGCTCGAGCGCGACGTCGTAGTACCACAGCTGCTCGCCGTCAGCGACGATTTCCTGCGGGAAAGGTGCGTCATAGCTCCAGCGGAAGCGATCGGGGCGGGAGAAGTACAGCTTGCCCGACGATTCCTCGGTCACCCGCCCGTCGGCATCAATGGTGATCTGCTCGAAGCGGCCCGAAAGCGTTTCCAGGTCATCGGCAAACGCATCGAGCTGCGCGCGACCATCCTGTGCCTGTGGCGCTGTTCCCGCCGCAGCCACGGCCATCAGCATTGCAGCCAGCCATTCCATGATCATTGGGCATCACTTCCTTTGCCAAACGTTGTCGATGTCAGTCTGACGATTGGCGCCTGAACCGCAACTGACTGCGGCAGTAGCGAAGCCGGCAGATCGGCGGCGCCAGGCTCAATCGCGCGGCGGCGGCTTGGGCGCCAGCACCTCGCGCTGGCCATTGTGCTCCGGCGGGCTGACCACGCCCTGCGCTTCCATGTCCTCGATCATGCGGGCCGCGCGGTTGTAGCCGATTCGCAGGTGGCGCTGCACGCTCGAGATCGAGGCGCGCCGGCTTTCCAGCACATAGGCCACACCCTTGTCGTAGAGCTCGTCTTCGGAGTCTCCGCTGCCGGCTTCAGGCAGGCCGGTGGCCCCGATCTGCTGGCCATCGGCCATGGTCTGGGTGTCGGACAACACTTCATCGAGATAGTCCGCCGGCCCCTGCTGCATCAGCGACTCGACCACGGCATGCACCTCGTGGTCGTCCACGAAAGCGCCGTGAATGCGCTCGGGCAGGCCGGAGCCAGGCGGCAGGTACAGCATGTCGCCGTGGCCCAACAGCTGCTCTGCCCCCTGCTGATCCAGAATGGTGCGCGAATCGACCCGTGAAGACACCTGAAAGGCCATGCGTGTGGGAATATTGGCCTTGATCAGGCCGGTGATCACGTCAACCGAGGGCCGCTGGGTAGCGAGAATCAGGTGGATGCCCGAAGCGCGTGCCTTCTGTGCCAGCCGCGCGATGAGCTGTTCGATCTTCTTGCCGACGATCATCATCATGTCGGCAAACTCATCGACCACCACGACGATGTAAGGCAGGGCTTCCAGAACGGGCTTGGCCTCCCCTTCGGCAAGCTCGGAAGGATCAACCAGCGGGTCGGTAAGGGGCTGGCCCTTTTCGGCCGCCTCCCGGACCTTGCGGTTATAGCCCGCCAGGTTACGTACCCCCACCGAGGCCATCAGTTTGTAGCGACGCTCCATCTCGGCGACGCACCAGCGCAGGGCGTTGGAGGCGTCCTTCATGTCGGTGACCACCGGCGTGAGCAGATGTTGAATCCCCTCATAAACCGACAGCTCCAGCATCTTGGGGTCGATCATGATCAGGCGCACCTGGTCGGGCGTGGCCTTGTAGAGCAGGCTCAGGATCATGGCGTTGATGGCCACCGACTTGCCCGAGCCGGTCGTACCGGCAACCAGCAGATGCGGCATGCGCGACAGATCGGCCACCATGGGCTTGCCCGAGATGCTCTTGCCCAGGCCCAGGGTCAGCGGTGAGCTCGAGCGGGCATAGGCTTCGGAATCCAGGATTTCGCGCAGGAAAACGATTTCCCGGTTCTGGTTCGGAATTTCCAGGCCAATGACGCTCTTGCCCGGAATCACATCGACCACGCGTACTGAAATCACGCTCAGGCCGCGCGCAAGATCCTTCGACAGGTTCGATACCTGGGCGCCCTTCACTCCCGGCGCCGGCTGCAGCTCGAAGCGGGTGATCACCGGCCCGGGATGGACCGCGACCACCTCGACCTCGACGCCGAAGTCGGCCAGTTTCAGCTCGACCTGTCGGCTCATCGCCTTGAGGGCCTCTTCGGAATAGCCGGCGCGCTTGGAGGGTGGCTCGTCGAGCAGCTCCAGCGGCGGCAGTTCACCCGGCGACAGATTCTTGAACAACGGCTGCTGCCGGGCCTTTTTCTCGCGGCGCTTGCTTGCCTTGGGCTCCACGCGCGGCTCGATGCGCACCTCCTTGCGCGCCTTGCGCTTGACCGAATCGCGCTTGCGCACCTCGTCACGCTGTGCCCGCGCGCGGCGCCCGGCGAACCAGTCCCGTCCCTGTGCCACCCGGCCGATGGACCAGGTGCAGGCGTGCAGGGCAAAACGCCCGGTGCGATCGACGACGTCAATCCACGACAGGCCGGTAAACAGGGTGATGCCGCCCAGAAACACGCTCAGGCTGATGAGCACGCCGCCGGTCAGGCCGAGGGTCGCCTGCATCGGTGCTGAAAGCACATCACCGATCACCCCGCCGCCGGGGCCGGCATCGACCGCGCCGGCCTGCAAGGACAACAGCATGCAGCCGGTGAGTACGGCCAGCAGCAGGCCGGCCGTGCGCACCGACCACTCGGCAAGACCGGCCGGCTCTCCGCGCTCGGACAGCACCCGAAAACCGGCAAATCCGATCAGCACCGGCGCCGCATAGGCCATATAGCCAAACAGCACCAGGAACAGATCAGCCAGCCAGGCACCAAACGCGCCCCCCAGATTTTCCACCCGGGAATCGGCAGCCGACCGCGACCAGCCGGGGTCGGACGGATCATGGCTGACCAGGCACAGCAGGAGATAGACGGCGGCCACGACGATGAGGAGAAACAGCGCCTCCGACAGGCGCCGCTTCATCGCCAGCGCGGACGCATCGACCTTGTCGCTCTTGTTGGCCCGCCGACTCACATCTCACCCTGCATCAGGTTTGCTTCGCAATGCGCTGATTGTGCTCACTTAAGTGCCGGATGGACAAGCTCGCCAGCGCGCACGTTCACTCCGCGTGACAGCGCTTCGACCCGCTCCCACTCCGGCCCGGCCATGTGCTGGACATAGGGCAGGATGGTGGCCGAAAGCGCCTGGCTGGCCGTGCGCGGCACCGCACCGGGCATGTTGGTGACAGAAAAATGCGTCACGCCATCGACCTGGTAGGTCGAATCGGCGTAGGTCGTCGGGCGACTGGTTTCGATACAGCCGCCCTGGTCGATCGAGATATCCACGACCACCGCGCCCTCGTCCATCGACGCAATCATTTCACGGGTAACCACATGCGGCGCACGCTGACCGGTGACCAGCACAGCGCCAATAACGAGATCGGCATCGGCGACGTAATCGGCCACGGTTTCGCCATAGGGATAGAGCGCAGTCACGTTGGAGCCAATGGCCATCATCTCCGCCAGGCGATCCTGACGCTTGTCGAAAACGGTCACGCGGGCGCCAGAAGCTGCTGCCAGGCGGGCGGAATTGCCGCCCGCAGCGCCGGCGCCAAGCACCACGACATGACCACGGTCGGCCGCCGGGATGCCGCCCAGAAGAACGCCGCTTCCGCCCTCGGGCTGATGCAGCAGATGGGTGCCCACCTGCACGCCGATCCGCCCGGCGATATTGCTCATCGGCGCCAGCAACGGCAGCGAGCCATCGGCCTCCTCGACGGTTTCGAAGGCCACCCCGGTCAGGCCGATTGCCAGCAGGCGCTCGGTCAGCGCGGGCTCGGCCGCCAGGTGCAGATAGCAAAACAGCAGGTGGTCGGAGCGCAGGTGCTCGAGATCACCCTCGATCGGCTCCTTGACCTTGACGATCAGCGTGGCGCGATCGTAGAGCGCCTTGGCGTCGGGCAACACCTCGACACCGACCTGCTGGAAGTCCGCATCGGAAAACCCGCTTTTTTCGCCGGCACCTGCCTCGATGAACACTTCGTGCCCGGCCTGAACCAAATCACCGCAGGCCGCTGGCACCAGGGCCACCCGCCCTTCCAGGGTCTTGATCTCGCGGGGAATTCCGATGCGCATCTTTGTTACTCCTTGAAAACTGCCAGAATGAAACAGGCGATCAACAACCCGGGAGGCTGCCGGTCGACCCACCTTGGATTGAGCCTGGGGCGACCACAGATTAATGGCTTCACCATGCCCGGCCCCAAACGGAGAAATTATACATGTCCGACCCCCGACATTTCCGCCTGCTGATCCTCGGCTCCGGCCCTGGCGGCTATACCGCGGCGATCTATGCTGCCCGCGCCAACCTGGCGCCCGCCGTGATCACCGGCATCGAACAAGGTGGGCAGCTGACCACCACCACCGACGTGGAAAACTGGCCCGGCAGCTACCCCGGACTGCAGGGGCCGGAACTGATGCAGAACATGGGCGCGCATGCCGAGGCCTTCGACACGGAAATCGTGTTCGACCACATCCACACCGCCGACCTGTCGAAAAAACCCTATCGTCTCGAGGGCGACAGCGGTGTCTACACCTGCGATGCCCTGATCATCGCCACCGGCGCCTCGGCGCGCTATCTGGGCCTGCCCTCCGAAGAAGCCTACAAGGGCCGCGGCGTATCGGCCTGCGCGACCTGTGACGGCTTTTTCTATCGCGGCAAGCCGGTCGCCGTCATCGGCGGCGGCAACACCGCCGTCGAAGAAGCGCTGTATCTGGCCAATATCGCCAGCAAGGTCATCCTGGTTCACCGCCGCGACGAGCTGCGCGCCGAGAAGATCCTGCAGGAGCGGCTGTTCCAGCAGGAGGCCGAGGGCAAGATCGAGATCCGCTGGAACCACGTGCTCGACGAGGTGCTCGGCGACGACGACGGCGTGACCGGCATGCGTCTGAAGCACGTCGCGACCGAGGAAACGAGCGATATCGAGCTCGAGGGCGTGTTCATCGCCATCGGCCACGACCCCAACACCGGTATCTTCAAGGGCCAGCTCGACATGACCGACGGCTACATCCACATCCACAGCGGTCAGGACGGCATGGCCACGGCCACATCCATACCCGGAGTGTTTGCCGCCGGCGACGTCGCTGATCATGTCTACCGCCAGGCAGTCACGTCGGCCGGTTTCGGCTGCATGGCCGCGCTGGATGCCGAGCGCTATCTTGCCGAGCTGGAGGTCTGAGCCGCTGCAGGAGACTCCCTTCTCCGATTACCGACAGGCGAGCTGGAACGGGCTGTGCGAGGCGACCGGCCCGTTCGTCGACTGGCGCTTTCTGGTCAGCGCCGAAGAGGCCGGCTGCACCGGTGGCGTGACCGGCTGGCAGCCCTTCGCGCTGTCGGCGACGCTGGGCGACGACATCATGTGCGCGGCACCGGCCTGGCTCAAGGCTCATTCCCACGGCGAGTTCGTCTTCGACTTCGCCTGGGCGCAGGCATCTGAGCAGGCCGGCATGCCCTGGTACCCCAAGCTGCTGGTGGCCGCACCTTTCACCCCGGTGACCGGCCCGCGCCTGCTTGGCGCCGCAACCCGGCCGCAGACCGCGCTCGAGCTGGTGCACAACATCGAAGCCATCGTCGAAGAACAGCAGCTGTGGTCGGCCGGCGTCAACTTCTGCGACGCGCACGATGCGGCCGTGCTGCGCCAAGCCGGCTGGCTGGAGCGCTTCGACTGGCAGTATCACTGGCGCAACGACGGCTACCGGGACTTCGACGACTTCCTCTCTCGACTGCGCCGCAAGCCGCGCAAGAACATTCGCGCTGAACGCCGACGAGTTCATGCCGAGGGCTGGCGTTTCCGCTGGGCCAATGGCAACACCCTGTCGACGGCCGAACTCGACCTGGTCGACCGCTGTTACCAGACCACGTTTGCCGTGTACGGCAACCTGCCCTCGCTCAACCGCGCATTCTTCAACCGCGCGGCGAGCCGCTTCGGCGACCGGTTTCTGGTCTGCATTGCCGAGCGCGGCGGCGAGGATCTGGCCTGCGCGGTGTTCTGGCGCGACGAATCGCGGCTGTACGGTCGTTACTGGGGCAGCCTGGTGGAAACGCGTGACGTCCACTTCGAGACCTGCTACTACCAGGGCATTGATTACTGTATTGCCACCGGTCTGGAATGGTTCGAGCCTGGCGCCCAGGGTGAACACAAGATCCGGCGCGGCTTCCTGCCGCAAAGAACGCGCTCGTTCCATTACATTCGCCACCCGGAGCTGCGCGCGGGCGTGCGCCGCTGGCTGGCCGCAGAAGGCGAGCATCTGGCACGCCGCCGCGAACTGCTCGATGAACTCGACCCCTTCAAGGCCGAATGATGCAGTCGCCGATACCGCAGCTGGGCGCGTCACCCGACAGCCCTTTCCCCGATCCTGCCGCGGCGCGCGGAGAAGACGGCCTGCTCGCCTGGGGCGGCGACCTGCATCCCGAGCGGCTGCTCAATGCCTACGCCCACGGCATCTTCCCCTGGTACGAGGCGCCCGGACCCCTGCTGTGGTGGTCACCCGAACCGCGCGCGGTTCTGCTGCCCGAGGCGATGCATCTGTCCAGACGCTTCCGGCGAACGCTCCGGCAGGGGCGATTCAGCGTGCATGCCGACAGCGCCTTCGACCAGGTCACCGCCGCCTGCGCCGAAGCCAGAGGCGACGATCAGGGCGGCACCTGGATCACACCGGAAATGCAGCGCGCGTACGGTCGCCTTCACCGGCTCGGCTACGCCCACAGCATCGAGATCCGCAGCGAAGACGGCGAGCTGATCGGCGGGCTCTACGGCGTGGCGCTGGGGCGCATCTTCTTTGCCGAATCCAAATTCCACCGCCGGCGAGATGCCTCCAAGATTGCGCTCGCCGTGCTGATGCGCGCGCTGTCGCAGTGGAATTTCCTGCTGTGCGACTGCCAGCTCTGGAACCCGCACCTCGAACGCCTGGGCGTGACCATGCTTTCCGGAGAGCTGTTCCGGGCCGCCATTGCGCGCGGCGTTCCCGACCCCCCCGCGGTCGACGACTGGTCAACGGCCATCGGCCGGCTGGATTTCAGTCGCTGGTAGCGGAAAACAGCTGGTCGAGCGTCGGGTCGTCGGCCTGCTCGCCGCGCTTTTCACGCGCCAGCGCCAGGGTGGCCCGGCCGAGTCGGAAAAACAGCTGGGCCTGTTCGGCGTCCAGCCCGGCCGCCGCCGCAGCCAGCCGACGACAGGCGGCTGCATCCGCGCGCTCGATCGGACCGGTCAGCGCTTCTCGCGGCGAGCGCTCGCGCAGGCTCTCGAGCGTGCCCTGCTGCAAGTCGCACAGCACTTCGGCGGCCTGAGCTTCGGACAAGCCGGCCAGCTCGGCAAGGTTTCGGGCCAGATCCTGAATGGTGACCAGAAAGTTGCTGGCCGCCACGGTGGCGGCGTGCCAGGCCGCCTTGTCGCGCGCAGCGAAAGCCAGCCAACGGCCGCCGGCGGCCTCGAATACCGGTCGCAGACGATCCAGAGCCGTTGATTCGCCCTCGGCGACGCACCAGGTGCCGGCAAAGCGAGCCGCCGCCGACTCGGGGTCGGCGAAGGCCCGGACCGGGTGCACCGCGGCATGCGGCACACCGACGCCTGCCAGGGCGGTGGCTTCTACCGATCCGGACAGATGAAAGATCAGTTCGGGCGCGGCCGAACCGGGCCATTCGAGCTGACCGCTGCGAGCGGCCAGCACACCGTCGGGCAGTCCGAGCATGACCCAGCCACCGGCAATGCGTTCGTCCAGCCGCAGCGCGGGCTCACCGCCATCGAGAAAACGTGCTGCCTCTCGAGCGCTCTCGAGGCTGCGATTGACCACCAGACCGGGCGTGACCTGCCCGGTGCCGATCAGCCGGCGGGCGACAGCCCGTGCGGCGCGGCCGCAGCCGAGCACATGCAGGGCCGGCACGCTGCTCATGACCGCCAATCGATCTCGTCAGACAGCTCGGGAACGCGTCCGGGGCTGCGCGACAGGTATTCGTCCAACCGTTCCAGCCCATCGCGATAGTCGCGGCCGATCAGGCCCGGCAGCATCAAGCCGACATAGCGCCCGACCAGATCAAGGGCGCCAAACTCGATTTGCATTCCCCAGCGAATGGTTTGCCCGCCCGGACCGGCCACCACCTCGAACCAGCTGTCGGCCTCGTTACCGGTCAGCTCGAGCTGCATGTCGATACGGCGCGGCGGATCGACCGCAACGATCCACAGCCGGCTGGGCCGAGCCTCGGGCGTTTCATTCCAGACCAGCGTCGCCCCGACCCCTTTGGCCGGCCCCTCGAGTCGCCATTCGATGTCGCGATCCGCGGCCAGCCAGGGCACCCACTGCGTGAAGTGGCGCAGGTCGGTCAGCGTCTCGAAAATGACCTCCGGGGAATGATCGACTACCCGCTCGCGCTCGATCTGCACCGTCGTTGGCAGTAGAAAACCGATGATCACCAGGACCACGATCAGCGCCAGAAGCATGCCGAACAGTCTTCTGATCATGTTCTGGGTCTCCTGCTGGTCAACGCGTTTTCATTCAAGACACTCAACCATGGCGCATCAGGGCCAGCGCCGATCATGCCCGCCATTGCTCTGATCATCCTCGAAGTCGCTCTCGGGCTCATCCTCCAACTCCCAATCGTAGCGTCTTACCGGCGGCAGGTCATGTCTGCGGAACATGAAGGCCATGACCACGCCCATGAGCATGCCGCTGGCATGCAATTCCCAGCTGGTACCCGCATCAAGCGGCAGCACGCCCCAGACCATTGACCCGTAAAGAAACCAGATCAGCAGAGAAACGCCCACCGAACGCAGATCACGCTTGAGAATGCCAGAAACGAACACGAAGGCCAGAATGCCGTAAACCAGGCCGCTGGCACCGATATGGAGATTGGCGCGGGCAAAGATCCAGGCAAAGGCCGCGCTACCCAGGTAGAGCACAGGCAGTACCCGAAGCGCGGAATTCGGGTAGAGAAACAACAGGGCGGTACCTCCGACCAACAACGGCAGCGTATTGGAGGCGATATGCCCCAGATGCGCATGCAGCAACGGCGTGGTCAACAGGCCGATCAAGCCGGCGGGGTCGCGCGGGCGCAGTCCGAAACGCCCCAGATCCAGGCCGGTGAGGAGATCGAAAAGGAATACCGCCCACATCAGTGCCACGAAACCGCCGGTCAGACGTACGGCAAGCCAGAGGTTGGCCTGTGCTCGCGGCGAACCGGTGTAGTCAGGATCCGGCTGGCGAAAGCGCATCAGGACGCGTCGCCCTGCGGCAGCGCGCTGGCCACTGCGGCCTGACAGCGGCGACGCAGGTCGCCAACGTTGCCAGTCCCAAGCCCCGCGGTTTCCAGCGGCGAATGCACTACGATGCGAACCCGGCCGGGACGAAGACGCAGGCTTTTTGCCGGCAGCACGGCGCGGGTATTGACCACGGTGACGGGCAGCACCGGCAGCTGCTGGTCCACGGCCACGCGGAATGCGCCGGCCTTGAACGGCAGAAGCTTGCCAGAACGGCTGCGCGTACCTTCAGCAAAGAACATCAGCCCGGTGCCCTGATCAAGCCGGCCCACCGCGCGCTTGATGGCCTTTCTGGCCTGCTCGGGGTTGGCGCGGTCGATGAACACGTGGCCGATGGCACGACAACCGGCCGCCATGAAGGGAATGCGACCGAGTTCGGCCTTGGCCACCCAACGCAGATCCAGGCCGATCCAGCCATAAATGACCGGAATGTCGAACTGGCTCTGATGGTTGGCGACCACGACATAGCTTTGTTCAGGATCGATCCGATCGAACCCTTCGACCTCGACGCGTACCGGCACCAGCCAGGTCAGCAAACGTCCCCAGGTCACCGCAATCCACAGGTTGGCCAGACGCGGCGAAATCACAACGGCCACCGGCACGGCCAGAATCCCGCCGATCAAGGTCAGCAGCACGACCAGCGGCACGTAGACAAGCCACTGATAAAACGAATACAAAAAAAGCCAGGCGGGTGGGCGACTCTTGGGCGGTGAGGTTGTCATGCGCGCTGCTTGTCTGCGTCGATGGATGAGATTGATTTTCGCAGATCCGTCACGGTCGCATGCCACTGAACGATAAAAAGGGGCGCCCTCGGCGCCCCTGTTGCACTGTGTTGTTGTCTTCAGCTGCGCTGTCACCTGGTGCAGGCGACCGGTCAGGCAGCCCTGGTCGATGCCTTGTCGCCGCTTTCGATCACGCGGGATTCGCCGCTGCCGATTTCGATTCTGCGCGGCTTCATCCGCTCGGGCAGCTCACGCTTGAGCTCGATGTGCAGCAGGCCGTTTTCCAGATCGGCACCGGCCACCTTGACGTGATCGGCCAACTGGAAGCGGCGTTCGAAGCTGCGATTGGCAATACCGCGGTACAGGAAGGCACGCTCGTCGCTGTCTTCCTTTTCGGGCTCGGCCTTGCTGCCGGAGATCGTCAGCGTGTTCTGCTCGGAAACAATATCGAGCTCGTCATCCGAGAAGCCCGCCACCGCCATGGTGATGCGATAGCGATCCTCGCCCAGAGATTCGATGTTGTAAGGCGGGTAACCGTTGCTGTCGACGCGCTGCGCGTTGGACAACATGTCAGCCATGCGATCAAAGCCAATGGCCGTGCGGTACAGGGGTGAAAGATCAAATGTCGTCATTACCGTATCCTCCTTGAGAAGCAATCGGTGTTGTCATTTATTGCCCGCCTGCATCAGGCCGGGCCGGATGAGACCCCTTGCGGCGATCTCATGCAAAGATATAGGTGCTAAGCGACGCGTTTTCAAGGGCCTTGTCAAACCGGGCGCAATGGCGATTGCGGCCGGGTTGGGGAAAGCCGCGAGCGCATCCTCCCGGGCGGGCACCGAAACATCAGTATTCGACGTCGACCACCTCGAGCACGCGCTCGCCGGTCGGCGTGCGCACGCTGACCTCCTCGTCCACGGCCCGGCCCAGAAGCGCTCGGGCAACGGGTGAGTCCACCGAGATCCAGCCCTGGCCGGCATCGGTCTCGTCGGCCCCGACAATGCGGTAACACACCTCGCTGCCGTCGGTTTCGGCCAGGGTGACCGTGGCGCCGAAAAACACCTTGCCGGGGTTGTCCGCCCGCGGCGGCACGGGGCGAACCTCATCGAGGCGCTTGCGCAGATAGCGCACGCGCCGATCGATCTCGCGAAGCTGCTTCTTGCGATAGATGTATTCGGCGTTTTCCGAGCGATCGCCCTCGGCAGCTGCGGCCGTCACCGCCCGCGTGACCGCAGGGCGCTTCTTCTCCCACAGGTACTTGAGCTCGTCCTGCAGCGCTCGATGACCCGCTGGCGTGATGTGCGGACTGCGAGCCAGGGCTACAACCCTCCACGCGTGAGCTTGACCGGATCGAGCAGCTTCTCGAGCTCTTCGCGCGACAGATCGGTCATCTCGGCAGCGACATCGAGAATCGGCCGGCCCTCGGCATAGGCTTTCTTGGCCGCGGCCGCACCCTTTTCATAGCCGATGACCGGGTTGAGCGCGGTCACCAGGATGGGGTTGCGCGCCAGCGCCTTTTCAAGGTTGTCTTCGCGCACCGTGAACGTGGCGACGGCGCGATCGGCGAACAGCCGTGCGGCGTTGCCGAGGATTTCCAGGCTGTCGAGCAGGCCTGCGGCAACCACCGGCAGCATGACGTTGAGCTGAAAATTGCCGGATTGCCCGGCAACGGTGATTGTGCTGTCATTGCCGATCACGCGGGCACACACCATGCCGATGGCTTCGGGAATCACCGGATTGACTTTGCCCGGCATGATCGAAGAGCCCGGCTGCAGGGCTTCGAGCTCGATTTCCCCGAGACCGGCCAGCGGTCCGGAGTTCATCCAGCGCAGATCATTGCTGATTTTCAAAAGCGCCACCGCCAGGCCCTTGAGCTGGCCGGAAAGCTCGACCGCCGCGTCCTGGCTGGCAATGCCCTCGAACTTGTTGTCGGCCGAGGCAAACTCGAAACCCGTGGACTCGGCCAGGCGGGCGGCAAAGCGGTGGCCGAACTCCGGATGAGCATTGATTCCGGTGCCCACGGCAGTGCCACCCTGAGGCAGATAGCGGCAGCGCGAGAGCGCGTCGCGAATGCGTCGCTCGGCTCCGTCGATCTGAACCGCCCAGGTGGCCAGCTCCTGGCCCAGCGTCACCGGCATGGCATCCATCAAGTGAGTGCGCCCGGTCTTGGCCACCTGCGAGAACTCGTCGGCGCGTTGGCGCAACACCTTTTGCAAGTGCTGCAGGGCCGGCAGCAGATGTTCGCTGGTCAGCAAACAGGCGCTGACCTGAATCGTGGTGGGGATCACATCGTTGGAGCTTTGCCCCATGTTGACGTGATCGTTGGGGTGAATTCCCAACTCGCCCTTCGGGTCGGCCAGGTGCGCGATCACCTCGTTGGCGTTCATGTTCGAGCTGGTACCCGAGCCGGTCTGATAGACGTCGATCGGGAAATGTTCGTCGACCTCGTTGGCCGCCACCCGCCCGGCGGCCCGCACGATGGCCCGACTGCGGTCGGCATCGAGCAGCTCCAGCGCTTCGTTGGCCTCGGCGCAGGCGGCCTTGACCAGGCCCAGCGCCCGGATGAAGGCCGCCGGCATGCGCTGACCGCTGATCGGGAAATTGTTCACGGCGCGCTGGGTCTGCGCCCCCCAGAGAGCATCGGCGGGCACCTGAAGCTCGCCCATGCTGTCTTTTTCGATACGAAAATCACTCATTGCGTGGTAGTCCAGTGTCAGACAGAGCCAAGTCCCTGATTATAACGCCGTGCCCGGCTTTTACTGCCGAGCCCGGCCGGCAGACGCGCGTGAGATAATCAAACCATGCTGGAAAAACTGTCTGCCTGCCTGCGCATCGTCGCCGCCAGCCTGCTGCTGGCCGCCAATTCCGTGGTGCACATCCTGCCCCTGCTGGTGGTCGCGCTGGTGAAACTGGGCGTGCGCACAGCAGCGGTTACGCGCGCCTGTGATCGGGCTCTGGCAGGCATCGCGGCGAGCTGGATCGACTTCAACTCCTGGCTGTTCGACCAGCTGACGGCCACACGCCTGCAGGTCGAAGGCCTGCCCACAGCCGACATCGACGGGCAAATGCTGGTGATATGCAACCATCAGAGCTGGGTCGATATTCCCGTCCTGCAGAAGCTGTTCAACCGCCGTCTGCCGCTGCTGCGCTTTTTCCTGAAAAGCCAGCTCATCTGGGTGCCCTTGCTGGGCCTGGCCTGGTGGGCGCTGGATTTCCCCTTCATGAAACGCTACAGCCGCGCCCGGATTGCGCGCCGACCGGAACTGGCCGGGCGCGACATTGCCGCCACGCGCCACGCCTGCCGCAAATTCAGCCGCATCCCCGTAGCCATCGTCAATTTCGTCGAGGGCACGCGCTTCACGCCGGCCAAGCATCAGGATCAGCAATCGCCCCATCAATACCTGCTCAAGCCGCGTGCCGGCGGCGTAGCCTTCACCCTGGACGCCATGGGCGCTGCGCTCGACACCCTCGTCGACGTCACCATTGCCTATCCCGACGGGCGCCCCAGCCTGGCCGATCTGTTCGCCAATCGCGTGCGCGTGATCCGCGTTCACGTCCGTCGCCTGCCGATTCCCGAGCAGCTGCGCGGCGGCGACTACCAGAACGATCCCGAATTCCGTCGCAGGATCCAGGACTGGATCAATCAACTCTGGCGGCAAAAGGACACCACGCTGAAAACGCTCCACACGGGGTGAATTCCCGACTTGCATGACCGCCACCGGGGCGGCAAGAATGAGTGCTGCTCCCCATGGTCAAAGGAACTGCCGTGAGAAACATCGCCCTGCTACCGCTTTTCGGTCTGCTGGTCGCCCTGGCTGGCAATGCTCAGGAGACGGCCACCGACTGGCATGAATACATCGACGCAAGCGCGGCCACGCTGCAGCCACAGGTGATCGAATGGCGACGCCACTTCCACGCCAACCCCGAGCTGTCGAATCGCGAATTCGAGACTGCCGAGACACTCGCCGAGTTTCTGCGCTCGCTCGATATGCAGGTGACCACCGGCGTGGCACACACCGGCGTTGTGGGCGTGCTCGAAGGCGGCCGCCCCGGTCCGGTCGTGGGCCTGCGTGCCGACATGGACGCCCTGCCCGTGCCCGCGCGGGCAGGCCTGCCGTTTTCACCGGATGTCACCGGCGAATACCTGGGCGAAGAGGTTCCGGTTTCGCACGCCTGCGGTCATGACTCGCACATGGCCATGCTCATGGGCGTGGCCCGGATGCTGGCCGATCGGCGCGATCAGCTGCCGGGTACCGTCAAGTTCATCTTCCAGCCGGCCGAAGAAGGCACACCGCCGGGCGAGGAAGGCGGCGCAGAGATGATGGTGGCCGCAGGCGTGCTCACCGATCCCGACGTCGACGTCGTCTTCGGACAGCACATCTGGGCACCCGCGCCCGCCGGCCAGATCGGCTTTCGTGCCGCCGGCACCATGGCCGCCTCGGATCAGTTCAACATTACCGTGCACGGCAAGCAGACGCACGGATCGACGCCGTGGACCGGAGTCGATCCGATCACCACTGCCGCCCAGATCGTGCTTGGCCTCAACACGATCGTCAGCCGCCAGACCGAGCTGACCAAGGCCGCGGCCGTCATTTCGGTCGGTCGCGTGCGTGCCGGCGTGCGCAACAACATCATTCCCGAAGAAGCCGAGCTGATCGGCACCATCCGCACGCTCGACGCGGATATGCAGGACAAGATCCACGCCGACATCCGGCGCACGGCCGAGCACATCGCCAAAAGCCAGGGCGCAGAGGTCAGCGTCGACATCCAGCGCGGCTATCCGGTGACCTACAACGACCCGGAACTGACGGCAGCCATGGCGCCCAGCCTGGAGCGCGTGGCCGGCGATCAGGCAATCCGCATCGACGCGCTGACCGCGGCCGAGGATTTTTCGTTCTTCCAGCGCGAGGTGCCGGGCGTGTTCATCTTTCTGGGCGCTGCGCCGGAGGGCATGGCGCTGGAAGAGGTGGCTCCGCACCACACGCCGGACTTTCAGATCAATGAGTCGGCCATGCAGACCGGCGTGCGCGCGCTGGCCACGTTGACCCTGGACTACATGCTCGACCATGCGCCTGATTAGCATTTGTTAATATAAGCGTCCATTTCAGACGCAAGGCGAACACACCATGTCGCGCGTGACCGTTATCGGTTCGGGATTCGCCGCCCTGACCGCCGTTCGCCGGCTGCGCCAGGCCGATGCCCGGCTGGGCATCGACCTGATCGCGCCCCGGGCCGAGCTGGTCTACTACCCCGGCACGATCTGGATCCCGACCAGCAGGCGCCGGGCCGAAGACCTGATCGTGCCGCTCGATGGCTTCCTCGAGCGCATGCGTGTGCGCCATCACGCCAGCCGGGCCGGCGGCTTGTCCGACGACGGGCGCAGCGTACAGACAAGCACCGGCGAGGTGGCCAACGACGGCCTGATCATTGCCTGCGGCGGGCAGTTCCTGCGCACGCTGCCGGGCATCGAGCACAGCTTCCTGCCCTGTGGCGGGCCATGGGAAATGACGCGCCTGCGCGACCGCCTCCAGAGCCTGGGCTCGGGCTCGATTGCCTTCGGCTTTGCCGGCAACCCGGCGGAGCCTGCGGCCATGCGCGGCGGCCCGGTGTTCGAATTCCTGTTCGGCATCGACACCTGGCTGCGCCGGCAGGGCCGGCGCGAGCGCTTCGATCTGCACTTCTTCAGTCCGGCTGAAAAACCCGGTCAGCGGCTGGGCGGCAAGGCGGTCGACCGCCTGCTCGCGCAAATGCAAAAGCGCGACATCCTGATGCACCTTGGCCAGAAACCGAAGCGCTTGAGCGCTGACGGTGTCGAGACCGAGGCCGCGAGCTTTGCCGCCGACCTGATCCTGTTCATGCCCGGCATGACCGGTAACGACTGGTTCGACAACACCACGCTGCCACGTTCACCCGGTGGCATGATCGCAGCCGATGCGCACTGCCGGGTCGAGGGCTTCGAGCGCGTGTACGTGGCCGGCGACGCCGGTTCGTTTCCCGGACCGGGCTGGATGCCGAAGCAGGCGCACATGGCCGACCTGCAGGCTGCTGCCGCCGCCGACAACCTGCTGGCCGAGCTTGCCCACAAGCCGGCCGACAAGACCTTCAAGAGCGAACTGGTGTGCATTGTCGACCTGCACGACCGCGGCATCCTCGTCACGCGCAACGACAAAGCCAATCGCGTGCTGCCGCCGCTACGCGCCATGCACTGGCTCAAGCGCCTGCTGGAGTGGCGCTATCTGCGGCAATACCGCTGACCGGCCCGCCTCCGGCAGG
This sequence comes from Wenzhouxiangella sp. YN9, assembly GCF_056324165.1. Taxonomy (NCBI): domain Bacteria; kingdom Pseudomonadati; phylum Pseudomonadota; class Gammaproteobacteria; order Chromatiales; family Wenzhouxiangellaceae; genus Wenzhouxiangella; species Wenzhouxiangella sp. YN9. The sequence continues at coordinate 33,434 of NZ_JBJNIP010000100.1, forward strand.
GCAAAATCACCGGCTTGCTGGGGTATCATTACCGGCTGATCGAAACGATGGCAAAACCCCATGAACACCCACGCCCTGACTGCTCTATCGCCGCTTGACGGACGCTACGCCAACCGGCTCGGCGGGCTGCGCTGGCTGGCATCCGAAGCCGGCCTGATTCGCCATCGCGTTCGCGTGGAGGTGGCCTGGTTCAAGGCGCTGGCAGCCGAGCCTGCCTTCACTGCCCTGCCCGAGCTTTCACGTGCAGACCGCAACTTTCTCGATCGCCTGGTCGACGAGTTCAGCGAGGATGATGCGGCCGCGGTCAAGGCCATCGAGCGCACGACCAACCACGACGTGAAAGCGGTCGAATACTGGCTCAAGGAACGCCTCGCCGAGCGCAGTTCACTTCAGCCCCACACCGAATTCATCCATTTCGCCTGCACCTCCGAAGACATCAACAACCTCGCCTGGGCGCTGATCATCCGACACGCCGTGGTCGAAGAGCTCGACCCCCTGCTGGGACAGCTCGACGAGCGGCTGGCAACCATGGCCAAGGACACCGCCGGCATGGCGATGCTCTCGCGCACCCATGGACAGACCGCCTCGCCCACCACGCTGGGCAAGGAGCTGGCCAACGTGGTTTTTCGTCTGCGCCGCCAGCGCCGGGCGCTCGATCAGATCGAAATCACGGGCAAGATCAACGGCGCCGTGGGCAACTTCAACGCCCATATGGCTGCCTGCCCGGACGTCGACTGGCCCAGCCTGGCGCGCGACTTCGTCGAAGACCTCGGTCTGGTCTGGAACCCCTACACCACCCAGATCGAGCCGCACGACATGATTGCCGAAGTCGCACACGCGCTGATGCGCGTCAACACCGTGCTGCTGGACTTCGCGCGCGACGCCTGGGGCTATGTCTCGCTGGGGTATTTCCGCCAGCGTCTGGTCGAAGGCGAAGTCGGCTCCTCGACCATGCCGCACAAGGTCAACCCGATCGACTTCGAAAACGGCGAGGGCAATCTGGGCCTGGCCAACGCCCTGCTCGGCCATCTCGCCGACAAACTGCCGATTTCACGCTTTCAGCGCGACCTGACCGACTCCACGGTGCAGCGTTCGCTGGGTTCGGGCTTTGGCTACGCCTCGCTGGCCTGGCAGTCGATTCTCAAGGGCCTGGACCGGATCGCCCCCGACGAGGAAAGACTGGCTGCCGACCTCGAGCGCGCCTGGGAGGTGCTGGCCGAGGCAGTGCAGACCGTCATGCGCCTGCACGGTGTGCCCGAGCCTTACGAGAAGCTCAAGGCGCTGACCCGCGGCCGCGGCATCGATCGCGAACGCATCCGCGAATTCATCACCGGCCTCGACATTCCCGAAAGCGATCGCGCCCGGCTGCTCGAGCTGAGCCCGTCGACCTACACCGGCAACGCGGCGGCCATGGCGCGCGCCATCGATCGCTACGTTTGACGCGCGATTGGCGAACGATATGCAGGCAATCGCGGCAATACGGGTCGATATCGGCATATTGAGCCCAACAGAATGCCCGCCGCCGTTATAATCAACTATCTTCCACTGGACACCCATCCGAGCCACACCTTTTTCATGACCGACTTCCTTCAGGAGCAGTACCGCAACTCTCATCTTTCCGGCGGTAACGCCGACTATGTTGAGGCGTTCTACGAAGCCTGGCTGGACGATCCCGAGTCCGTTCCGGAAAACTGGCAGAAACTGTTTTCCGAACTGGCGGACTCGGTCGACACCGACACTCGACACCGCCGGATCGAGGCACACTTCCAGAACCTGGCCGCCAATGGACACTACAGCGCCGGCACCGCTGCTGAGGACTTCAAGCAGGCCGGCGTTCTGCGGCTGATCAACGCCTACCGCGTGCGCGGCCATCAGCGCGCCCAGCTCGATCCGCTGGGCCTGAGCGAGCGCCCGCAGGTTCCCGATCTCGAGCTCGGTTTCCACAGCCTGTCGGAGTCCGATCTCGAAACCAACTTTCACACCGGCACCCTGGCGGGTCCTGACCACCGCTCGCTGAAGGAAATCGTCGAAATCTGTCGCGACACCTATTGCGGCAGCATCGGTGTCGAATACATGCACATTACCGACACCAACCAGCGGCGCTGGCTGCAGCAGCGCCTGGAAGGCACGCGCGGCCACTACACGCCCGAAGCCGGCGAGCGCCGACGGCTGCTCGACAAGCTGGCCGCCGCCGAAGGCCTGGAAAAATACCTGCACTCACGCTACGTGGGCCAGAAACGCTTCTCGCTGGAAGGCGGCGAGAGCATGATCCCGCTATTCGACACCCTGATCCGCCACACGGGCAGTCAGGGCGTGCGTGAAATGGTCATCGGCATGGCCCACCGCGGCCGGCTGAACGTGCTGGTCAACATTCTTGGCAAGAGCCCCGCCGACCTGTTCGCGGAGTTCGAGGGCAAGATGGAGTATGACGATCCCAGCCGCACCGGTGACGTCAAGTACCACATGGGCTTCAGCTCCGACGTGCCCACGCCGGGCGGGCCGATGCACCTGGCCCTGGCCTTCAACCCGTCGCACCTGGAAATCGTCAACCCGGTGGTTGCCGGCTCGGCCCGCGCCCGCCAGATGCGCCTGCACGACGATCGCCGCGACCAGGTGCTGCCGGTACTGGTACACGGCGACGCCGCCATCGCCGGCCAGGGCGTCAACACCGAGCTGCTCAACATGTCGCAGGCACGCGGCTTTGCCGTCGGCGGCACCATCCACGTGGTGGTCAACAACCAGATCGGCTTCACCACGTCCAACCCGCTCGACACGCGCTCGACGCTGTACTGCACGGAAGTGGCCAAGATGGTTCAGGCGCCGATCCTGCACGTCAACGCCGACGACCCCGAAGCCGTGTTGTTTGCCACGCGTGTGCTGGCCGACTTCCGTCACGAATTCAAAAAGGACGTCGTGCTCGACCTGGTCTGCTACCGCCGCCTGGGCCACAACGAGGCCGACGAGCCGGCGGCAACCCAGCCGCGCATGTACACAACCATCCGCAAGCTCGACACCGTTCGCAAGCAGTACGCCGACCGCCTGATCAAGGAAGGTCTGGTCGACAAGAAGGCCATCGAGCAGGCCAACGCAGACTATCGCGACAAGCTTGACGCCGGCGAGCCGGTCGTCGACCTGCTCGACGAAGACGAAGCGATCGAGACCGTCGACTGGGAACCCTACCTCGACGGCGAGTGGCGCGAAGAGGTCGACACCGGCGTTGAGCCCGCCACCATCCGCAAGCTGTCGGATCAACTGACCACCCTGCCCGAAGGGTTCGAGCTTCACAAGCAGGTTCAGCGCATCATCGACTCACGCAAGAAAATGGCGACCGGCGAATCACCCATGGACTGGGGCTTTGCCGAAACCATGGCCTACGCCACGCTGATCAATGACGACTGCGGCCTGCGCCTGGTCGGTCAGGACTCCGGCCGCGGCACTTTCTTCCATCGCCATGCCGTGCTGCACAACCAGGTCGACGGCAGCTCGATTCTCCCGCTGCGTCAGTTCACCGATGATCCGCGGCGGGTGACGGTGATCGACTCGCTGCTGTCGGAAGAGGCGGTGCTGGGCTTTGAATACGGCTACGCCACCGCCGAACCGACCACGCTGACGATCTGGGAGGCCCAGTTCGGCGACTTCGCCAACGGCGCACAAGTGGTCATCGACCAGTTCATTGCCTCCGGTGAAGCCAAGTGGGGCCGCCTGTGCGGTCTGGTGATGTTTTTGCCGCACGGCTACGAAGGCCAGGGACCGGAGCATTCCTCAGCCCGGCTGGAGCGCTTCATGCAGCTGTGCTCGGGCGCGAACATGCAGGTCTGCGCCCCGACCCTGCCTTCGCAGATGTTCCACATGCTCAGGCGGCAGATGCTCAGGCACTTCCGCAAGCCGCTGGTGGTGATGACGCCGAAGTCGCTGTTGCGCCACAAGGCCTCGACCTCGTCGCTCGACGACCTCGAGAACGGCCGCTTCGAGCTGATCATCGATGATCCCGCCGGGCCCGATCCGAAGAAGGTCGAGCGCGTGGTCTTCTGCTCCGGCAAGGTCTACTTCGATCTCGCCGATCAGCTGACCAAGGACGAAGTCGACAACGTTGCCCTGGTCCGCGTCGAGCAGCTCTACCCCTTCCCGCGTGAGGAGTTCCAGGCGATCATCGCGCGCTACGAGAACGCCGGCGAAGTGGTCTGGTGCCAGGAAGAGCCCATGAACCAGGGCGCTTGGTTCCAGATTCGCCATCATATTCAGGCCTGTATCCGCGACGATCAGGAGCTTGGCTACGTTGGCCGCAAGGGCTCGTCGTCGCCGGCCGTCGGCTATTACCAAGTCCATATCGAACAACAAAAGCGCCTGGTCGGCGAGGCGCTGACCCCAGGCAAATTCACGGAGTAATCTACCCATGAGCGTTGAAGTCAAAGTTCCCAATCTGCCCGAATCCGTTTCGGACGCCACCATTGCCAAGTGGCACAAGAAGCCCGGCGATGCGATCGAGCGCGACGAAAACCTCGTCGATCTCGAAACCGACAAGGTCGTGCTCGAAGTGCCGGCCCCGGCCGACGGCGTGCTCGAGGAAATCAGCGCCGAAGAGGGCGACACCGTCACCGAGGGCGAGCTGCTGGGCAAGATGAAAGAAGGCGAGGCACCGAGCAAATCGGCGGATGAGGACTCCGAAGAGGCGGACTCGGAAGACAAGGGCCGGGACGAAGACAGCCAGGCTGACCAGCGTGACGACAGCGAAAAGCAGAAGCGATCCGGTCAGTCGAAGGATGCCGAAAAGGACCTGCCGCCTTCGGCGCGCCGGATGGTGGCTGAAAACGATCTCGATGCCAGCCAGATCGAAGGCACCGGCCGTGGCGGACGCGTCACCAAGGGTGACGTCATGGGTCACATGGCCGGCGGTGCCACCGGCCCGCGCCCGCAAGAACGGGTCAAGATGTCGCGCCTGCGCGCGCGCATCGCCGAGCGCATGAAGGAAGCGCAGAGCACCGCCGCGATCCTGACCTCGTTCAACGAGGTCGACCTCAAGGCGGTCATGGATCTGCGCAAGCGCTACCAGGAAGATTTCCAGAAAAAGCACGACATCAAGCTCGGCTTCATGTCGTTTTTCGTCAAGGCCGCCTGCGAGGCGCTGCAGAAGCACCCCGTGGTCAACGCCTCGGTCGACGGCGAAGAGATCATCTACCACGGCTATCAGGACGTCGGCATTGCCGTCTCCACCGACCGCGGACTGGTAGTACCGGTGCTCAGGGACGCCCACCGCATGGGATTGGCCGAAATCGAACAGGGCATCGCCGATTACGCCCAGAAAGCACGCAAGGGCACGATCCAGCTCGAGGATCTGCAGGGCGGCACCTTCACCATCACCAACGGCGGCGTGTTCGGCTCGCTGCTGTCGACGCCACTGCTCAACATGCCGCAGTCGGCCATCCTGGGCATGCACACCATCAAGGAACGCCCGGTGGCCATCGACGGCGAAATCGTCATCCGCCCGATGATGTACATCGCCCTGTCCTACGACCACCGCATCGTCGACGGCAAGGACGCCGTCCAGTTCCTGGTGGCCATCAAGGAAGCCCTGGAAGACCCGGCCCGCATGCTGCTGGGGCTGTAGTTTGCAAGAACGTACTCCATAAACACGAAGCACACGAAGCGCACGAAGGAGACACGAAGTCCGCGAAGTGGAATCTGACTCTTGCGTGCCCTTCGTGCCTTCTTCGCGCCCTTCCCGTTCGAGCTTTTCAGACGCTTGAAGCTCCCAACTGATGGCGCAGAACCTGATCGAGAGGAAACACAATGGCTGACAAGGAATTCGACGTAATCGTGATCGGCGGCGGGCCCGGAGGCTACGTGGCCGCCATTCGGGCCGCGCAGCTGGATCTGAAAGTCTTGCTGGTAGACGATCGCAAGAACGCAGACGACAAGCCGGCCCCTGGCGGCACCTGCCTGAACATCGGCTGCATTCCGTCCAAGGCGCTGCTGGACTCCTCCAAGCACTTCGCCAGCGTCCGTGACGACTACGCCGAGCATGGCATTCAGGTCGATGAAGTCAGCATCGATGTCGAACAGATGCTCAAGCGCAAGGATCAGGTGGTCAAGCAGCTCACCGGAGGCGTCACCCAGCTGCTCAAGGCCAACAAGGTCGAATTCGTCAACGGTCGCGGCAAGCTTCTGGCCGAGCGCGAGGTGGAGCTCAGCCCGCACGACGGCGAGGCCTACACGGTCAAGGGCAAGAACGTCATTCTTGCCGCCGGCTCTGTCGCTTTCTCCATTCCCAACGTCGAGCTCGATGGCGAGACCATCGTTGACAACATCGGCGCGCTGGAATTTCCCGAAGTACCCGAACGCCTGGGCGTCATCGGCGCCGGCGTGATCGGCCTGGAAATGGGCAGCGTCTGGTCACGCCTGGGCAGCGAGGTGATGCTGTTCGAAGCGCTGGACGAATTCCTTCCGGCCATCGACAAGGACAGCTCGCGCGTCGCCGCCCGTGAGTTCAAGAAGCAGGGCCTCGATATTCGCCTGGGCGCCAAGGTGTCCGGCGCCGAGGTTGCCGACGGCAAGGTGACCGTCACCTACGAGGATTCCAAGGGCGAGCACAGCGAAACCTTCGACAAGCTGCTGGTGGCCGTGGGCCGCAAGGGTGCCGGCGAGGGTCTGCTGGCCGATGACTCCGGCGTGAAGATGACCGACCGCGGCCAGGTCGAAGTCGACGAGTACTGCCGCACGGCAGTCGACGGCGTGTGGGCCGTGGGCGACCTGGTGCGCGGCCCGATGCTGGCGCACAAGGCGTCCGAAGAAGGCATCGCGGTGGTCGAAACCATCGCCGGCAGCCAGGGAAACTTCAACCTGGATACGGTGCCCTGGGTGATCTACACCGACCCCGAAATCGCCTGGCTGGGCAAGACCGAAAAGCAGCTGAAGGAAGAAGGCGTCGAGTACCACGTGGGCAACTTTCCGTTTGCCGCCAGCGGGCGTGGGCTGGCCATGGGGCATGCCCCCGGAACCGTGAAGGTCATCGCCGATGCCGAGACCGACCGCCTGCTGGGCGTGCAGATCATTGGCCCCAGCGCCTCGGAGCTGATTGCCGAATGCGTGGTCACAATGGAGTTCGCCGGCGCCGCCGAGGACCTCGCCCGCATCATCCACGCTCACCCGACCCTGTCGGAGGCCGTCCACGAAGCCGCGCTGGCCGTGGACAAGCGCGCCATCCACAAGGTCAACTGAGCGCGGCCGGGTTGACAGTGCAGGCTGAAAGATCAGCGATACGACGTTGCCAGGATTGACGACATCATGACCGAAGCCATTTCCGACACCTTCCGCGCTTTCCGGATCAGCGACGACGAGGACGGCTATCGCGGCGAAATTGTCGAGCAGTCGATCGATGATCAGTCCGAGGGTGACGTCGTCATTCGCGTCGCCTGGTCCAGCGTCAACTACAAGGACGCCCTGGCCGGCACCGGCCAGGGCAAGATCCTGCGCCGCTTTCCGCTCAACGGCGGTATCGACGCCGCCGGGACCGTGGTGCAGTCCGAACACGCAGACTTTGCCGATGGCGACGAAGTTCTGATTACCGGCAGCGGCCTATCGGAAACCCGTGACGGCGGCTACAGCGAGTTCCTGCGGGTGCCGTCGGAGTGGCTGATTCCACTGCCCGATGGCCTGTCCCTGCATGAGGCCATGCTGCTCGGCACCGCCGGCTTTACCGCCGCGCTCGGGCTGTGGCGCATGGAGGCCAATGGTCAGCGGCCGGACATGGGCACCATCGCGATTACCGGCGCCAGCGGCGGCGTCGGCTCGCTGGCTTGCGACATCTACTCCAAAGCCGGCTACGAGGTCACGGCCATCTCCGGCAAGGAAGACGAGTTCGACTGGCTGCACGAGCTCGGTGCATCGCAGTGCATTTCCCGGCGCGAGCTCTACTGGCCGGAATCACCGCTGGCTTCATCCCGGTTTGCCGGCGCTCTGGACAACGTCGGCGGCGACATGCTCTCCGGGCTGACCCGCGTGATCGAACCCTGGGGCAACATCGCCTCCTGCGGCATGGCCGGCGGCATCGGCGTCAATACCACGGTGATGCCCTTCATCATTCGCGGCATCGGCCTGCTGGGGATCAACTCCGCCGGCTGCCCCTACAGTATTCGCAACGAAATCTGGCAGCGGCTGGCCAGCGACTGGAAGCCGCGACATCTGGACCGGATTGCCGCGCCCGCGATCGATCTGAACGGCCTCGAAGACGCCTTCGGGCAGCTGCTCGCCGGTCAGGGGCGCGGGCGCATTACCGTACGCGTCAGGCTGGACTGAAGCTGACCTCACGCGACCCCGGGCGCTGGTTTCGGGTATGATGAAATCCATTCCAGTTTGCGTACTACAACAGTCATACAAGGGATTTCCATGGCCAAGATTCTGATCGTTGACGATTCCGAGACCCATCTCTACTCGCTGAAGAAGATCGTCGAAGGCGGGGGCCACGAAGTGATTACCGCCTCCAGCGGTGAAGAAGGCGTGGAGCAAGCCAAGTCGCACCTGCCCGACGCTATCCTGATGGACATCGTCATGCCCGGCCTCAACGGCTTTCAGGCCACCCGGCGCATCGGCAAGGAAGAGTCGACGGCGAACGTTCCGGTGATCTTCGTCACCACCAAGGATCAGGAAACCGACCGCATCTGGGGCATGCGCCAGGGCGCGGCCGCCTACATCACCAAGCCGGTCGACAAGAAAGAGCTGCTCAAGGCCATCAACAGCGCGCTGGAAGGCTGAACGATCGGCACCCTGACGGCAACGGCGGGCGACGGTTCTCTGCACGACGGTTCTCCGCACACCGAACTGCCGACGATGCCAAACGGCGCGTTTTGTCAGCCAGTGCGGATGTTTGCAAGCGCCGTTGCCGGTCTGATCGAACCGCCCGGCTTCCGACTCCGCGTCAGAGCTCAGCCATTCCCGCCCGAGTAGTGCACCGGGTTGACGCCCTGTGGCTCGATCCAGCCCAGCTGAAAGGCCACCCACAGCGTGAATACCAGCCCGATCGAGATCCCCACGCGCCAGCTCAGGCGCCGCACCGTGCGGTTCCCCTCGCCGGCATCCTTGACCAGAAAGTAGAAGCTTGACGCCAGGGTATAAAGAATGGTGAGAAAGGCAGCGATGATCAGTACTTTGCTGAGCAACAGAAGGCTCCGGCGAAAATGTCGCTGCCATTATAATGGTCTGACGCCATGAGCAGGCTCTCTTCCTTCATCATTCGCTGGCTGCCGCACCTTGCCGCGGTTGTGGTGATCCTCCTGTGTGCCAGGCTGGCCGTGTGGCAGTTCGATCGCGCGCAGGAGAAGCAGGCCATGCTGCAATCCTGGCAACAAGCCGAAGCGGTCACGCTGGATCAGACGACTGCAGAAGCAGCGGCATACGCCCGAGTGCAGGTGCGCGGGGTTTTTGATTCATCGCGCCACATCCTGCTGGACAACCAGATGCGCGGCGGCCAACCCGGCGTGCATGTCTTTACGCCCTTTCAACCCGAGGGCACGGCGCGCTCCTGGCTGGTCAACCGGGGCTGGTATCCGCTGCCCTCCCGCCAGGAAGCGCTGCCGAAAGTCGACACGCCCCGTGGCAGCCTGGCCATCAGCGGTCGACTGGCGAACCCGCCGCGCGTCGGCCTCGAACTCGGAACGGCCCGCGCGCTTGACGCGGACCACTGGCCGAACCTGGTGACCTATCTCGACCTCGACCGCGTCGAGACAGCCCTGGGCACCCGGCTGGCTGACCGTGTGATTCTGCTCGAGCCCACCCACGCGGCGCACCTGACCGGCGATGAGTGGCGTCCGGTCAACTTCGGGCCCGACCGCCATCATGCTTATGCCTGGCAGTGGATCACCATGGCAGTCGCGGTATTGCTCATCTGGGTCACCCTGACGTGGCGCAGTCTTCGCCATCGCAAGCGAACCGGAAAGTCATGAAAAAAGTTACCGTTGCCCTTCTGCTGGCGCTGTTTTTCGCTCCCGTCGCAATCGCGATTCTGCTCAACAGCCAGTGGCTTGACTGGCGCCCGGGCAGCACGCGCAATCACGGCGAGCTGTTGCAGCCGGCCGTCCGGCTGCCGGAATTCGAGCTCCAGACCGCCGCCGGAAATCGCGTCAGCCGCGAGACGCTGGCCGGCCAGTGGCAGCTGCTGCATTATCGCCCTGCCGGCTGCAGCGAAGCCTGCCTGGAAGACCTCTACTGGCTGCGCCAGATCCGTCTCGGCCAGGATCGTCACCAGCCCGAAATCGACCTGATGCTGGTCACCCCCGGCGAGGTGAACAACGACACGCTGAGCGCCATCCATGACCTGGCCGAGGATTTTCGCGTAGTGGCCGGAACGGCCGGAAGAACCCTCGGCACCGCCCTGCCCGACCCCGGTCTGAAGCCAATCAGCTACATTGTCGACCCCAAGGGGCATATAATACTGAGTTACCCGCAGGATGCAGATCTCAACGGCATGCGCCGGGATCTCTCGCGCCTGCTCACCTGGACTCAGACCGGGCCGGAGTGATTCCGGCAACACCGGCGCAGCGATTCACCCCCAACGAGCGCAAATGACGGCAGCCACGGCAACAATACGGCAGCGAACGCGTTTCTTTCTCGGCCTGTGCAAGCTCAGGGTCGTGTCACTGATCGTGTTTACCGCGGTTGTCGGCATGGCGCTGTCGGTGCCGGGCATGATCCCGCTCGACGCGCTGATCTGGGGCACGCTGGGCATCGGCATGGCAGCAGCCTCGGCGGCCGCCATCAACCATCTGCTCGACGAGCGCGCCGATCGCATCATGGCGCGCACGCGCAACCGACCACTGCCCAGCAAACAGCTCAACCGCCGCCAGGCACTCATCTTTGCCCTGATTCTGGCCGCTGTTTCGATGCTGATTCTCGTCTTTCTGGTCAACCCGCTGACCGCGGTACTGACCTTCATCAGCCTGATCGGCTATGCCGTGATCTACACCGCCTGGCTCAAGCGCGCCACATCGCAGAACATCGTCATCGGCGGTGCCGCCGGCGCCGCACCACCGGTGCTGGGCTGGGCCGCGGTCACCGGCGAAATTCATGCCCATGCCCTGATTCTTTTCCTGATTGTTTTTGTCTGGACCCCGCCGCATTTCTGGGCTCTGGCCATCCACCGCCGCGAGGACTACGCCGCCGCCGACGTGCCCATGATGCCGGTCACGCACGGCGTCAGATTCACCCGCTGGCAGATTCTGTTCTACACCATCATCCTCGTGCTGATCACACTGCTGCCCTGGCTGACGGGCATGAGCGGGCTGGCCTATCTGGTCGGCACCATGATCCTCAACGTCGGCTTTCTCGGCTACGCCATCGCCATCATGCGCTCCAGCAACGAACAGCTGGCCATGCACATGTTCAATTATTCAGTGGTCTACCTCATGGCTCTGTTCGCGTTTCTCCTGATCGACCACTACGTGTTCACGACCTCTACGCAAGGACTGCTTCTGTAATGACCGACAATCGGAATACTTCTACGCCTCTCCACCATCTGGAATCGCATGACGATTTCATTTCGCGGCACATCGGCCCTTCCGCCGATGAGGTCCGCGAAATGCTCGATGTCGTCGGCTGCGATTCGCTGGAGGCGCTGGCCCTGGAGACCATGCCTGGCAGCATTCGCGCCGACCGGCCGCTGGACCTCCCCGCCGGCGAAAACGAAGAACGTGTTCTTGAAACCATCCGCCAGTTGGCTTCACGCAACAGCGTTGCCCACTCGATGATCGGGCTGGGTTATCACCCCACGCTGACGCCCCCGGTAATTTTGCGCAACGTGCTCGAGAACCCGGGGTGGTATACCGCGTACACGCCCTATCAGGCCGAAATCTCGCAAGGCCGCCTGGAAGGCATGCTCAACTTCCAGCAGATGGTCATGGATCTGACCGGCATGGAAATGGCCAACGCCTCGCTGCTCGATGAAGGCACGGCTGCGGCCGAAGCCATGGCCATGCTCAAGCGCGTCAACCGCAAGAACAAGAGCGACGTCTTTCTGGTGGATGCCAACTGCCTGCCCCAGACCATCGAGGTGGTCAGCAACCGTGGTCGTCATCTGGGTATCGACGTACAGGTGCACGAGAATCTGCACTCGGCCCTGCCCGACATCGACTGTTTCGGCGTTCTCGTTCAGTACCCGGGCAGTAACGGCGCCGTCGAGCCGCTCGACAATGTGGTCTCGCAGGCACACGAGCGCGACGTTCAGGTGGCGGTCGCCGCCGACCTGATGGCGCTGCTGCTGCTCGAGTCTCCCGGCCAGGCCGGTGCCGACGTGGTGGTCGGCAGCGCCCAGCGCTTTGGCGTGCCCATGGGATACGGCGGGCCGCACGCCGGCTTTTTCGCCACCCGCGAAGCCTACCGTCGCAATGTGCCCGGCCGCATCATCGGCGTATCAAAGGACCGCCACGGCAATCCGGCGCTGCGCATGGCCCTGCAAACACGCGAACAGCATATCCGGCGCGAAAAGGCAATGAGCAATATCTGCACCGCCCAGGCGCTGCTGGCAGTGATGGCCGGCTTTTACGCCGTCTGGCACGGCCCGGAAGGCCTGAAGAAGATCGCGCAGCGCATTCACCGCCAGACCGGCATTCTTGCCCGCGGCATCGTCGATGCCGGTTACACGCTCGAAAACGAACACTACTTCGACACCCTGACGGTGCGCGTCGACGAACCGCGGCGCCAGGAGCTGCTGCATCGCGCCCAGCAGGCAGGCATCAACCTGCGCGCCGATCGCGAGGGCGTCATCGGCATCAGCCTCAACGAACAGACCCGACGGCAGCACCTGTCGAGCCTTCTCGGCTTTTTCCGCGGCGAAGACGCCGCAGACATCACCGCGCTCGACGAAGCGCTCGACGCGGACTTCCAGGCCATTCCCGAAAGCCTGCGCCGGCGCACGCCCTATCTCGAGCACGAAGTGTTCAGCCGCTATCGCTCCGAAACCGAGATGCTGCGCTATCTCAAGCGCCTGGAAAACCGCGATTTGAGCCTGACCCACGCGATGATTCCGCTGGGCTCGTGCACCATGAAGCTCAACGCCACCGCCGAGATGATGCCGATTACCTGGCCGGAGTTCTCCGAGCTGCATCCCTTCTGCCCGCCAGAGCAGGCGCGCGGCTATCACCAGCTTATCGACGAGCTCGAAGGCATGCTCTGCGAGATCACCGGTTTCAAGGCATTTTCACTGCAGCCCAATGCCGGCTCGCAGGGTGAATACGCCGGCCTGCTGGCGATCAAGGGCTGGCACGAAGACCAGGGCAACCATGAGCGCGATATCTGCCTGATTCCGTCTTCGGCGCACGGCACCAACCCGGCCAGCGCGCAGATGACGGGGATGGAAATTGTCGTCGTCAAATGCGACCGACAGGGCAATATCGACCTCGACGACCTGGGTGCGAAGATCGACGAGCATCGCGAACGCCTCGCCGCCCTGATGATCACCTACCCGTCCACGCACGGCGTGTTCGAGGAGTCGGTGGTCGACATCTGCGAGCAGATACACGAAGCCGGCGGCCTGGTTTATCTCGACGGCGCCAACCTCAACGCCCTGGTGGGCTGGTCGCGCATTGCCGACTACGCCGACGTCTGCCACCTGAACCTTCACAAGACTTTCTGCATTCCGCACGGTGGCGGCGGACCGGGCATCGGACCGATCGGTGTTCGCGAGCACCTCATCCCCTTTCTGCCCGGCCACGGCAGCGGTCTGCTGGGACCTGAATTCGGCAGCAATCCGCCGGTGGCGGCCGCCCCCTGGGGCAGCGCCGGCATCCTGCCCATTCCCTGGGTCTACATTCGCCTGATGGGCGGTGACGGTCTGCGTCTGGCAACCGAGGCGGCCATTCTCAGCGCCAACTACATCGCCAAACGTCTGGAAGGACACTACGACATCCTCTATACGGGCCGGAACGGACGCATCGCGCACGAGTGCATCATCGACCTGCGCCCCTTCAAGGAGTCGGCCGACATCACCGAGGAAGACGTCGCCAAGCGCATGATGGACTACGGCTTTCACGCGCCGACCATGTCATGGCCCGTACCCGGCACCCTGATGATCGAGCCGACCGAAAGTGAGTCAAAGGCCGAGCTGGACCGCTTCATTCAGGCAATGATCAGCATCCGGCAGGAGATCGACCGCGTAGCGAGCGGCGAGTGGGACCGCGAGGCCAACCCGCTCAAGAATGCACCGCACACCGTCGAGGAACTGGGCGCCGACGAATGGGCGCACGGCTATAGCCGACAGGACGCCGGCTGGCCGGTCCGGGAGCTGCGCATGGGCAAATACTTCACGCCCGTGGGGCGCGTGGACAACGTCTACGGCGACCGCAATCTGGTCTGCTCCTGCCCGCCGATGGAAGACTGGATGTAGGCTGGTCGCCCGGAGCGATTCGAGGCCAGCTCGCGACGACGAATGCCTGGCTCGGGAGGGCTCACTGACGGTCTCGCCACGGCGCAGAACCGAAGTGAATATACCCGAGCCGGGCAAACAGCGGCTCCGGGCATGGCCGCCTGAAACCCGACTCAGAGCGTTTGCCCTGGCTCGGGAAGGTTCACTGAAGACCTCGCCACCGCGTCGAACTGAAGTGAGTGCCCCGAGCCGGGGGAGGAAACTGCGACTCCGGGATGGCATCCCGAAACCCGACTCAGAGCGTTTGCCCTGGCTCGGGAAGGTTCACTGAAGGCCTCGCCACCGCGTCGAACTGAAGTGAACCTTCCCGAGCCAGGGCAAGAGCGGTTCAGCCCAACGCCACCCCGCTGTTGCCGACTGAATCAGTCGTCTTCGTCCTGAGCCGCTTCGCCCGCTTCATCTTCCTCTTCGGACGCGGCGACCCGCGCCATGCCGATCAGCTGCTCTTCGTCGTCCAGCCGAATCAGGGTCACGCCCTGGGTGTTGCGGCTCATGCTCGAGATTTCCGCAGCTGAAATCCGCACCAGGGTGCCGGCATTGGAAGTCAGCATGACATCATCATCGTCGGACACCGCCAGCGCGGCAACCAGCGACCCGTTGCGATCCTCGGTCTGAATGCCGATCACCCCCTGGCCGCCGCGCCTGTGCACCGGGAACTCTTCCAGCGGTGTGCGCTTGCCGTAGCCGTTGGCGGTGGCCAGCAGCACGTCGTCGCGCTCCTCATCGGCAACCAGCATCGAGACGACCTCCTCTTCCTGAGCATTCTGCAGACGAATGCCGATCACGCCGCGGGTCTGCCGGCCCATCGGGCGGGCGTCGGTTTCATCAAAGCGTACCGCCTTGCCGGAGGAGGAGAAAAGAAGGATGTCGCGGTCGCCGTCGGTCAGCGCCACATCCACCAGCTCATCGCCCTCTTCCAGCAGCACCGCCCAGATGCCGTTGGAGCGGATATTGGCGAAATCCGACAGCGGCGTCTTCTTGACGCGGCCGCTGCGAGTTGCAAAGAACACGAACCAGTCGTCAGGAAACTCGCGCGTGGGCAACACCGCATTGATACGCTCGCCGTCTTCGAGCGGCAGCAGATTGACCATCGGCCGGCCGCGGCTGTTGTGACCGGCCTGCGGCAGCTGATAAACCCTGGTCTTGTAGACCTTGCCCGCCGAGGTGAATACCAGCAGCGTGTCATGGGTGTTGGTTACCCAGAATCTCTCGACAAAATCCTCGTCCTTGGTCCGGGCCGCCGACCGGCCGCGCCCGCCGCGCCGCTGGGAGCGATAGCGATCCAGCGGCTGATACTTGGCGTAACCGGCATGCGAGAGCGTCACCACCACATCTTCGGGCGTGATCAGATCTTCCATGGTCAGATCCAGGTGGTCACGCAGAATTTCCGAGCGACGAACATCGTTAAACTGATCGCGAACCGCAATCAACTCATCCTCGATCACCTGCATGAGCGCATCCGGCTCGGAGAGAATCCGCATCAGTTCGCGGATGGTGTCCAGAATCTCCTCGTATTCCTCCGAAAGCTTGTCCTGTTCCAGTCCGGTGAGCTTTTGCAGACGCAAATCCAGAATCGCCTGCGCCTGCTGCGGCGAGAGCTGATAGCCACCCTCGCTCAACCCGTATTCAGGCAACAGGCCCTCCGGTCGCGACAGCTCCGCCCCTGCCCGGCCCAGCAGGGCCTCGACCAGACCAGCCTCCCAGCGCTGGCGCTGCAGTGCCTCGCGGGCGTCGGCCGGCGTATTGGAATTCTTGATCAGGGCGATGACTTCATCGAGGTTGGCGATGGCAATCGTCAGGCCCTCGAGAATGTGCGCGCGCTCGCGTGATTTTCTCAGCTCGTAGAGGCTGCGCCGGGTCACCACCTCACGCCGGTGCGCCAGGAAAGCCGACAGCATCTGCTGAATGTCGAGCAGCTTTGGCTGGCCGTCGACCAGGGCCACCATGTTGATGCCGAACACCGTCTGCAGCTGGGTCAGCTGGAACAGATTATTGAGCACCACCTCGGCCACTTCACCGCGCTTGAGCTCGATGACCATGCGCATGCCGTCCTTGTCGGACTCATCACGCAGCCCGGAGATCCCCTCCAATCGCTTTTCCTTGACCAGCTCGGCGATCTTCTCCAGCAGCCGGGCCTTGTTGACCATATACGGCAGCTCGTTGACCACGATACGAACCCTGCCGGTATCGTCATCGGTCTCGATCTCGGTGTTTGCGCGCAAGTGGATGCGCCCGCGACCGGTGCGATAAGCCTCTTCAATGCCGGCCGCGCCGTTGATGATGGCCGCCGTGGGAAAATCCGGCCCCGGCAGGTGTTCCATGATCTCGTCGACGTCGATATCGGGGTTCCTGATCATCGCCAGCAGTGCACTGACCACCTCGCCTAGGTTGTGCGGCGGAATGTTGGTGGCCATGCCCACCGCAATGCCCGAGCTGCCGTTGATCAGCAGATTCGGTACTCGCGTCGGCAGGACGGTCGGCTCGTTTTCCGACTCGTCGTAGTTGGGAATGAAATTGACCGTTTCCTTGCCGATGTCGGCCAGCAGCTGGTGCGCAATTCGCGACATGCGCACTTCCGTGTAGCGCATCGCCGCCGGCGAGTCGCCGTCAATGGAGCCGAAGTTGCCCTGGCCATCGACCAGCATGTAGCGCATGGAAAAGGGCTGGGCCATCCGCACGATGGTGTCGTACACGGCGCTATCGCCGTGCGGGTGATATTTACCGATGACGTCACCGACCACGCGGGCCGATTTCTTGTAGGGCTTGTTGAAGTCGTTACCCAGCTCGTGCATCGCAAAGAGCACGCGCCGATGCACCGGCTTGAGGCCGTCGCGCACATCCGGTAGCGCCCGACCCACGATCACGCTCATGGCGTAATCAAGGTAGGACTGGCGCATTTCATCTTCCAGATTTACCTGGAGCACTTCACGTGCCATTTCCGCCATCTGCGGTTACCCCGTCAATGCTTTAGGTTTGTTTTTCAAATGACTGAAACTACTGACTTTCAGAGCCGCGACAATCGCCCGGCAAGCGGCGGGCAAACTGTGCGCAACAAGCATCAAATCTTACCACAGCGGGGCCTGTCAACGCGCTGGTTCGAGCCGTAACCCGCTGAGTCCATGGAGCGCCTGATCGCCCCCGGCGCTTTCGGCCGCTGACATTTCCATCCTGAACTCGTATCATTGGGCGCTTGTGCAACCCACGGATTGAACCTTCGCCATGCGAACCCTGTTTGCCCTGCTGATTTTTCTTGCGCTGCCGCTGGCAGCGCAGGATGCCGAACAACCCGGCGACGACCCGACCCCGAATACAACGGAGAACCCCAGCGTGATTGTGCACACCAACCTCGGCGACATCACCGTCGAACTGTTTGAAGACAAAGCCCCCCTGTCAACGGCCAACTTTCTGCAGTATGCCCGGGACGGACACTACGATGGCACCATCTTCCATCGCGTGATCGACAACTTCATGGTTCAGGGCGGCGGCTTCGACGCTGATTTCAGGCAGAAGCCCACGCGCGCGTCAATCGAAAACGAAGCCGATAACGGGCTGCAGAACACCCGCGGCACGCTGGCGATGGCGCGCACCAATGATCCGCACTCGGCGACCAGTCAGTTCTTCATCAACGTGGCCGACAACCACTTCCTCGACCACCGCAACAAGAGCTCGGGACAGACCTGGGGTTATGCGGTGTTCGGCCGGGTCACGGACGGCATGGACGTCGTCGACCGGATTCGCGCCCTTGAAACCGGCAGCCATGGCATGCACCAGGACGTGCCGGTTGAAACGGCTGTTATTGAAAGTGTCGAAATCACCGAGTGACAGCGAAACCACCTGGCTGATCGCTGACCTGCACCTGCAGCAGGAACGCCCGGAAACAACGCGGCTGTTCCTGGACTTTCTCGACGGCCCGGCCCGCGCGGCCGGGCAGCTGTTCATCCTTGGCGATCTGTTCGAGGTCTGGATCGGCGATGATGCGCCCGGGAAACTCGGCCGCGAGGTGGCCGCCGGGCTGCTGAAACTGAGCCGGGCCGGCATTCCGATTTATTTCATCTGCGGCAATCGCGACTTCCTGGTCGGCGACCGCTTCTGTCGCCAGGCCGGCATGACGCGCCTGGAAGAGCCCCAGCTGCTCCGCCACCGCGGCAGGGATGTTCTGCTGCTCCAC
This sequence comes from Wenzhouxiangella sp. YN9, assembly GCF_056324165.1. Classification (NCBI taxonomy): domain Bacteria; kingdom Pseudomonadati; phylum Pseudomonadota; class Gammaproteobacteria; order Chromatiales; family Wenzhouxiangellaceae; genus Wenzhouxiangella; species Wenzhouxiangella sp. YN9. Next base: position 52,009 of record NZ_JBJNIP010000100.1, read on the forward strand.
GGTGACACGCTGTGCACCGACGACGTGTCCTACCAGCGCTTTCGCCGCAAGTCCCGCACCCCGGAATGGCAGCAACGCATGCTCTCCAAACCGATCTGGTTGCGGCGGCTGATGGCGCGCCTGGCCCGCTGGGCCAGCCGTCGCCATACCGGCAGCACGGAGGCCGGCATCATGGACGTCAACCACGACGCCGTCGTCGCCGCCTTTCGCAAACACGGCGTGCGCCGCATGATCCACGGCCATACCCACCGCTGCGCCATCCACGATCTGACCCTCGATGACGGCGAACAGGGCGCGGGCGAGCGCCCGGGTGAATCCGCCGTCCCTCAGAGCGGCCATGACAGCGCCACACGCAGCAGCGAGCAGCGCCACTGTCAACGGATCGTGCTCGGAGACTGGCACGCCACCGGCACCGCAGTCTGCCTGGGCGCAGGGCTGCAGATGATGACCATCGCCAGAAATGAACGCGGCGTGGTCGAGCTGTATCCGCGTGAGGCCGCCACCGAGCTCGGCGGGGCTTAATCACAGCGGTGCCAACCGCGCCCCGGACCGGGCTTGCCGGGCCCGGCCGCCAACCACGCCTCCGCCCGCTGTTGGTGCCGCTTGCGCCGACGCGACCACGGCCCGCTCGCGAAGGCGAAAGAAAGAGATCAGCTGCTGCAGCTGCTCGGCCTGGGCACTCATCTGTTCAGAGGTTGCGGCCAGCTGTTCGGAAGAAGACGCCGATTGCCGGGTAACACCATTGAGCTGCGCCATCGCGCCGCCGATCTCGCCGGCGCCCGCGGCCTGCTGCGACGACGCCGCCGAGATTGCCTCGATCAGCTCCGCGGTTTTCTGTATCGAGGGCACCATGGCTTCAAGCTGCTCGCCGGCCCGCCGGGCCAGGTCGACGCTGCCGCGTGCGGTTTCGCCCACCTCCTGCGCCGCCTGGTGACTGCGCTCGGCAAGCTTGCGCACCTCGGCAGCAACCACCGCAAACCCCTTGCCCTGCTCTCCGGCGCGGGCGGCTTCTATGGCGGCATTGAGCGCCAGCAGATTGGTCTGGTGCGCAATCTCGTCAATGACAGAAATCCGGTCGGCGATGGCCTGCATTGCCGCCACCGTCTCGCCGACCGCCTTGCCGCCCTGCAGGGCCTGGTCGGCGGCCCGTGCGGAAATATCGCGCGTGACCCGGGCGCTTTCGTTGTTGTGCGCGATCGATGCCGACATCTGCTCGATCGAGGCGGTGGTCTGCTCCGCGCTTGCGGCCTGCTCGCTCGCACCTTCGTTCATGCTCTGCGCCGTGGCCGATACCTCTTCAGCAGCCGAAGCCAGACTTTCACTTGCCGAGCCGACCTCCGCAACCACCCCCGATAGCTTGTCGACCATCTGCCTGACGTGGGCCAGCAGGCTGGTACTGTCACCGCGGCGCACGTCCACCGTCACGCCGAGATCGCCGGAGGCAACACGTCGGGCCACCTCGACTGCATGGGCCGGCTCACCGCCAAGCTGGCGCATGATGCTGCGGCGCAGAATGACGCCGCTGACCAGCATCAGCAGCACAATCAGGCCAAAGAAGACGATCGATTCATTGCGAATCTTCGTCGCCTGCTCGATGCTGACGTCAAATCGGGCTCCGGCCTGCCGCTCGGCGTCTTCGGTCAACACATCGATGGCCTTCCGGGCCGCGTCAAAGGCCGGCACGAACCGACGCTGGTAGAGGCCGCGCGCCGCGGCAAGGTCACCGCTCCTGAAAGCAGCTGCGAGGCGTTGGGCCGAACTCATGAGCTGTTCGTACTGGCTCGCGAAGAGCGCAAACTGTGCGTGATCGGTGTCGCCGGTGGCTTCCCGGTAAATGCCGCGAAAGCGACCGAAGCGCTCACCCAGCTGAGTGATGTTCTCGTCGACAAAGTCGAGCTGCCGGCGCATGCCCGCCGCCGTCATCGACGATTCGTCCAGCAGTTCGGCAAGCGCCAGCCGGGCCTGGTAGGCATCGCGATCGGCCTGCAGCAGCGTGGTGATGCTCACCAGCCAGTCCGAGTAGACGGTTTCGGTACTGTCACGCACCTGCCCGAGATGCATGATGCTGAGGCCGGCGTTGGCGACATATATCACCACCACCAGGCCGAATGCCAGCGCAATGCGGGTCGATACCGCAAGTTGATCGAATCGGTGCACAGCTGCTCCTGCCGTATCCGTGGGGCCGGGGCGGTCCACGGATGAACCGCGCCGGAAGTGTGGCCGCAAGGTCTGTCGCGGCCCGGCTTCTTTAGCGGCTCCAATCAAGGCGGCTTGAGGCGGACGGCTTCAGTACTTGCCCAGATGACGCGCCGCGGCCACGCCGCTGATCCACGCGCCTTCGACACGCTCGCCGGCGCACCAGTCACCGGCCACCACCAGGCTGGTAGCGTCGTCGCGCAGGATCGTGCCACCCGGCGCCTGGCGAGCGCGCGCATGGCGCCAGAGATGTGCGCTGCAAAGCCGCGGCTGACGACCAAGCGCCGGCACCAGCTGTGCCGCCGCCGAATGCAGCGCCGCAGCCACGCCCGAGGCCGTCTGTCCCTGATGGGCAAGCGACCAGTCCGGCGCAGCGTGGGCAATCCAGGCCTCCCCGCGACCACCATCGATGGCCGCCGGCCGCCGGGCCAGCCAGGTCAGCGGTCCGCGATTGACAAAGGCGGCGTCGAAATCACAGTCAACCGGTTGCTCGAAGCCCAGCATCAGGGCCCAGCACGGCAGCATGTCAACGCTACGCAGCGTTGCACTCAGGGGGTGCTCCGCTCCGAGCAGGTCGGCACACTGCGGCGCCGGGGCCGTCAATAACAGCGATTGGGCCCGCAGGGTCTCGCCCTGGCTCGAGCGCACTTCCCAGCCATCACGGTCAAAAGTCAGCGTCTGCGCACGCCACTGCCAGCGACAATCCAGCCCTCGGGCAAGCTGGTGAGGCACGGCATTCATGCCGCCAACGCCCACCCAGCGCCGGCGTGGCGTTTCGGACGCGCCGGCAGGCTGTTGTCCAAAAACGGTCAGCCGCGGCTGCCATGCCTCAAGCAGGCCCGAATGCGCCCAGGCCTGCACCTGGCGTTCGAAGGCTTCGCTGCGCACGGTCAGGTACTGGGCGCCGTGATCGAAGACAAAACCCTGCTCGCGACGGGTGGCGCAGCGCCCGCCGGCTCCCCGGGATTTCTCCACCACCACCACGGAACGCCCGCGGGCCGCCAGGCGCGCCGCTGCCACCAGGCCGCTCCAGCCGGCGCCGACGACGAGCACTTCGATCATTGCAAGGGCTCACCGTGGCGGGTTCGCTCCAGCTGGTCGATATCGAAACCCTGCCGGCTCGCCTGCTCCACCAGGTGCTCGAACACCGCTGCGGACAATTCTGGTTCCCGCGCGAGGATCCACAGATAGGCACGATTGTCGCTGCCTACCAGGGCATGGCGATAGTCTTCGTCGAGCGCGATGACGCGATACTCACCCCAGACGAAAGGAAGCCAGGCAAGCCAGCGCGGCGCAAACCGCACCTCGAGCGCCGCTTGGCGCCCGTCCGAGCGGTCAGGGCGTGCTCTGCCCTGGGCCTCGATCCACTGCCCGTCTTCGCTGCGGCAGCGATTGGTCACCGCCACCTCGCCACCCGACGTCAGCTGATAGTGCGCGCTGACATCGCGGACACAGCGGGACTGGAACCGATTGGGCAGGCGCGCAATTTCATACCACAGGCCCTGGTAGCGCTCGAGGTCGAGTGACTCGACCAGCTCGAGGCGCTCTTCGGCGCGGCCGGTGATGCTCATCAGGATCATTGTCAGGCAGATCGTACAGCGCATGCCTGAATTGTACCGCCTTGATGTCATTGGTCCATCGACCCGCGCTTTCCCTTGCGCCCACTTGCTGGTAGGCTTGCGGCAAACCCGATTCGCAAACTCAAAGGGGGTGATAGTGGAGTGACACTCTATGAAGCACCCAACAGGTCTGTCGTGCCGGTTTCATCCGCAACATGAAGTTCGCTGGTACTGCAGCGCCTGCCAACTGCCGCTGTGCAGCGACTGCAGACCCTACGCGGATCAACTGCCCCATGATGTTCACTGCCCGCTGTGCGAGCGGATCATGCAGGGGCGCCTTCAGCAAGACGAGCAGCCCTCCTTTGTTGTTGCGCTGAGCCAGGCGCTGGCGCTGCCGTCGCTGCTGCTGGCAATGGGTGCTGCCGCCGTCGCTGCGCTGAGCTCCGGCACACTTGTCGGGCTGCTGTTGAGCCTGCCTGCGGCAGCAGCGGTATTCCACGGCATGCTCGTCCTGGCCCGGCGGGCCGGTGAGGGTCGGCTCGAACGCCCGAGCCTGGCGGACGTTTTCCACCTCGAAGCGATTGAATCCGGAAGCCGGCTGCTGCCGGCGGGGCTGCCCTGCGCACTGCTGTTGTGCCTGGCAGTTCTCACGCCCTACCCGCCACTGGTCGTGTTCGCCTGGCTGGGCATGGCGGCGTTTCTGCCGGCCGCGGTGCTGGCTGCAGTGGTCAGCGACACGCCGGCCGCAGCGCTCAAGCCGGCGCGGCTGTGGCCCATGCTCGAACGCGTGGCCGCACCCTGTGCTTTGTTGGCGCTGGCCAGCGCCGGGGCAGCGCTCGTTCTGGTTGTGCTGGCCGGACTGCTCGACGGCAGTGGCGCCAGAGTGCTGGACGGCTTGGCGGCCTTTGCAGGCGCGCTGCTGGCCCTGGCGCTGGGCAGCCGGACGGGCATGCTCGCCCGCACGCACCGCCGGGTGCTCGATTATGCTGCTGGCGTTGCCCCCATCGACCGGCCGCGCCGACCCGAACCCGAGACCCATGAGCCGGCGCTGATGATCGCCGATGCGCGCATTCTGCTTCTGGAAAAGCGCACCCGGGATGCACGACAGGCGCTGGGAGCGGCGCTGACCCGCTATCCCGACGAACCCGAGCTCAACGACATGTTCGATCAGCTCGTGGCCAAAACTGCCGGGCCGGCCGAGTTTCTCAACCACCTCGAGCGCCGCATGCGGCGTCTGGTGCGCACCCGGCAGACAGCGGCGGCAACCGACCTGTGGCAGCGCAACCACCACCGCCTCAACCAGTGGATGCCGCGGGCCAGCGAAACACGCTATCGCCTGGCGCTGGAACTGGACGAACGCGGCGAGCACCAGACGGCCTTCCGGCTGCTGATCAGCCTGCCGCCCGACGATCAGAAGTTCCGCCACATCGTCGATGCCTGGATGCAGGCCGCAAGGATTCTGGAAGACAGCCTCGACCAGCCCGGCCGGGCGCAGGAGCTGCGGCGAATCGTCCAGCAGCGCTTCCCTGAAGGCGCTCGTCAGTGGCGCCAGCGCTGGCAGCAGCCCAACCGGGCCAAGGCCACCAGTACAGCGCCGGCGGCAACCGCCGCGCGCGCATGAGCCGGCCAGTGCCAGCTGACGGTCATTCCACTGCCGCGTTCGGCCCGTCAGGGCCGGCTCAGGCTTCCGGCCGCAGGTAGGGAAACAGCAGCACGTCACGGATCGAGGGCGAGTCGGTCAGCAGCATCACCAGGCGGTCGATGCCGATGCCCTCGCCGGCCGCCGGCGGCATGCCGTATTCCAGCGCCCGGATGTAGTCGTGATCAAAGTGCATCGCCTCGGCATCGCCGGCGTCACGCGCGGCAACCTGGGCGTGAAAGCGCTCGGCCTGGTCTTCGGGATCATTGAGTTCCGAAAACCCGTTGGCAATCTCGCGCCCGGCAATGACCAGCTCGAAGCGATCGGCAAAATCGGGGTCGGCGTCGTTGCGCCGCGACAGCGGCGACACCTCGATCGGGTACTGGGTCACGAAGGTCGGCTGAATCAGCGTGTGCTCGACACGGTGCTCGAACAGCTCCATCAGCAGGCGCCCCCAGCCCCAGCCGTCTTCGACGTGCAGGCCGTGTTTACGGCACACGGCGCGCAGTGCGCCGGCGTTCTTGACATCGGCCGCCGAAATCTCGTCATAGTGTTCGATCACGGCATCGGCGACCGTGATGCGCTCGAAGTCTCCGCTGAAGTCGATCTTTTGGCCCTGGTATTCAATCTGGCCGTCGACCGCACCCGGCAGCGCCGCCACAAGCTCGTTGAACAACTCCTGAGTCAGCCGGATCATGTCGTTGTAATCGGCGTGCGCCCAGTAGAACTCGAGCATGGTGAACTCGGGATTGTGCCGGGTTGAAACGCCTTCGTTACGGAAGTTGCGGTTGATTTCGTAGACCTTTTCCAGCCCGCCCACGAGCAGACGCTTGAGGTGCAGCTCCGGGGCGACGCGCAGGTACAGGTCGATATCGAGCGCGTTGTGGTGAGTGACGAACGGCCGCGCGGTGGCACCGCCGGGGATGTGATGCATCATCGGCGTTTCGACCTCGAGGAAACCGTGGTCGTCAAAAAAATGGCGAATGGCGCGAATGATCAGGGTTCGGCGCACGAAAGTCTCGCGCACCTCGGGATTGACGATGAGGTCGACATAACGCTGGCGGTAGCGCATTTCCTGATCGGTCAGGCCGTGCCACTTCTCCGGCAGCGGCCTGAGTGATTTGGTCAGCAGCCGGAGCTGATCGGCGTGAATGGAAAGCTCGCCGGTTTTCGTGCGCATCATGCGCCCGCTCACACCAACGATATCGCCAATATCCCACTGCTTGAACGCCTGATACACGCCTTCGGGCAGATCGTCACGGCGCAGGTACAGCTGAATGCGCGCACCCGAGGCATCCTGGATATGGGTAAAGCTGGCCTTGCCCATGATCCGACGCGAGACGATGCGCCCGGCCAGGCTGAAGCGCTCGTCGTTTTTTTCGAGCGCGGCCTGATCCCACTGCGCCTCGTCGGCAAAGCGCTCAAGCAGCGAGGCCGCGTCGGCATTGGCGCGAAAATCATTGGGATATGCCTCGCCAGTTTCGCGCAACGCATGGAGCTTCTCGCGTCGCTCGGCAATCAGCCGGTTCTCGTCCATTTCCGGCGTGCTTTCTTGTTCCTTGTCAATCATCTGTACTCGCTCAAAAATAAACTGTCCACAGATGAACACAGATACACTCAGATTGGAAGGACATCCATTCCTTGGATCCCGCTACACCGAGTCAAGCTTTCAGGGGCTCGATTGCGACCAATCAACCGTGCTCTTCCTTTCTTCCCTTTCGCTATTGCATTTCTTTATCTGTGTTGATCTGCGGCACAGGATTTCATTCCAGCCCCGCCTGCAGTGACGCGGCAGCGAATTCATCGAGGTCGCCGTCGAGCACTTTCTGGGTGTCGGAGCGCTCGATGCTGGTGCGCAGGTCCTTGATGCGGGACTGATCCAGCACGTAGTTGCGGATCTGGCTGCCCCAGCCGATGTCGGACTTTTCTTCTTCCGTTGCCTGTGCCTGATCGCGCTGTTTCTGCAGCTCCATTTCGTAGATCTTGGCGCGCAGCTGCTTCATGGCCTGGTCGCGGTTCTTGTGCTGCGAACGATCGTTCTGACACTGGACGACAATCCCGCTGGGCTCGTGGGTAATGCGCACCGCCGACTCGGTCCGGTTGACGTGCTGGCCGCCGGCACCGGAGGCGCGGTAGACATCCACCCGCAGATCCGACGGATCGATATCGACTTCGATGGAGTCGTCGATCTCGGGCGAGACGAACACACTGGCAAACGAGGTATGGCGCCGATGACCCGAGTCGAAGGGCGATTTGCGTACCAGCCGGTGCACGCCGGTTTCGGTCCGGCACCAGCCAAAAGCATAGTCGCCTTCCACGCGCACGGTCGCGCTCTTGATGCCCGCCACATCGCCGCCGGAGACCTCGATCAGCTCGGTTTTCCAGCCGCGGTGCTCGGCCCACTTGAGATACATGCGCAGCAGTATTCCCGCCCAATCCTGCGCCTCGGTGCCCCCGGAGCCGGCCTGAATATCGATAAAGCAGGGTCGGTCATCCATTTCGCCGGAGAACATGCGGCGAAACTCCAGCTCGGCGACCTGCCTTTCAATGCTCTGCAGATCTTCGGCCACGCTCTCGAGCGTGTCCTGATCATTCTCTTCGAGCGCCAACTCCAGCAGCTCTGCGGCGTCGCTGATCCCTTCGATGACGCTGCGCTGCGCGCTCACCGAGCGGTCAAGATCCGAGAACTCCTTGTTCAGCTTCTGGGCATGGTCGGGATCATCCCATACGGAAGGCTGCTCGAGCTCGCGGGTAACCTCTTCCAGCTTTTCTCTCTGGCCATCGTAGTCAAAGATACCCCCTCAGCGCCTCGATACGGCACTCCAGGTCGTCCAGCAGGGTCTTGATTGCGGTCAGTTCCATCGACTCCGATACTCCAAATGCAAATCGAAGCGGCCATTCTAACGGCCCGGCGGCTTCAGGAGTGAGCCACGGCCACTTTGCGCATGATTTCGGCCGCCATCTGATCGAGCGCAAGCACGCGCGAGGCCGCGCCCATTTCAATGGCCGCGCGCGGCATGCCGAAGACGATACAACTTTCCTCGTCCTGAGCCACCGTGTGCGCACCGACCTTTGCCATCGCCAGCAGGCCGCGGGCGCCATCGTCGCCCATGCCGGTGAGAATGAAGCCGGCGGCATTGCGCCCGGCGTAGCGGGCCACCGAGTTGAACAGCACGTCCACCGACGGGCGATGACGGTTGACCGGCTCGCTGTCATTGAGTCGAACATGATAGTGCGCGCCGCGCCGGACGAGCTCCATGTGTCGTCCTCCCGGCGCAATCAGTGCGCGGCCGGCGACCACGCGGTCATCGTGTCGCGCCTCGCTAACCTCGATGCGGCAGATCGAATCGAGCCGCTGGGCGAACATCGCGGTGAACTTCTCGGGCATGTGCTGCACGATCACGATTCCCGGCGTGACGGCCGGCAATGCGGTCAGCACGCGCTCCAGCGCCTGGGTGCCACCGGTGGAGGTGCCGATCGCCACCACCTGTTGGGTGGTCTGGCTGAGCGCTGCCGGTCGGCCCGGGTCGGACAGCGCGGACGACGAGTCCGTCTTCTCCGGCAGGCCTCGCCCGAGGTTCTTCAGGCGCGCCTGGGCCGCGGCCTTGACTGCGGCGACGACATCGTTGGCGCCGCCGTCGAAGAACTCACTCAAACCACTGGCGGGCTTGGCAATGATGCTGACCGCACCGGCACTGAGCGCCTGCATCGTGGTTTCCGCCCCCTGTACCGTCAAGGTTGAGCAGATCACCACCGGCGTGGGCCTGGCCTTCATGAGCTTGCGCAGAAATGTCAGCCCGTCCATGCGTGGCATCTCGATATCGAGCACGATCACGTCCGGCCATTCCTTTTGCATCTTGCGCAACGCGAAAATCGGGTCGTGCGCCGTGGCAATCACTTCGATGCCGTCATCAGCCGATAGCACATCGCTCACGAGCCTGCGCACCAGCGCGGAGTCGTCCACCACCATGGCCTTGATGGGGCCGCCGGCAGCCGGCCGGTCACCGTTGTGGAGAGTCATTTTCGGTTGTCCCCCAAAGTGAGTGATGCGGCCCTGCGGCCGCCGTACTGTACCCAGACAAAACCGCTGGACAGATCGAAATGAACCTTGCGATAGCGCGAGCCGCCAACATCGGCCGCCTTGATGGCAAAACCACTGTGCTCAAGCAGCCGTCGCCCTTCGGCGGCATTGACCCGGGCGACGTTGATCGAGCCCAGCCGCTCCTGAATGCCATCGAACATGTTGCCGCCACCAAACAGCTTGGCTTCGAATTCCCCGGGGCGGCAGCCGTTGGCTTTCGCCTGGCTGAGAAAATAGCTCACCGCATCGGTCGCGTAATAGCCCGCGGGATGGCGGCGGGCGCGCTCGTATTGACTGCGTTCGGTCAGCAGGTAGTGGCACATGCCGCCGATCCGGCGACGCGGATGCCAGAGCGTGATGGCAATGCACGATCCCAGCAGCGTGCGAATGATGGCCGGCTCGCGCGTGAAGTGCAGCTCGCCGGGCTTGAGCGTGACCTGCTCGGCAGCATCCTCCTGCAGCGGCGGCCTCATGGCGGACCCGCGCGACGATAGACCGAGGGCATGACCGTCTCGAGCCCCGACACCAGGCCGCTGAGGCTTTCGGCGTGGCCGACCATCAGCCAGCCGCCCGGACGCAGCTGGCGCACGACGTTGCGCGCCACCTGCCGTTTGACCTCCGGATGGAAATAGATCAACACGTTGCGCAGCATGATCAGGTCGAACGTTCCCGGCGCAGACTGGTCATCGAGCAGATTGCCGACCGCAAACCGGGTCCGGCGGCGGATTTCGGAATCGATCAGGAAATTACCGGCCTGTGAGCCCACGCCCTTGAGGCAGCAGGCCTTGAGATAACGCCCGGGTATGCGCTCAGCGCGCGCCATCGGGTAAATGCCACGCCGCGCCGACTCGATGACGCGCGTGCTGATATCGGTACCGTGGATTTCCCACTCGCAGCTGCCGTGAACAGCCAGCAGCATGCCCAGGGTATAGGCCTCTTCGCCGCTGGAACACGCCGCACTCCACAAACGCACCCGCTGGCCGCGCCAGGAAGGAATGATCCGATCCCGGATGAGATCGAAATGCCGGGGTTCACGAAAGAAATAGGTTTCGTTGGTGGTCAGCAGGTCAATGGCCAGCTGGCGCTCGGCGCGCGCCGCCGGGTCGGCCGAAGGGCGGCTGAGCCAGTCGAAATACTCGCTGAAACTCCGGTGACCGAGCTCGCGCAGCCGCCGGCTCAGGCGTCCGACCACCAGCGCTTGCTTGCCCGGCGAAAGATGAATGCCGGCCGCCTCGCGCATCAGCTTGCGAAACAGATCGAACTCCGCTTCGCTGATGGGCGGCGCGCCGAACCCCGCGGGGACGGCCAGCCCTGTCGACCCTTGCGCTCTCACTGTCCCATCCGCATGTCTGTCGGTTGACAACCATTGATGTCCATCAGCGCCCGGGCACAGCATCACCGGCGCGCATTTCCTCACCGATCTCCCGTGCCCTGCTGACCTGACTGAGCTCATCCATCGACAGCACGCGATCTTCGGCCAGCAGAATCACGAACTCGTCATTGACCTTGCCCATGCCGCGCACGAAATCGGCGCCGATCCGCTTGCCGAATTCCGGCGCCGGCCGCACGCTCTGCGGCGAGATATCAACCACCTCGGAGACGCTGTCGACCAGCACACCAATGTCCTGGCACAAGGTGTCGGAGCGGATCTCGATCACGACAACGCAGCTCAGCCGCGTGACCCCGGTCGCCGGCAAACCGAATCGGCAGGCCAGGTTGACGACCGGAACGACTTCGCCGCGCAGCCCGATCACGCCCTCGATGAAATCAGGCATCATCGGAACGCGCGTTGGCCGTTTGTACTCCAGAATCTCGCGCACGTTGAGAATGCCGAAGGCATACATCTCATCGCCCAGGCGAAACGTCAGGTACTGATTCTGCTCCTGAGCCCCCTGACCGCCCTGTCCGGTTGCAACCAGTGCGGAACTTGCAGACATATCGCTCACCACAGGTCGGTTCAAAAGCGTACGAACTCGGCTTCGTCATCCGGGGCTGCCGCCATCGCGACGGCCGGGTCGAAAGCCTGCTGATCGCTCGCGCGCGCGGACTCCATCGCCGCAGGCCCGCCCCGGCTCGACGCCGCCGGCGGCAGGTCCTGGTGCTGGAGCTCTGCGGTTCGGGCCCCGTTGACGCTGAAATAGGCCATCAGCTGCTGGAGTTGCTGGGCCTGGCTGCTCATCTCCTCCGACGTCGAAGCCAGCTCCTCGGATGACGACGCCGATTGCTGCGTCGTGGCGTTGAGCTGTTCCATGGCATCGGTGATCTGCGATGCCCCGGCGGCCTGCTCGGAACTCGCCGCCGAGATTTCCTGCACCAGCTCGGCGGTTTTCTGAATCGAGGGCACCATGGCCTCGAGCAGCTGACCTGCCTGCTCGGCCAGACCCACCGAACCCTGCGCGACCTCGCCGATTTCCTGTGCCGCCACCTGACTGCGCTCGGCCAGCTTGCGCACCTCGGCGGCGACCACGGCAAAACCCTTGCCGTGTTCACCGGCGCGCGCCGCCTCGATGGCGGCGTTGAGCGCCAACAGGTTGGTCTGGTAGGCAATCTCGTCGATGATGGAGATCTTCTCGGCGATCTCCTTCATTGCCTCAACGGTTTTACCAACGGCCTCACCGCCTTCGGCTGCCTCGGCCGCGGCCTTGGAAGACATTTCATTGGTGATGCGGGCATTTTCGTTGTTCTGCTCGATCGAAGCCGACATCTGTTCGACCGACGAGGTGGTCTGTTCCACATTCGAGGCCTGTTCGCTCGAGCCCTGGCTCAGGCTCTGAGCGGTGGCGGAAACCTCCTCGGAGGCCGAAGCCAGAGACCCGGAAGCGCCGTTGACCTCGGTGACGATCTGCGACAGCTTGCCGGCCATTCGCTGCATCGCCCGGAGCAGCTGTCCGATCTCATCGTTGCTTTCGGTTTCAATGGAGTGAACCAGATCACCGTCGGCCAGGCGGTCAGCGGTATCGATCGCCGTCTGCAGCTGATGGGTAATTCGCCGAATCAGCCAGAAGGCCTGCAGCAGCGCCAGGATGAAGGCGACGACAATCGCGGCGATGACCAGATTGCGAATCCACCCGTAACGCGCCTGCACGTCCTCGACCACGCTCTCGGCCATGTCGATCTGCAGATCGACCATTGCCTCGAGCTCCTGCAGCGCCGGCTCGAACAGCGGCCTGAGCTGCATCAGGAACATCATCTCTGCGGTCGCCGCGTCATCATCGTCGAGCACCGCCAGAACGTCACCCAGGCCATCGACCAGGGCCTCCCAACTGGCAGCGAAGGCGTCTGCAGTTTGCGTCTCTTCCGCGGTCAGATCCTGCTCCATGAAGCGATCCCAGGCCGCGTCGATCCGCTCCATGTTCTGACGAATGGCGGCCACCTGATCGCGTACGAACCCGGCGTCCGGCGTGAGCAGTGCCTCGGAAATGCGCATGCGATTTTCAACCAGCCGCGTGCGCATCTGGCTGAGTTGCTGGGTCGGAACGGTGTTTTCCCTGTAAACCACTTCGAGCTGGCCGTCAATCCAGCTCATGCTGCCCAGACCGATGGCGGCCCCGAGCAACAGCATCGTCAAAAGCATGCCCACCAGCAGCATCAGCTTGAGTTTGATCGTCAGATTCCTGAACATGGAGCCCTTCCTTGATTCTCGATGGTGTCCTGCCCGAAAGCCCTGTGCGGCCAGACGGCAGTACAGGGCCCTGATCGGGCGCCGCCGGCGGCGGCCTTCCAGTCTTGATAGCGGCCGCCGGCGCCTGAGCTTTAACCGCCGGCGGCCACTGGCAAACCCACCTGCAAGGATCGCGCCAGGCCAGCACGGACAGCGCTGTAGAGGTGATGCACATCACGCTTTCCGGCAGACGCCATGATGGCCGCCGCAAGCCGGCAACAAGCGCCGCCGATATCGCTAAAGTTTCTCCGTGGCCTGCCGCTGTGCCTTGAAAGCGGGCACTGCATTCGCGCCAGGGCCAGCCTCGGGCGCGGACGCCCAGGCCACGCATGAGGTCAGAGCACGGCAAACGATACCGATTCGGGGGTAAGGATGAGCGCCAAAGCAAACAGGCAACCGGGCACACAGGTTCTGCTGGTATCACCCGACGCCAACGCCGGCGCACCCTTTGAAGACTGTATCGACCCCAGCGGGCGCAGGCTGGCGATAACCTCCTTCGACCACGCCATCGACGCGCTGCGCCACGTCGAATCGCAGGCCGATGAACTGCGCCGCAAGACCTGCGTTTGCGTGTTTGACCTGGCCACACCCGATCTGCCGGCACAGGTGTTTGCCGAAAACCTGCATGCGCTGCCGGCCGGCGCGGCCATTCCCCTGCTGCTGCTGCTCGACGAAGCCCGGCTCGACGAAGCCCGGCTGGATGCCGCAGCCGACGTGATCATCAAGCCGCTGCGGCCGCGCGAACTGTGCATGCGGCTGCGCACCGCTGCGCGTCTGCAGCGTCTGGGACGCTCCCGGAAAAAGCTCGAACGTCATCTCGAGCTGGCTCGGACCGAACATCGCATCACCAACGCCCGGCTCAAGTATCGGACCCATCACGACGAACTGACCGGCCTGTTCAACCGCCCCTATCTCGAGCAGCAGCTCAAGGCCATTCAACCCGACCAGGGCGGAGAGACCGCGCTGCTCTACATCGATATCGGCCGCTTCAAGATCGTCAATACCTACGAGGGCCATCAGGCCGGTGACCGACTGCTCAATCGCATTGCGCGCGTCATTCGCGAAGTTGCCAACAGCCAGGATGTGGTCGCGCGCTCCGGCTCCGACGAGTTTGCCGTTCTGCTTCGCGACTGCAGCCAGGCACAGGCGATCGACACCGGCGAAAAACTGCGCAAGCGGCTGACCGAGGCCCGCTTTCTGGATACCGCGCACTTCTACCCGCTCACGGCCAGTATCGGCATTGCCATGCTGTCGCCGGCGCACGATACCCTTCCCGACGAAGCCCTGACTCACGCCTACCAGGCCTGCTTCGTGGCCAAGAGCCAGCACGGCAACGCCGTGCATGTCTATAACGAGCAGGATCGTGCGCTGGTCAGCGAGCGGCGCGCACTGCACTGGGTACCGATGATTCGCGAAGCGCTCAGCGAAGAACGCTTCCGGCTGGTCTTCCAGCCGGTGCTCGATATCCGCACCGGGCGCATTGAACAATATGAAGTGCTGCTGCGCATGCTCGGCGAAGACGGCCGCCTGATGGCGCCGGCGGAGTTCATTACCGTGGCTGAGGAAACCGGCCTGATTCACGACATCGACCGCTGGGTGGTCTCGCAGGCGCTGCAGGTGCTGGCGGGCTCGAGCGAGCCGATTCGCCTCAACGTCAACCTCTCGGGCAAGGCATTCAACGACGCCAGCCTGGTTCCCTTCTTCAAGCGCAAGCTCGAACAGATCAAGGGCGACCCCTCGAGAATCACCTTTGAAATCACCGAGACCGCTGCCATCGGCAATCTGGAAGAGACGCGCAAGATGGTGCAGCAACTGCGCGACCTGGGCTGTCGCTTCGCGCTCGACGACTTCGGCGCCGGCTTCAACAGCTACGCTCACCTCAAGCAGTTTCCGGTCGACACCGTCAAGATCGACGGCAGCTTCATCGCCAACCTGACCAATGACCATATCGACCGCAAGCTGGTGCGCTCCATGGCTGACATCTCACGACGGCTGGGCAAGAACACGGTGGCCGAGTTCGTCGAAGATCTGGAAACGCTCAGGTGGCTCGAAGAGCTTGGCGTGGATTCTGCTCAGGGATTCTTCATCGGCCGCCCGGACCCGACCATGCCCTCGATCAGGCAGTGGGCAGCCAACGAGCCGGAGCACGACCCGGCAGCCGTGATTGCCATGCCAACGGCCGAAGAGTCGTCTTATTGAGCCGGCGCCAACCCCGGTTAATATTACCCGGGGTTGGCAGGCGCGGCGTATTCATCCACCTGCCCGCCCTTGCGGCCACCGATGGGGGCATCATCATCGGTTTGCGGTGGCTCCGGCGGCTGACGGTCATCGCGCTCATCCACTTCGGATTGACTGCCGGTTTCATTGTCGTGCCGGTCGTCATCCTGATGCTCCCCGCCCGGCGGCTGCTGTCGCCGCTTGACCGGGCGGGCGGGATGCAGCGGCTGCAGCCGTCGCAGTCGCTCAACCACGGCGCGCACCGGAGACACCGTCCTTCAGGCCCACCACACTGGCGGCATCGAGCAGCACCAGCATGCCGTCTTGATGAGACAGCACGCCGTTGACGTGGCGCGCGTCGGTGGCGGAGTCATTGGTATGCATCGACTCGATCCGGCGCGGGTCCACATCGATGACCTCGGATACCTCATCCACCAGCAAACCGATCGATTGTCCGTCGACATCCATCACCAGAATCCAGTCGCTGTCACGCATCTCGCGCAGCGGCAGCGCCAACCGCTGGCGAGTGTCCACAACCGTGATGATCGAACCGCGCACGTTGATGATGCCCAGCACATGCCGTGGCGCCCCCGGCACCGGCGTGATTTCAGTGGCGCAGATGATCTCGCGTATCTGCAGCACGTTGAGACCGTATTGCTGTTGTCCCAGCGAGAACTGCAGCCACTCGTCCCAGTGGGCACGATCCGTTCCCGCGCCCTCGGTCTGTGCCGCCCGCAATTGTTCGATATTGATGCTCATGATGTTTCCATCTCCTGTTGCTGCAGTCGCCGCGCCGTTCTCAAAGCGCCATGCGGCCGATCTCGTCGAGATCGAGCAGCGCACAGCCGCGGGCCGAATGCGTACCCGCCAGCCAGGGGCGCCGGCCGGACGTGCTGCGCCAGTGAACCTGATCCAGGGCAATGGGCTCGCGCACGCCCGGACCATGAGCCGCCAGTGCCCAGTTGCCGCTGTCGAGCACGATCAGATGCGTGACCCGATCGTCGGGAAAACCGCGGTCATGCTGATCAAGAATCAAAGCGGCGGTATCGACCACGATCAGCGGCCCAGAGGGCGTTTCGGCGATCCGGCGCCAGTCATGCCCCAGCGGTGGGGTCATGATCTCGGGCACCGCGATTTCACTTTCAAAACGCGCCTGCGGAATGGCCAGCGTCAGTCCGGCCACCTCGAAAAGATAAAAGGTGCGTCCGTCGTCCAGCCCCGCCAGATCATCGTCCGGCTCATCGAGCGCATCCAGCGCGTCGTGATTGCCGTTCTCCGCTGGCGCGGGCCGGGCCTTCTCCGGCCGGGCCGCACCCGGACCCGATGCCTGCGAACCCCGCGCTCCGGGCGTCGGCGAATCCGGCCGTTCTGCGGCGGCCGGCGCGTCGGAATCGTCCTGCCCGCCACGCTCGCGCACCTGCCCGAACAACTGATCGAGATAGTCCTGCACCGCCTGCGAGGAGGCGACCAGATGACGCCTGGAACCACGGTCGCTCATCCCGTCCTCCGCATTCCGACGCCGTCATCGGCGCGCGCATCCAGCCGCTCGATATGGCGCAACAGCCGCCGAAACGCCTGTGCACCGCGACTGTTCGCATCCATCTGCGGCAGTGGCACGCCGGCCTTGCTGGCCTCGCGAAACTGGGTATCGACCGGAATGGCTTCGCCCCACAGATGGCTTGCATATTCCTCGCGCAGCTGGCGCAGCACCTGAATGGACGCGCGCGTGCGCCGATCAAAAATGGTGGGAACGACAATGTGCGGCAGCGGCTCAGGGCGTGCCTTGTTGACCATTTTCAGCGTGCGCTGCATTCGATCGAGGCCATTGAGCGCGAGATATTCCGTTTGCGTCGGCACGATCACCAGACCCGCAGCCGCCAGGGCGTTGATCATCAGCACGCCCAGCGTCGGCGGACAATCGAGCAGCACGCAGTCAAAACGATCGCGCAGCCCCTTCAGTGCCGTGGCCAGTACCAGCCCTTGCCCCTGGCGGGTACCCAGCTGGCGGTCGAGCGTCGCCATGGCAGGAGCGGCCGGCAACAGGCTGAGCCCCTGCTGCGAAGTCTCGAGGATCAGGCGCTCAACGGCGGGGCTGTCGTCGCCGGAAAACAGATCATAGATGCTCCATTCCAGGGCCTCGGGGTCAAAACCGAAGTACCCGGTCAGCGAGGCATGCGGATCCAGATCGGCGACCAGTACCGAATGCCCGGCCTTGATCAGCCAGCCGGCCAGGCTGACCGTCGTTGTCGTCTTGCCCACGCCGCCTTTCTGGTTGGCGACTGCCCAGGTTTTCATAATGCACTCTCCGCGCCGGAACTTTCGGCGCCCTGGTCTTGCGATTGCGTCGGCTCGCCTGAATCACTGTCCTGGGCGAACTGCTCCGGGAGCTGATCGTCGGCGAGAACCACGATCACGACCCGGCGGTTTCGGTTGCGGCCCTCTTCGGTGGCGTTGTCGCCGGCCGGACGATGCTCACCCAGGCCGATGGCCGCCAGGCGGATCGGCTCGATGCCGGTACTCTGCAGCAGTCGAACCACGCTGGCTGCGCGCGCCGCTGACAACTCCCAGTTGGAGGGAAACCGACTGGTCTTGATCGGCACGTTGTCGGTATGTCCTTCCACACGAACCGGATTGGAAAAAGGCTCGAGAATACCGCCCAGGCGCCGTAGCGTCGGCCGGGCCGATTCGGAAATCTGTGCAACACCGGTCGGAAACAGGATGTCGGTCTTGACCTCCACTTCGAGCCAGAAAGGCGTCTGACGAACGCGCACCAGATCCATCTCGATCAGGTCGCTGAGCGCCTGGCGTATCTCGTCGGCCATCACGTTCAGGCGCGCCTCGAGCTCGCGCGCACGGGTATCCAGCTCAGAGGCCGTGGTTGGCGCATTGGGCTGTGTCTGCATCGACTCCATGGGCATCTGCAGGATGCCGGGGTCGGTGATACTGCGCGGCTCGACGTTCAGGCGCCCCTCGCCGGCAGTGGTGGCCTTGTTTTCACCCAGCTGAATCGGCTTCATGCTCTTGGGCGCCCCGCTGAAGGCGGCCACCAGCGACTCGGAAAGCACTCGATACTTGCCTTCGTTGACCGAGGAAATGGCATACATCACAACGAAAAAAGCCAGCAGCAGCGTCATCAGGTCGGCATAGGGAATCGCCCAGGCTTCGTGATTGAGGTGGTCTTCCTTCCTGTTCTTGCGCGCCATGCATGCCCCCCTTACTGGACAAAGCCCTTGAGCTTGGTCTCGATATTGCGCGGGTTCTCCCCCTCGGCAATGGAAATCACGCCTTCGACGATCATCTCGCGCAGCTGAGTCTGGCGGCCGATCAGGCCCTTGAGCTTGCCGGCCACCGGCAGGAAGAACAGATTGGCCGAGCCGATGCCGTAAATGGTGGCCACAAACGCCACGGCAATGCCCGAACCCAGCTTGGAAGGATCGGCAAGGTTCTGCATGACTGCAATCAGCCCCATCACCGCGCCAATGATGCCGAGCGTGGGCGCATAGATGCCCATTGCCTCGAAGACCCTGGCGGCGCGGGTGTCGGCGTCTTCCCGGGTGCCGATATCGACATCCATGATGCTGCGGATCGTTTCCGGTTCGCTGCCGTCAACCACCAGCTGCAGCGCCTTGCTGATAAAAGGATCGGTCTCCAGCTCGACGCTGGGCTCGAGCCCGAGCAGCCCTTCCTTGCGAGCGGTCTGGCTCCACTCGAGAATCTTTTCCAGCATCGGTTCGGACTCGACCGACGGCGGGCGCAGCACCCAGACAACGATGCCGAGCGCGCGCTTCATCACGTCCATCGGTGTCTGCAGCAGGGTGGCGGCAACGGTGCCGACAATCACGATCACGAAAGCCGCGGCCGACCACAGCGCCGCCAGCCCGCTGCCCTTGAGGATCGAACCTCCAACAATTGCCACCAGCGCCAGAAACAGACCGATTGCACTGAGAATATCCATTCAGGCCTCCCCGGGGGCAAAGCGCTTCATCAAGCCGTTGATGTCGATGATCAGGGCAATATGGCCATCGCCGGTAATGGTGGCACCGGCAAAGCCCGGCAGCCCGTGCAGCAGCGCGCCAAGCGGCTTGATGACAACCTCTTCCTGGCCCAGCACCTCGTCGGTGACATAGCCGATCTTGTCGCTGCCGACCTGCAGCACCACCACGTAACCGCGCTCGCTCGCCGGGCCGTCGTCGGCCAGCTCCATGAAATCACCAAGAAAAACCAGCGGCAGCGGCTTGCCCCGCACCATGATGACATCGCGCCCTTCGACCTGACGCACCGCCCCGGGATCGAGAAAGAACACCTCGACCACATGCGACAGGGGAAAAGCGAAGCGACGCTGACGCAGCCGCACCATCAGCGCCGGCAGAATGGCCAGGGTCAGCGGCACCTGAACCTTGAAGGTGGAACCCTTTCCACGCTCGGACTCGATCTCGACGTTGCCGTTGAGTTCACTGATGCGGGTCTTGACCACGTCCATGCCGACGCCACGGCCGGAAATATTGGAGACTTCCTCGCGGCTGGACAGCCCCGGCAACATCATCAGATCGAGACACTCGCGACGGTTCAGCCTTGCGGCCGCCTCGGCGGTGATCAAGCCACGGCTGACGGCCTTGTCGCGCAGCCCCTCGGCGTCGATGCCCGCGCCATCGTCACTGATGCGAATGACAATGTGATCGCCCTCCTGTTCGGCACTGAGCTCGACCCGACCGGTGCGCGGCTTGCCGGCAGCCGCGCGAACCTCCGGCGTTTCGATGCCGTGATCCATGGCGTTGCGCACCAGATGGACCAGCGGATCGGCGAGCGCTTCCACCAGATTCTTGTCCAGATCGGTATCCTCGCCGTGCAGGGTCAGCTCGATTTCCTTGTCGAGCGACCGGGCCATATCCCGCGCCAGGCGCGGAAAGCGCGAAAACACCTTGCGAATCGGCTGCATGCGCGTTTGCATCACCCCCATCTGCAGATCGGAGGTCACCAGATCGAGGTTGGCCACCGTGCTCTGCAGTTCTTCATGCTTGAGCTGCTCGCCCAGATTGCTGAGCCGGTTGCGCACCAGCACCAGCTCACCGACCAGGTTCATGACGCGATCCAGCCGGGCGACATCCACCCGAACGGTCGACTCCACCGGCGCAGGCGCGGCCGACCGGGCAGGCGCGGCCTCGGCCGGCGGCGCCGATCGCTGGGCCGTTGGGGCCGCTGCCGGTGGGCTTGCCGGGTCTTCCGCAGCGCTCGCAGGCTCGGGCGATTCGGCGCCCTGCGCCTGCGGCATACTCGCCGCCGAGTCGGTGCCGCCGGACTCGCGGGCCACCTGATCGAGAATCGCCTCGAACTCCTCTTCGGTGATTTCATCAGACCCGTCAGCATCCTCGGGCGCGCTGCCGAGCTCCACCTCGCCGGTATCGGCTGCATCATCGCCGCCGGGGGCGGCTTCACCGTGCAACTCGTCGAGCAGGGCTTCGAATTCCTCGTCGGTGATATCGTCGCTCGGCGACGCGTCCGCGCTCGACTGTGCCGATTCCGGCAAGCCCGCAGCCGTCTCGCCCTGCGCCGCCGGAGGCGGTTCGGCGGCCGCGCCTGCCTGGGCCAGCATGGCCTCGAACTCATCGTCGGTAATGTCGCCGCTGCGATCATCCTGCGCGCGGGGCGCTGTTGTTGCAGTGGCTGCTTTTTCGTGCACGAACCCGCGCAGCTGATCAAGCAGTGCGGGCGGCGCCGGGGCCGGTTCCTGACCGTCGCGCATGGCCGCCAGCATGGCCACCACCTCATCGAGCGAGTGCAGCACCGAATCCATGATCTCGGTGCGCATTTCCAGCTCCTGACGTCTGAGCGCATCGAACACTTCCTCGGCACAATGACACAGGGTCACCAGTGGTTCGATATCGAGAAAGCCGGCACCCCCCTTGACGGTATGAAAGGCGCGAAAAACGGTATCGAGCAGCGCCTTGTCGCGCGGCCGCCGCTCCAGTTCGACGAGCTGCTCACCCAACTGCTCGACCAGTTCCCCGGCCTCGTTGAGATAGTCGTCGCGAATACTGTCGTCGAACTGAAAGCTCATGATCTCACCTGCTAGAAGCCCAGGCTCGAGAGAACGTCATCCACTTCGTCCTGGCTGGTCACCCGGTCTTCTTCCTCGTGCTTTCTGCCGGACTGGTCTGCCGTCGCCCCCGTTTCGCCGGACTGCCTGCCCGACAGACGAATCATGTTGACGAGCGTGCTCTCGACTTCCTTGACCAGCTCGATGACCTTGCGAATGGCCTGCCCCGACAGGTCCTGAAAATCCTGGGCCATCAGCATCTGTGAAAGCCGCTTGCGAATCTCACCGGAGGTGTGGCCGGAGCTGTCGAGAAACTCCTCGGTCTCGCGTACCAGGCTGCGAAATTCGTCGGCGGCCATCTCGCGGGCGCGAAAGCGCTGCCAGTCGCCCACCAGGCGCGTGCTGTCCTCGGTCAGACGTTCGGCCAGCGGCATGGTCTCCTCGATCAGGTCCATGGTCTTGTGAGCCGACGCTTCGGTCATGTGAATCACTTCATCGAGCCGGCTTTGAGCGTCGGGTATTTCCTCGCTGGCCAGCGTCTCCACGCGCGCGTCGACCTGAAAGCTGTTGAGGGCTTCGTGCAACTGGCGCGTCAGCCGCCCGATATCCTGGAACAGGCTGGTCTCGCGCATGGCGGTCAGCTCGTCCAGGCTGGCGTAGAAAATGGCCTCGTCGTTACCGCGCGCGGCCGCGGCCAGCGCCTCGATGGTGGGCAGATAATCCGCCGGTCTGCGATCGTCGCTGCCGCTGTTCATGTCGACGCCCCCAGGCGCTCGAACACGCGCTGAATCTTGTCCTTGAGGGTTTCGGCGGCAAACGGCTTGACCACATAGCCGTTCACGCCGGCCTCGGCGGCCTCGATGATCTGGCTGCGGTTGGCTTCAGCCGTGACCATCAACACCGGCAGCGCTTTGAGCGCGTCGTCGGCGCGAATGGCCTTGAGCAGCTCCAGCCCGCTCACATCCGGCATGTTCCAGTCGGTAACCACAAAATCAATGCGCCTGGATTTGAGCACCTGCAGGGCCGTGCGCCCGTCATCGGCTTCGGTGACGTTGCCGAAACCGAGCTCGCGCAACTGATTCTTGACGATTCTCCGCATCGTGGAAAAATCGTCCACGACCAGAATTTGCATGTTCTTGTCCAACGTAGCGTCTCCGTTGCTGTGTCGTTTATCCGTCAGTCCGACAAGCGCGCCCTGAGCCTGGCCAGCGCCTGGCCATGCAGCTGACAGACGCGCGACTCGCTCACCTCCAGCACTGCGCCGATTTCCTTGAGGTTGAGCTCGTCGTCGTAATACATGTTCATCACCAGTTGTTCCCTTGCCGGCAGCGCTGCGATCGCCTCGGTCAGGGCCGCCTGCGCGGCGTCCTCCTGCAGCTCACCCTCGGGTGATTGCGTCTTGTCGGCCACCACCCCCGAATCACTGTCGACCGGCGAGAGGTCCTCGGTGCTCAGCATCCGGCAGAAAACCGCCTCACGGGCAATGTCGTGGTACTCGTCCAGGCTGACGCCCATCTGCGCGGCAATATCGATATCGCGCGGGCGCCGACCCAGGCGAATTTCCAGCTGCCGGATGGCCTCGACCATCTCGCGCACCCGGCGGTGTACCGAGCGCGGCGTCCAGTCGGTCTTGCGCAGCTCATCGAGCATGGCGCCGCGAATCCGGATGCCGGCATAGGTCTCGAAACGCGCGCCCCGGCTGCCGGTGTAACGGCCGGCAGCCTCGATCAGGCCGAGCATCCCGGCCTGAATGAGATCGGCCACTTCGACGCTGGCCGGCAGACGGCCGGCCAGGTGATAGGCAATCCGCCGGACCAGATCGGCATACTGCTCCACCAGGTCCTCGCTGGAGAGGCTGCGCACTGCTTCATACTCGGCCGTGGCGTTCATCGCGCGGCCTCCGCCTGCCCGGGCTCGGCACCCACCACGCGCTCAAGAAAGAACTCGAGATGGCCGCCGGCACCCGATGGCACACCCCATGTATCGGCCTGTTCGGCCAGATTCTTGAATGCCTCGGTGGCGCGGCAGCCCGGAAAAGCCGTGACTACGGGCTGCTGTTGCTGCAGTGCCCGACGCAGGAAGTCATCGTGCGGGACGTGCCCGGCGTAGTGCAGCGTGATGTCGAGGTAACGATCGGCCACGCGCGCCAGCTTGCGGTAGAGCGCGCGTCCTTCAGCGGCGCTGCGGACCATGTTGGACAGCACCTGGGCGCGCTCGATGCCGTAATCGCGGGAGAGCACCTTGATCAACGCGTAGGCGTCGGTCAGGGAAGCCGGTTCGTCACAGACCACGATCAATGCCTGATGCGCGGCGCGGGCGAACAGCGTGACCGCCGAGCTGATGCCGGCGGCGGTATCGACAATCAGCAGGTCGGCGCTGCCGGTGACCTCGGAAAAGGCGCTGATCAGACCGCCGCAGGCCTCCGGCGGCAGGGTTGTCATGTCCTGCACCCCCGAGGCGGCGGGAATGATGCGGATGCCGGCTGGCCCGTCGACGATGATGTCTTCGAGATCGCATTCCCCCGCAAGCACATGCGAAAGGTTGCGCCGCGGACTCAGGCCCAGCAGGACATCGATATTGGCCAGCCCCAGATCGGCGTCCAGAAGCCACACCTTGCGGCCACGCCGCGCCTGGGCGGCAGCCAGGTTGACCGACACATTGGTCTTGCCCACTCCACCCTTGCCGGACGCCACGGCGATGACCTGAACCGGCTGACGCGAGCCTTTCGCGCTCACCCCTTCCAGCCCGGCCGCCTGATTTCTTCCCCCTTCAAGCATTGGCATACCTCGCTTCGGCAATGTGGCGCGCCAGGGCGTGATCTTCACGGCCGGCACGCGATTTTTTCATCAGGCTGACAGCCTGGCTGATCAGATGGCGGGCACTCGCCCGCCGCAGATTCTCGGGCACTTCCTGGCCGTCGGCCGACCAGGCCACCGGCAGCCTGTAACGCGCCAGTACCGACAGCATGCCGCCCAGGCTGGCCGCCTCGTCGATCTTGGTGACGATGCCGCCGGCCAGCGGCATGCGCGAAAACGCGGCCACCGCTTCGTCAATCGATTCCATCTGCGCATTGGCGGCCAGCACCAGGTAGGAGGAAACCGGCCGGCCTTCCATTTGCAGCGACTCCAGCGCCCGCACCAGGCGGGTATCACGCTGACTGACCCCGGCGGTATCCACCATGATCAGATCGGCATGCGAGAGCCGCTCGACGCGCTGCCGCAGCTCGTCGGCGTTGCGGGCAACATAGACCGGCACGTTGAGCTGCCGGCCGTAAATGAACAGCTGTTCCTGGGCGCCGATGCGATAGTCATCGGCGCTGATCAGTGCCATCTTTTCGAGCCCGTTCTTGAGCGCGTAGCGGGCGGCCAGCTTGGCAATGGTGGTGGTCTTGCCCACCCCCGTGGGTCCGACCAGAGCCACTACCCCGCCGGCGGCCAGCGGGTCGGTTTCAAAGAATTTCATGCGCCGCGCCAGCAGGCCCAGGGCGCCGCGCCAGGTGGCCGCGCTGTCACCTTCCCTGACCGGCGCCTTGCTGGCCAGGTCCTGGGCCAGATCCGGCGCCAGGCCCATGCGGATCAGATCGCGCAGCACCGCGGCGCGCAGCGGGTTCCTACGCGACATGTCGTTCCAGGCAAGGCTGGAAATCTGAGTCTCGAGCATGCGCTTGAGCACGTTGATCTCACGCCGCATGCCCACCAGTGAAGATTCCGACACGGCGGCAGCCGGTACCGCGTCAGCAGCCGCATTCTGCTGCCGCGGCGCCGCGCCGGGAGCCGCGGCGCCGTCGCCGGCAGCGGCCCGCGATTGCGCCTGGCCAGACAGTTCGACGACATCCTGCGGCGCGTCCTCGACTGCCAGCTCGGAGCTGAGGCTGACCTGATCCGGCGCCGACGGGTCGGGCTCAGGCGCATCCTGACCCGGCGGCTCGTACTGCCAGGTGTCCCGCGTCTGGCGGCGCTTTTCGTTTCCGCGGCCGGCGCCGCGGCCCATGGCGTACTCGACCAGAGTCTCGTCGTAGTCCACCGCGGCAATCAGCTCCAGGCCTTCATCAAGATGCCGGGTCGAGAGAATGACCGCATCGGGTCCCTGCTCGTCGCGCACCAGCTTGAGTGCCTGTCGCATATCGTCGGCAACGTAGCGCTTGATCTTCATGGCGTCCTGTCTCTCCTGCTGCACTTGTTCAGACGGCCCCGGCCTGGCATCAACGCGAAACCTGACCGATCAGCCGCAGCTGCTTGTCTTCTGGAATCTCGCCGTGCGAGAG
The DNA here is from genome assembly GCF_056324165.1 of Wenzhouxiangella sp. YN9. Classification (NCBI taxonomy): domain Bacteria; kingdom Pseudomonadati; phylum Pseudomonadota; class Gammaproteobacteria; order Chromatiales; family Wenzhouxiangellaceae; genus Wenzhouxiangella; species Wenzhouxiangella sp. YN9. Next base: position 77,660 of record NZ_JBJNIP010000100.1, read on the forward strand.
CACGTGCAGGCCCGGTACGGCCTGTCGGGCGAAACGTGACAGCATGTTGCGAATTCTTGGCGGTACCAGCAGGATGGCGGGTTCTCCCCTGGCCTCCTGCTGTCGGGTGCTCGACTGCAGCGCTTCCTGCAGCTTTTCCGCCAGTCCGGGCTCCACGACCCCGGAATCACCCTGCTGCACCACATCCTGCAAAAGCTGTTCCAGCTCCGGCGCCAGCGTCATGACCGACATCTGCTCGCCCAGCCCGTTGATCTCCTGAACGATCTGTCGCCCCAGCGTCTGCCGCACCTCGGCCAACAGCTCATCAGGATCCTGCGTACGCGCGCCGTGCTCGACCAGGGTTTCGCAGATGGCACGCACGTTGCGCACCGGCACCTTCTCGGCCAGCAGGCGCTGCATCACGCGCACCACCACGGCCAGCGGCAGCGTCTTGGGCGTCAGATCCTCGACCAGCTTGGGCGCACTCCTGGCGAGCACGTCCAGCAGCTGCTGCACTTCCTGATGACCCAGCAATTCGTGTGCGCGCTGCTTGAGCACATGGCTCAGATGCGTGGCGATCACCGTGGACGCATCGGCCACGGTGTAGCCCAGTGTCTGTGCGTGCTCGCGAACACTGGGCTCCACCCAGACCGCCGGCATGCCGAAGGCCGGATCCCGGGTTTCGGTACCCTGCAGCCGCGAGCTGACGCCGCCGGGGTCGATGGCCAGTTCGCGGTCGGGATGGACCTCGCCCTCGGCGGCCACCACGCCGAACAGCGTCAGCCGATAGCGGGTGGGCGCCAACTCCAGGTTGTCGCGAATATGTACCGGCGGCACCAGAAAGCCCATGGACTGCGACAGCTTCTTGCGCACCCCCTTGATGCGGTTCATCAGCTCGCCGCCCTGGCGGGCGTCGACCAGCGGCACCAGGCGATACCCTACCTCCAGGCCAATCGGATCGACCTGGGCGACGTCTTCCCACTGCAGCTCACGCGGCTGCTCGGGCTGCGTCTCGGCCTCGCGCTGCGCCGATCGCTGGCTGGCCGCCGCGGTCTCAACGCGCTTGCGGTGCCGCAGCCAGGCGGCGCCGCCGGCAATGCCTGCCAGGCTCAGGAACGCCAGGTTGGGCATACCCGGCACCAGCCCCATGGCTGCTAGTACACCAGCGGTAAGGGCGAGAACGCGGGGCTGCCCGAACACCTGATCGAGCACCGCCTTGTTCATATCCTGCGAGCGCGACATCCGGGTGACGATGACCGCCACCGCGGTCGACAGCAAAAGCGACGGAATCTGCGCCACCAGACCGTCGCCGATGGTCAGCAGGGTGTAGACCTCGACTGCGTTGCGAAGCGACATGCCGTGCTGGGCGATGCCGATCAGCAGGCCGCCGATGATATTGATGAACAGGATCAGGATGCCGGCGATGGCGTCACCACGCACGAACTTGCTCGAGCCATCCATGGCGCCGTAGAAGTCGGTTTCCTGACGGATCTCCTCGCGCCGCTCGCGCGCCTCTTCCTGCGAAATGATGCCGGCATTGAGGTCGGCATCGATGGCCATCTGCTTGCCCGGCATGGCGTCGAGCGTGAAGCGGGCACTGACTTCCGAAACGCGCGTGGCACCCTTGGTGACCACCACGAAGTTGATCACCACCAGAATGGTGAAAACCACCAGCCCGACCGCATAGTTGCCGCCGATGACAAACTCGCCAAAAGCCTGAATGACCTGACCGGCCGCATCCGTTCCGGTATGACCTTCGAGCAGGACCACGCGGGTCGACGCAATGTTGAGCACCAGCCGCAGCAGCGTACCGAACAGCAGCACCGTCGGAAAAACGCCGAAGTCGAGCGGCCGCATGATGTAGAGCACGCCCAGGATGACGGCAATGGAAAGCGTGATATTGAATGTGAACAGCACATCCAGCATCAGCGCCGGCAGCGGCAGCACCACCATCGCCAGCAATACCAGCACCAGCAGGGGTGCGCCCAGACCGAGGGCGCCGGCACGCTGCAGGGCGGGCATGATGGCAGCCCGGTTCATCACGAATTTTCCCCGTTTTCTCTGTTCATGCCCTCAGTGATGCAAAATGCGGGCCAGCCCTCGCTACTGCGACAGCGTTTCATCCACCTCGGGATTGGGCGCCGGCAGCCTCTCGCCGCCGGGCTCACGTTGCACCCGGTAGACCCAGCTGAGCACTTCGGCAACCGCTACGTAGAGCGCCGGAGGAATCGGCTGCCCGACGTCGGCATGACGGTAAAGCGCGCGCGCCAGCGGCGGGGCCTCGATGCGCGGCACGCCGGCTTCCTCGGCCTTGCGCCGAATCGCCAGCGCCAGATGATCGGCCCCGCTGGCGACCACCACCGGGGCCGCCATGCGCTCGGTTTCATAGCGCAGGGCCACGGCAAAGTGCGTCGGGTTGGTCACCACCACGTCTGCCTCGGGCACGGCTTCCATCATGCGCTGACTGGCCAGCTCCTGCTGCATGCTGCGGCGTTTGCCCTTGACCTCCGGATTGCCGTCGGTCTCCTTCATTTCGTCCTTGACTTCCTTGCGCGTCATGCGCAGCTGCTTGTGGTGACTGTGCAGCTGAAACGGCACGTCCACCAGCGCAATCACAATCAGGGTGGCGCTGAGGGTCATCAGGGCCAGGCCGATCAGCTGCACGCTCGCGGCCATGCCCGCCTGCACCCCCATTGAAGGCAGCGCCATCAGGTGGGCGATGGCGTGGCGGATGAAAAGACCGGCGGCCAGCGCCACCACGGCAAACTTGCCCATGGCCTTGGCCAGCTCCATCAACCCCTTGGGGCCGAACACTCGCTTGAGGCCCTTGCCGGGATTGAGACGTTCGAACTTCGGCGCCAGGGCCTTGCCGCTGAACACCCAGCCGCCGAGCGTCGCCGGCGCCAGCAGCGCGGTGACCAGCAGCACGCCCAGCAGGGGCGCCACCGTGGCCAGCCCGGAGGCGATCTGCTCACCCAGGTATTCGGTCATGAAGGCTTCGTCGAACAGCCGCGCACGCTCAACGGTAAAGCCGGTTTCGAGCACGCCCATGACGCGCTCGGCGGCCCAGCCACCCGAAAGCAGAAGAAAGCCGGATCCCACCAGCATCACCAGCGTCATGGTCAGCTCGCGCGAGCGCGGCACCTGCCCTTTGTCGCGGGCGTCCTTGAGCCGTTTCGGCGTCGGTTGTTCAGTGCGTTCCTGCTGCTCGTCCTGCTCGGCCATACCCGCCTACCCCCAAAGATCGTAAACCGCAGCAAAGGCGTGATCGAGCAGCGCCGCCAGCGTATTGGCCAGGGCCGGCAGCGTGGCCATCAGAATCACGAAGCCGGTGAGCATCGTCATCGGAAAACCGACGGCGAACAGATTCAGGCTGGGGGCCGCGCGGCTGATCACGCCAATGCTGAGATTGACGATCAACACAGCGGTTGCCGCCGGCAGGGCCACCCGCAGCGCACCGACGAACATCTGGCCGCCGTAGCCGGCGATCTGCCAGGCGGCGTCGCGATCGAAGCCGAGCGGCGCCACCGGCAGCGCCGCAAAACTGTCGATGATCATCTCGACCAGCAGGATATGACCATTGAGGCTGAGAAAAATCAGCATGGCGGCAATCAGGTGGTACTGGCTGAGCACCGGCACCTGGGCACCGCTGTCGTTGTCGATGAACAGGGCAAACCCCAGCCCCATGCTCATGGCCGCCGTCTGGATACCGATCACCACACCATCGAAAACCAGCTGAATGATGAACCCGGCCGCCAGGCCGATGAGCACCTGCTGCGCGCCCACCAGCAGGCCTTCCAGAGAAAACCCCGGCACGTTCCCGATCGGTGGCAGCAGCGGATAAACCGCCAGCGCAAGCGTCAGTGACAACAGCATGCGAACGCGCGCCGGCACCGAACCGGCGGCGAACATCGGCGCGATCATCAGCATGCCGGCAATCCGGAACATCGGCCAGAGCACCTCGCCGAGCCAGGCCAGCAGCTGCGATTCGGTGACCACCGGCATGGTCAGCCCAGGTCGATCAGCTCGGGGATGCTCATGATCAACGTGCGCGTGAAGTTGACGATCAGATCCAGCATCCAGGGTCCGGCCAGGGCCAGGGCCAGCGCCACCACCGCCAGCTTGGGAATGAAACTCAGCGTCATTTCGTTGATCTGCGTGGCGGCCTGAAACATGCCCACGGCCAGGCCCACGGCCAGGGCCGACAGCAGCAACGGCGCCAGCAGAAGCACCACGACCCAGAGCGCCTGCTGACCGATATCGACCACCATGTCCGGGCTCATGCTAGCCACCTCCCATATAGAAACTCGAGGCCAGCGTGCCCATGATCAGGCCCCAGCCGTCGACCAGCACGAACAGCATCAGCTTGAACGGCAGCGAGATCAGCATCGGCGAGAGCATCATCATGCCCATCGACATGAGCACGCTGGCGACCACCAGATCGATGATCACGAAAGGAATGAAAACCAGAAAGCCGATCATGAAAGCCGTTTTCAGTTCGCTGGTGAGGAAAGCCGGCACCAGAATCCGGAACGGCACGTCCTCGGCCGACTCGAAGCCTTCGTTGTTGCCGGCCAGGCCGGCGAACAGGGCCAGATCGGTTTCGCGCACCTGATGACGCATGAAGCGGTGAATCGGCTCACGGCCGCGCTCGAGCGCTTCTTCAAGCTCGATGTCCTCTTCCATGTAAGGCACAGCCGCCTCGGTATAGAGCTCGGTCCACACCGGCGCCATCACGAACAGGGTCAGAAACAGCGCCAGGCCGATCAACACCTGGTTGGGCGGCGTGGTCGCCATGCCCATGGCCTGGCGCAGGATGGCCAGCACCACGATGATGCGGGTAAACGAAGTGAACATCAGCATGATCGAAGGCAGCAGGGTGAGCAGGGTCATCAGCACCAACACCTGCAGCGTGATGCTCCAGGTCTGGCCCCCGCCTTCGGCTGCCGGCTCGACCGTGACGATATCGATGCCCGGCGCGGCCAGCGACAGCGCCGGCATCAGCAGCACGATACACGTCAGCCAGCGCATCACTCCCGCGCCTCGCGCCGGCTGCCGGCAAGGTGTTCGTCGAAGCCTGCTTCGGCCTGCCCCAGATCGGCCAGGTGACCAATGCGGCCGGGGCTGACGCCCAGCAGGATGCGACGTCCGTCGACTTCGACCAGCAGCAGCCGCTCTTTCACGCCCAGCGCCTGCTGGCCGACGATGTGAATGGGGCCATCACCCGAGCGCACGCCCAGGCGCCCGCCCGAGATCCGCCGCGCCGCCCAGGCCAGCGCGAACACCAGGCCCAGTATCAGAATCAGCCCCAGCGCCGTGCGCAAGAGCTGGCCGCTGCCGCCCACCGGCGCCAGCTCGCTGGCCAGCGCTGGAGCGCCGACCAGCGCCAGACCGAGGGCAGACGTCAGGCGAGTCGTGTTCATTTCAGGTTCTTGATTCGTTCGGACGGACTGATGACGTCGGTCAGACGAATGCCGAACTTTTCATTGACTACCACCACCTCACCGTGCGCCACGAGGGTGCCGTTGACGTAGACATCCAGCGGTTCACCGGCGGTGCGATCGAGCTCCACCACCGAGCCCTGATTGAGCTGCAGCAAATTGCGAATGCTGATCTGCGTGCGTCCGACTTCCATCGACAGCGCGACGGGCACGTCCAGAATCACGTCGAGATTGACATCCGATCCGGCCAGCGGGGCGTTATCGTCAAGCTGTTCGAACTGCGCTTTTTCAGTCTCCTCCGCTTCTGCTTCCGCCTGCGCGTGCTCGCCTGCGCGCTGGGCTTCTTCCATTTCACGGACCTGGCGCTCTTCTTCGGTCTCTTCGCGCTGGCTGTCGTGTCTGTTGCTTGCATCATTCATGGCTTCGACTCTCCGCGATTACGCTCCACTCGGTTCATGATCTTGACTGCATAGTTGTCTCTGGCCGATCCAAGGGCGCCGCGAAAGCACGGCACGCCTTCGACATACACCGGCACCTCGTCGGGCAGGTCTATCGGAATCACGTCCCCCGGCCGCATGCTCACCAGGTCGGAAAGCGTCACCCGCTTCTTGCACAGTTCCACTTTCATGCTGACCTCGGCATCGCGAATTTCCTCGCGCAGGGCGTTCATCCAACGCTCGTCACGGACCATGCGGTCAGAGGCCATGCCCGAGTCCAGCACCTCGCGAATCGGCTCTACCGCGGAATACGGAATGGTGACGTGCAGCTCGCCGCTGGTTCCTTCCAGCTCGACGGTAAAGCGGGTGACAACCACAATCTCGGAGGGGCTGACGATATTGGCGAACTGCGGGTTGACCTCCATGTTGTGAAACTCGAACTCCACATCCATGGCGAGCTTCCAGGCTTCGGCCAGGTCTTCAAAAATGCGTTCGCGCATGCGCTGAATGACGCGCGTTTCCACCGGCGTGAACTCGCGCCCCTCGATCTTGGCGTGGAAGCGGCCGTCGCCGCCGAAGAACGTATCGACCACGGCAAAGATCAGCCGCGCATCCAGCACCAGCAGACTGGTGCCGCGCAGCGGCTTGATGTTCATCAGGTTGAGGCTGGTGGGCACCGGCAGCGTGCGCATGTACTCCTGAAACTTCATCATGTCGACGCTTTCGACCGAAATCTCGGCCGAGCGCCGCAGCATGTTGAACAGGCCGATGCGAAAGTGCCGCGCGAAGCGTTCATTGATCATTTCCAGCGTCGGCATGCGGCCGCGCACGATGCGATCGTGATTGGCAAAGTCAAAGGACTGGATCTCGCCTTCGGCCGCCGTTCCCTCTTCGGTGTCGACCGCGCCGGAGTCGACGCCGTGCAGCAGGGCATCGATTTCGTCCTGGTCAAGAATGTCGTTTCTGCTCATGAACGCACCCGCCTATTGCACGACAAAAGCCGTGAAATACAATTCCTCCACCGCGCTGGGCTCGCCCTCGGAGTCAAGGACCTCGCGCACTTCCTCAAGCGCGGCTTCGCGCAGCGCTTCCTTGCCCTCACGCGTGGCGATCTCCTGCCGCGACGCGCCCGACAACAACATCAGCAGGTTGTTGCGCAGCAGCGGCGTGTGTCGCTCCAGGCCGGCGATGACTTTCTTGTCCCGGCTCATCACCTGGATGCTGGCCTGAAGAAACCGGACGCTGCCGCCGTCGTCCAGATTGACGACGAAAGACGGCGTGATCTCGTGATAGATGGCCGGACCGGAAGGGGCTTCGGCTTCGGGCTGATCGTTGCCGCCGGCCGATGCATCGGCCTGCGATTGAACGATGAAATACACGCCCCCGGCGGCTGCGCCGGCGGACACGATACCCACCAGCAGCGCCACGATCAGCAATCGGGACAGGCCGCCCTTGGCTACCGCCGGTGTGTCGTCTTTTTCCGCCATCGTGCTTGCTCCATTGCCAGAACTGAAATCTCGTCCTGTAAGGAGCAAAAGCCGTGCCAGGGCCCGGGCCGGCCGGGCGTCGGCTTTCCGACGCAGGCAGAATCCCGGGCTCGTGACGGGCTGACAGACAGAGTGCCGAGCGCTCGGCCCGATCGGGCCGATGAATCAGGCGTAGAGATCGACCAGGCCGCGCAAGCCCATCGGCGGCGCAGCAGCTCGGTCATCGATTGCAGAGCCGTTGTCTGCGGCGTGCGCCGAACGGCTGCCGCGGGAAGAAGCTTCGTCATCGCCGGGCGCGTCGTCCCGGTGCCCGGAAAACTGCCCGCCGGAATGGTCGACATGCGCCTCGCTGAGCTCGACCCCCTGCCCGGCCAGCGACTCACGCAAGCGCGGCAGCAGCTGCTCGAGCGCCTCGCGGGTCTGCGCCTGCTGCGCGGTCAGGTGAACGCGGGCTTCCTTGCCGTCGACCTCGATGCGGATATCCACCTGGCCGAGCTCCGGCGGCTTGAGCTGCAGCCGAGCTTCGGAACTGCCCTGCCGCAGCATCAAGGCGACGTGATCAAAGGTCTGGCTGGCAGCAGCCGAGCCCTGCGGCCCCGGCGCCAGGGTGGCGCCGGTCAGCGCTGCCTGCAGCGGGTTCGAGCCGGGCTGGAGGCCGGCAAGCTCACCCCGGGCCGCCAGCCCGGAATCGGCAGCTTGAGTCGCGCGGGCTGTATCCGCCGCCCTGGCCTGCGTTTCCAGCAGCGTCCGCCCGGCCTCCCGCGTCAACGACGCGTCAGGACTCGAGGCCGTCAGCTCCTGAATCAGCTTCGAGCCCGCCTCGGGTGCGTTCTCGGCAGCCGTCGTGAGCGCCAGGCTTGAAGGCAGGGCTTCCCTGGCCGGCGCGGCCTGCCGGTCGGTCAACGCCGCCGTTGGGCCGCGGCGATGCTGCTGCGCGGTCAGACGATCAAGCAGGGTGTTCGCATCACCCTCGGCGCGATGGGTTGTCTGCGACAGGCCGAGCCCGGGCTTCTGCCCGGCCGACTCCGCACTCATCAACCGTCGCGCCACTGCAGACATCGGCTCCAGGCTTTCACCCTCAGCACTGGCCGCGAGAAAAGCCTGCAGCAATGCGCTCTGGCTGCCCGAGCGGGCGTTACCGGACAGACTCGGGGGCTGGCCGCTCGCCTGCGCCGCCTCCGGCGCCGAAGCTCCCGTTTGCGCCGCAGCCAGAGCCGCTTCATTGTGTATCAAACCCGATGCCAGCTGGCCGGCATGCCGGCCGTTCAACAGCGCAAGCCACCGATCCGGATCAAGCCCCTGACCACCCTGGTCTTTCTCGCCGTCAAGTTCGCCGCCTGTGGCAGCGGTAGCTGCCGGCAACCCCGGCTGCGCGTCAGGCGCCAGAGCCGAAGCGGCATCGAGGTCAAACAGCGCTGCAATGCCGGCAAAACCGTCATCGCTCATATCGGGCCGCAGCATGGCTGCCGCTGATGGATCGAGCTGCGGCAGGGCCAGCAACACCGGCAGGGAAGCCTGCGTCATGTTCAGGAGCCCGAGGTCACGAAGCGCCGGGTCACCAGATCGTCGATGAAGCGCTGCTCGACGCGCTCGGCCAGGCGTTGCTCACGAACAGCCTGTTTATCGGCTACGCTCTCGACGGCCTTGACGCGGGCGCGCTGCTCTTTCCATACCGCCAGCTGGCGCTCGTAGGCTTGCTGTGCCAACGCAACGCGCTGCGTCTGCTCATCGACGGCCAGCTGCAGCCGATCGGTAAAGTGCGCGTAGTTGCGCACGTTGACCGCCAGCGCGCCGTTGCGATGCGACTCGCTGAAACCCTGCCGATAGCTGGCCAGATGCGCGCGCAACGTCTCCAGCCGGGACTCTTCATTGAGCAGGGACGAACGCAGATCGGCCATGCGCCTGGAGCTGGCGCTTTGCTCCTGCTCCATCTGATTGGCAACGCGATGCAAACGCTCTGAACGGGTCATTGATTCACGAACTCCTCATTCACTGCCAATATACAAGCAAGTTATGTGCCAGCGTCGCGCTCCTCCGACGAACCCGTCATGATCCGTTCCAATGCCGTCAGGCTTTCACGCAGCGAGACCGCGCGGTTGCTGTCCTGACGGATAAAATCGAGCATTCCCGGACGCAACGCGACCGCTTCGTCGATGCGCGGATCACTCCCCTTGCGGTAGGCACCGACGGCAATCAGGTCCTCGTTTTGCCGGTAAGCGGCATGAACTTGCCGGTAGCGGCGCACCAGCTGCTGGTGGCCGGCGTCGGTGATCTCGTTCATTGCCCGCGAGATCGACGATTCCACGTCGATGGCAGGGAAAATGCCGGATTCGGCCAGCTGGCGATCGAGCACGATATGACCGTCCAGAATGGCCCGGGAGGCGTCGGCAATCGGATCATTGGTGTCATCGCCTTCGACCAGCACGGTGTAAAAGGCGGTCAGCGATCCGCCGCCGTGACCACTGTTGCCGGCGCGTTCGACCAGGGTTGGCAGGCTGGCGAATACCGAAGGCGGATAACCCTTGGTCGCCGGCGGCTCACCCACCGCCAAGGCGATTTCGCGCTTGGCCTGGGCAAATCGCGTCAGCGAATCCATCAGCAGCAGCACCTTGAGACCCTGGTCGCGAAAATGTTCGGCAATGGTGGTGGCCATCCAGGCGCCGCGCATGCGCATCAAGGGCGGCCGATCGGCCGGCGTGGCCACGACCACCGCGCGGCGCATGCCCTCCTCGCCCAACGTGGTTTCAACGAAATCGCGCACCTCGCGGCCGCGCTCACCGATCAGGCCAACGACAATGACATCGGCCTCGGTAAAGCGGGTCATCATGCCCATCAGGGTCGACTTGCCCACGCCCGAACCGGCAAACAGGCCCAGACGCTGGCCGCGACCGGCGGTAAACAGCGAGTTGATGGCACGCACGCCCACGTCCAGCGGCTCACGAATGGGCTGGCGATCGAGCGGATTGATCGGCTCCCCGGCCAGGGGCGCGCGCTGCCCGGTCATGATCGGACCGCGCCCGTCCAGCGGCACGCCGGCGCCGTCGACAACGCGGCCCAACAAGCCCTGGCCAACCGGCGCATCCAGGCGACCGCCACCCGCCATCACGCGGGCATTGGGCGACAGGCCGCGAATCTCTTCGGTGGGCATGAGATAGACGCTGTCTTCGGCAAAGCCCACCACTTCCGCCTCGAGCTTTCTGTCGTTTTCACCCAGCACCCAGCAGCGCTCGCCCAGCGCGGCCTCGACGCCCACGGCCTCGAGGGTCAGGCCGACTACACGCTTGAGCTTGCCGCAGGCGTTGACCGACGGCCCGGCCACCGCCTGCTGGCGCTGGCGCAGCCGGCCGGCCCAATTGTCTGCCCGAGCGCTGTTCATGCCGGCTCACCATCCTCCGGCCCGGGATCGCTCGCGGGCGCGTCGCTCTCGCGGTGGCCACCCAGCACGCGAGCGGCCACGGTTGCCAGCCGCGTCTCCAGGGTCGCATCGACGCTGGCCGTCTGGCTGCTCACGCGGCAGTCGCCGCGCTCGAGCATCGGATCCTCGCGCAGCTCCCAGCTGGTTTCACCGGCCGGGTTGGCCAGGGTGTGGCGAACCAGCTCGGCATCCTGCGGGTGCAGATGCACGCGTACCTGACGGCTGTTGGCGGGCAGTTCGGCAAGCGCCTCACGCACCGCCGCAATCACGTGTTCGGGCTCGCTGCGCAGCTCCCGCCGTATGATCTGCCGGGCGACAGCCAGGGCCAGCTGCACCAGCTCGGATTCGACTTCCTCATCCACTGCCTCCAGCGGCTGCTGCATCGCCTCGATCAGTGATTCAAGCTGGCGTGCGCGCGCCTGCACCTCTTCCTCGCCAGCCTGGCGACCGGCGGCCAGACCTTCGGCCCAGGCTTCGTCCCAGGCCTGCTTCTGCAGCGCTTCTAGCGCGCGCGCGCTGTAGACCGAAGGCCGGCGCTGCTCTCCGGCCGGCCTGTCCCGGCCGCCGGCACGGGCCACATCCGGCGCCTGCCAACGCTCCAGCTTGTCAAGCTTTTCGCGCGCCAGAATCTCAGACATACTCTTCGCCCTTGCCGCCCAGGTCGAGCTGGCCCTGATCGGCCAGGCGGCGGGCCGTTCCCAGGATTTCCTTCTGCGCGGCCTCGACATCGGACAACCTGACCGGCCCCTTGGCTTCGAGATCCTCCTCGAGCATCTCGCCGGCACGCTTTGACATGTTCTTGAAGATCTTCTCGCGCACCGTCGATTCGGCACCCTTGAGCGCCAGCACCAGGGTGTCGGACTGCACGTCGCGCAGCAGCGTCTGAATGCCGCGGTCGTCGATGTCTGCAAGGTTGTCGAACACGAACATCTGTTCCTGGATGTTCTGGCCAAGGCTCTCGTCAACTTCATTGACACCGGCCAGCACCGACTCTTCTATATTGCCGTCGACCAGGTTGAGGATTTCAGCGGCGGCACGCACCCCGCCCACGCTCGATGACTTGAGGTTTTCATTGCCGGAGAACTGCTTTTCCATCACCTCGTCGAGCTCGTTGAAGGCCGACGGCGGAATGCCGTCGAGCGTGGCAATCCGCATGATCACGTCCGGACGCACCCGCTCGGGCAGCGTGTCGAGCACCTCGGCGGCGTGATCGGCCTCGAGGTAGGCCAGCACGATGGCAATGATCTGCGGGTGTTCCTGACGAATCATCTCGGCGACGCTGCGCGGATCCATCCACTTGAGCGCTTCGAGCCCCTTGCTCTTGCGCCCCAGCAGAATGCGATCGATCAGACCCGAGGCCTTGTCGCCCAGCGCCTGCTCCAGCACCCGCCGGACGTAATCGTCGGAGCCCACGCCCAGAGAGGTCTTGTCTTCTACCGTGGCAATGAAGGCGTCGAGCACATCCAGGGCCTGATCACGCGACACCGAATCGAGTGTTGCCATGGAGGTGCCGATGCGCTGCACGTCGCGCGCACCCATGTGCTTGAGCACCTCCGAGGCCTGCTCCTCGCCCAGCGACATCAGCAGAATCGCCGCGCGTTCGGTGCCGTTGAGCTCTCCCGGCTTCTGTCTACTCATCCTCGCCTACCCACTGCTTGACCACCTGGGCCACCCGCTTGGGGTCCTGCGAGACCACCGACTTGGCCGCGGCGATACATTCCTCATACTGCTGGCTCGGATCGCTGACCAGCGACTTCCTGTCGTCTTGCGCCGCGCTGGCGTCGTGGCTCAGGCTGGCTGGCGAATGCGTTACCAGCTGGCGCTTGGCCGGCAGCTGCACAAGCTGGCGCAACAGCGGACGGATCACCGCCATGATCAGCAGCAGCACCACCAGGACACCGGCGCCAATCCGGGCCAGCCCCATCAGGTCGATCCGGTCCATGAAGGAAGACGTGTCGGTGCTGGCGTCTTCACCCAGCTCGGCCGTCTGGAATGCCGCGTTCACCACGCTGACGGTGTCGCCACGGGCCGGGTCAAAACCGACCGCCTCACGCACCAGCGTGGTCATGCGCTCGAGCGCCTCTGCCGAGTGCGGCTGGCTCACCACTTCACCATCGTCATTGGTCACGCGTTGCTCGTCGACCACCACCGCAACCGACAGGCGGCGCAATTCGCCGGCCGGCGCCAGAATGTGGCGAATGGTGCGATCGACCTCGTAGTTGCGAACGTAATCGCGGCTGGTCACCGGCGGCTGGTTGCCGTCGACGCTGCCGTCCTGGTTGGTGGCGCCATTGTTTCCGGCCTGACCGGCGGCCGCCGGCGGCTGATTGCTGAGCGCCCCCGGCACACCGGTGGCAGTGACTGCGTCGGCATCACCGCGCTGCTCGCTGCCCTGCTCGCTGCGAATGACCTGGCCGGCCGGGTCGTAGCGTTCCTGGGTTTCTTCAGTGCTGGAGAGCTCCAGATCGGCGGCCACCTGGGCACGCACGCGACCGTAACCAACCACCGGCGTGAGCAGCTGCTCGATGCGCCGACTGAGGCGCTCCTCGATGCGCTGCACGCGATCAAGCGCGGCGTTGGCCGGGTCTTCTTCCTCGTTGAGCCTTGCCGACAGCAGCATGCCGTGCTGGTCGATTACCGCGACCTGTGAGCGCGCCATGTTGGGCACCGACGAGGCCACCAGGTTGACAATCGCCATCACCTGGCCCGACTCCAGCCGCCGACCGGGATGCATCTGCACCAGCACCGAGGCGCTGGCCGGGCGGCGGTCACGCACGAAGACGCTGTCGCGCGGCATCGCCAGATGAATCCGCGCGGCGCGTACCGCGCTGATGCTGGCCACCGTGCGCTGCAGCTCGACCTCGAGCGCGCGTTGATAGCGCGCACCTTCCATGAACTGGCTTTCAGTCAACCCGCCGGACTCATTGAACATCTCGAAGCCGGCGCCGGAGGCGGCCGGCAGATCCTGCGAGGCAAGCTGCAAACGCGCCTCGTGCAGGGCATCGGTCGGCACCATGATGGCGCCGCGGCCGGACTCATAACGGTGCTCGATGCCAGCGGCCTCCAGCGCCTGGACCACCTGGGCGGCATCGCGATCATCGAGATTGCCGTAGAGCAGGCCATAGCCGGTGTCCTGCGAGGACCACAACGCAATGCCCACGCCCACGGCCACGGCGGCCGCCAGGCCCACCAGCAGCAACAGCTGCCGCAGACCGGGTACCTGATCGATCACGTTCAGGCCCGAGACCGAGGCCGTTGAGGCCCCGCTGCCCTGATCCCTGCCAGCCACCAGATCCTGTGCCGCCATTGCTTGAAATTCCTTGCGTCCCGGCCCTTATCAAATGGGCATGTTCTGAATTTGCTTGTAGGCGTCGACGAGCTTGTTGCGCACCTCGCTCATGGCCTCGAACGACACCCGCGCTTTCTGCATCGCGATCATCACTTCAGTGAGATCCGCGTCCGATTCGCCGCGCTCGAACGCCGCCGACATTCCGGCCGCCGTCTGCTGGCTTTCGTTGACCCGTTCGAGCGAGCGGCTCATGATTTCGGCAAAGTTGACCTCGTTGCCGCCCTGCGCTGCCGGCTGCCCCTGCTCCAGGCCGGAGGCGCTCTTGAGCGCGCGCATCTGCGACAGAACCTGCTGAATCGACATATCGCTCATTGATCCATCTCCTTCTTGCCGGCCGCTCAGACCGATGCCCTGTCTGCTGCAAATTCCGGGCCACCGTCACCGGGAATGCGCAGCCCAGCCTCGCGCAGCCGGGCCAGCTTGTAGCGCAGAGTGCGCGGGCTGATGCCCAGGCGCTCGGCGGTGCGACCGCGATGCCCGGCTTCGTGGCGCAGGGTGTCGAGAATGACCTCGGCCTCGCGATCGGCTACCGAGCGCTGCAGGTCGCCGCCACTGTCCTCGGCAGGCCCTGCCGCGGCCGCGGTGACATGCTCGAAAAACAGGTCGCCGGCGCGAATCTCCTCGCGCCCCCCGGCCAGCACCAGAGCGCGCTGAATCACGTTATCGAGCTCGCGCACGTTGCCTGGCCAGGCGTGCGCCTCGAGCGCAGCCAGGGCCTCCCCGGTCAGGGCCGGCACCACGCCCCGGCCACGATGATGGCGCGCCAGGGCGCGCTCGGCCAGCGGCTGGATATCGCCCGGCCGCTCGGCCAGCGCCGGCAGGCTGAGCGGAAACACGTTGAGCCGATAGAACAGATCCTCCCGAAAGCGCCCGACCCGCACCTCGCTGGCCAGATCCCGATTGGTGGCGGCGATCACGCGCACGTCGAGTTTGATGCTGCCGCTGCCGCCCAGGCGCTCGACTTCGTGCTCCTGCAGCACCCGCAACAGCTTGGCCTGCAGGCCGATATCCAGCTCCGAAATCTCGTCGAGCATCAGCGTGCCGCCATTGGCGGACTCGAACCGGCCCACGCGCGCCCGATCGGCGCCGGTAAACGCCCCCTTCTCGTGGCCGAACAGCTCGGCCTCGATCATGGTTTCGGGAATGGCCGCGCAGTTGACGGCCACGAACGGGCCCTCGCCGCGACCGGAATGGTGATGGATGTAGCGGGCGTAGGCTTCCTTGCCGCTGCCGCTGGGGCCGGAAAGCAACACGCTGACCTCGGCAGCGGCCACCCGCCGCGCCATATCGGCCAGGCTGCGCGAGAGTGGATCGTGGGCAACCAGCTCTGCAGAGTCTTCAGGCCGACCACGGAAACGCTGAACGCGCTCGATCAGCTGATCGGCCTCGATCGGCTTGATCAGATAATCCACCGCGCCGGCGCGCACCGCCGACACCGCCTGCGGCACGCTGCCGAAGGCGGTCATCAGCATCACCGGCAGGTCCGAATGCTGTCGGCGCAGCCGGCGCAATAATTCCAGACCGTCCCAGCCCGGCATCTGGATGTCGGAAATCACCAGGCTGATGGCTGTGTGCTCGAGCACCTCCAGCGCCGCGCGGCCGTCGGCGGCAGTCAGCACGTCGAAATGTTCGAGCTCGAGGGTTTCCTGCAGTGCCTCTCGCAGGGGCTGGTCGTCTTCGACCAGAAGAATGCGGAAATCACTCATGACTGCTCTCCAGCAACGGCCGCCGCCGGATAGTCACGACTGCCGCGCGCCACGCGCGGCAGCTCGAGGGTGAAACAGCTGCCCTGCCCCGGCGTGGATGCAAGATGGACCTCACCCTGGTGCGACTGCACCACCGAGCGAACCACCGCCAGCCCCAGGCCGGTGCCGCCGCCGCGGCGGGTAAAGAAAGGTTCGAAGATGCGCAGCTGGTCTTCCGGCTCGATGCCGGGGCCGTTATCGCGCACCCGCAACAGCACCAGGCCATCGATTCCACGCTCGACCTCCAGCGTCACCTGCGTGTACCGGTCGCCGGCCTGCCATGCGTTCTCGATCAGATTGCAGAGCACGCCGACCAGCGCCTGACGGTCGCCCTGCAGGCACGCCCCGGCGCTGCGGTCGACCACCTCCAGCCGCGCGCCGCCGGCCATGGCGGCCGCCAGCGCGGCCCGCAGCTCCTGCAGCAGTTCGGCAACCGCCAGCTGCTCGGTCGGGCCACAGCCGCCGCGCACGAAACCCAGCATGTCGCGCGTCATGTGCTCGAGGTCGCGCAGGCGGTCGATCAGCCGCTGCCCGAATCTGCGGCGGCGCTCGGCGCTCAGTTCCCGATCGCTCAGATGAGCGGCATACAACAGGGCCGAAGACAGCGGCGTTCGCACCTGATGGGCCAGGCGCGCGGCCATTTCGCCCATCGCCGCCAGCCGGCGGTTGCGCGCCAGGCGCGCCTGCAGCCGACGCTGCTCGGTCACGTCGGTCAACAGCACGATGGTTTCCAGGCCGCCCTCGACCGCCTGTCTTGACACCGTCAGTTCGCGACCGTCAGCCAGCCGCAGCTCGTCGGCGTCGGTCTGCGGCTGCGCCGCCGCCCGAGCCAGCACTGCCGGCAGACGCTCGCCGTCAATGTCGGCGCCCAGCCACTGCTGCGCCCGAGCGTTGCTTTCACCAATCCGACCGGCCTCGTCGAGCACCATCACGCCGCCGGGCAGCGAGTCGACCAGCGCGCCCAGACGGTCGGCCAGGCGCTCTTTTTCGGCTCGCTGACGCTCCTTTTCGCGCCGCGATTTCGCCAGCTCCTCGGCCAAACCGGCGGTGCGCTGTTCCAGATCACGGTAAGCGCCGGTCAGCTCTTCGGAAAGACGGTTGAATGCGCCGAACGCTTCTTCGAGCCGGTGCGCTGATTCCGTCATTGGGCCTCCATGTTGTGCGGCATACCCATTCAGCAAGCAAAACTCGTTCCAGGACGGCCGGACGGGCCGTCAGAAGTCCGCCGACTCGAGGCCGTATTTCTTCATTTTCTCGACCAGCGTGGTGCGCCGCAGGCTCAGCACCTCGGCGGCGTGGGCCACCGTGCCGGCCGTAGCGGCCAGCGCCTGGCTGATCAGGGCAGACTCGATGTTGGCCAGGTACTGTCTCAGGTCGAGGCCGTCTTCAGGCAGCTGCGGCAGCACCCGCTCCTCGAACGGCACCTGCAGTCCGGTTTCCGGGGCCGGCGAAGCCAGCTCCTCGCAGTCAACGCGATAGCGTGCCGGCAGGTCGCGGGCCTGAACCTTGCGCCCGGAGCTGAGGATGGCCATGCGCTCGACCAGGTTGACCAGTTCGCGCACGTTGCCCGGCCAGGGGTGCTGGGCCAGCGACGCCAGCGCGCCGTCGGTAAAAGCCACCTCACCGGTGCCGCGAGCCTCGTTGAGCACGGCAAAGTGCTCGACCAGCGCGGGCAGATCCTCGACGCGTTCGCGCAGCGGCGGGATATGAATCGGAAAGACATTGAGCCGGTAGAACAGATCCTCGCGGAACTCGCCTTCGGCAATACGCTGTTCGACGTCGCGGTGCGTTGCCGCCACCACGCGCACGTTGCAGCGCAGCGTTTCGGTGCCGCCGACACGCTCGAAACTGCGCTCCTGCAGCACCCGCAACAGCTTGACCTGCATGGCCACCGGCATGTCGCCGATCTCGTCGAGAAACAGGGTGCCCCCTTCGGCCAGCTCGAAGCGCCCGCGGCGGCGCGAAATTGCGCCGGTGAAGGCGCCCTTTTCGTGCCCGAACAACTCGCTTTCGAGCAGCTCAGATGGAATGGCACCGCAGTTGACCGGCACAAAAGGCCTGTCGGCGCGGTCGGAGCGGTCGTGAATTGCGCGGGCGACCAGCTCCTTGCCGGTGCCGGACTCGCCGAGCACCATCACGTTGGTGTCGAAGCGCGCAACCTGGCGGATGAGCTGGCGAACCTGATGCATGGCAACCGACTCCCCGACCAGGCCTTCGCTGTCATCAGGGCCGCTGGCGTCGACGGCGGTGGTGCTCAGATCGCTGACGGCTGCATCAGCCGGAAACTCGATGGAAAGATCCATGGTGAATTGACCCCTTTTTGAAACTGTTGCTGCACAACGGACTGCAGTCGAAAAACCCTGGCGCCGCTAGACCCGCGCCCGCGCCTGCCGGGCGACCAGATTGCGGGCCAGCGCCTGGCGCTCGGCCAGCGGTGGAATATCAAGCGCCTCGCGATATTTGGCCACCGTGCGCCGGGCAATGCGTACCCCGCGAGCGGCCAGCAGCTTGCCGATCTGGCCGTCGCTGAGCGGCTTCAAGGGCTCTTCCTGCTCGATCAGGCGGCGCACCAGGGCGCGCACTGCCGTGCCCGAACAACTGCTGCCATTGCGCGTGGCCAGGCGGCTGGAGAAGAAGTATTTCAGCTCGAAATTGCCGCGCGGCGTCTGGATGTACTTGCGCGTGGTCACGCGCGAGACCGTGGACTCGTGCATTGACACTGCCGCGGCGATCTCGCGCAATACCATCGGTTTCATGGCCAGTTCACCGCGCTCGAGGAACCCGTGCTGGTGCTGCATGATGGCGGCGGCCACCTTGAGCAGGGTCTCGTTGCGCATCTGCACGCTTTTGACCAGCCAGCGCGCTTCTTGCAGCTGGCCGCTCATGCCCGCATGCGCGCCCGCCTGTCGCGACTCCGCCATCAGACCCTCGTAGAGCCGGTTGAGGCGCAGCCGCGGCAGCACCTGCTGGTTGAGCTCGACTACCCAGCGCCCGCGACGGCGCCGGATCAGCACATCGGGCACGATGGTGGTTGCCGCCACACCGCTGAGACGCCGCCCGGGATAGGGCTGCAGGCCGCGTACCAGCTCAAGGGCGCGCGCCACCGTTTCCGGCGCAAAATCCAGACGCTCGGCCAGACGGTTGCTGTCGGCTTCGGCAAGCTCGGCCAGATCAAGGCCGATCAGGGCCCGGGCGCAGGCACTCACGGTCTGGCAGGCCGCGCGGCCTTCAAGCTGCAGCGCCAGGCACTCAGCCAGATCCAGCGCACCGCAGCCGACCGGATCGAGCTGCAGAATCTGCTGGCGCACGGCTTCGAGCTCATCTGCGTCGACCGCCGCCTGCGCCAGAGTTTCAAGCAGGGCCTCGGGCGTTGCTGCAAGGTAGCCGTCGTCATCGAGCGCATCGATGATGACCGCGGCGATGAAGCGGTCGCGCTGCGACAGCGAAGACAAGTCCAGCTGCCAGGCCAGGTGATCTTTCAGGTCGGCTTCGGGGGCGGCGTAATCCGGCTCGGGCAGCGGCCCGGAAGCCGTTGACGCAGTACTGACCGGCCAGTCGTCGGGCAGCTGGCCGGATTCTTGCAGAGTGTGGTCGTCGGCTGCTTGCCCGTCCTCGTCTTCAAGGTCTTCGGCCTCGAGAAAGACGTTGTTTTCCAGCGCGTTGCGCAACTCGAGCTCGAGTTCCTGCGAGGACAGCTGAAGCAGTCCGATGGCTTGCTGAAGCTGGGGCGTGACGGTCAGTTGTGCACTGACCCGCGCCTGCAGTGCGGGTTGCATCATGGGACCCCCCTTTAAGGTCGTCAATTTTGCGTCGCTAAAGACGTTGATGACAGTTTTACGTCACCGCGCCGGAAAGGCGATCAGGCAAACCCTGAAATCGGCATCGGGGATACCCTGATCTTTTTGCGGGGGGATTGAAGACGATCTCAGTTTCGGTCGGCTACCAGGCCGTAGCGCACGGCAAAGCGCACGATGGCGGCCACATCACGGACCTCGAGCCGGCGCATCAGGTTGGCCCGATGGCTTTCGACGGTCTTGACCGAGACGTTGAGCCGCGCGGCGATTTCGCGCGTGGAATAGCCCTCGGCGATCTGCTGCACAACCTGGCGCTGGCGACGAGTCAGCCGGTCCAGCGGGCTGTCGCCCTGGTCGATTCGGCTGAGGTAATCGTCGATGACCTGCCGGGAAATGGCCGGGCTGAGGTAGGTCTCGTTGCGCTCGACCGCACGCACCGCCAGCTGCAGCTCCAGCGGCGCCGAGTCCTTGAGGAGATAACCGCTGGCGCCCTGCCGCAGGGCCTGCAAGACGTATTCCTCATGGGCGTGCATCGACAGCATGATGACCTGCGTTTCCGGCACCCGCTGGCGCAGCTCGGCAAGCGCCTCGAGACCATTGAGCTCTGGCATGGCGATGTCCATCAGCGCCAGGTCGGGCCGGTGCTCGCGAGCCAGATCGATTGCCTCCCAGCCGTCGGCGGCTTCGGCCACCACCTCGATACCGTCGAAGCTTTCGAGCAGCGCGCGCATGCCCGAACGTACCAGATGATGGTCATCGGCCAGCAAGACCCGGAGCTTCAATGTTGCACTTCCTGATCATGTTGTTGGTCGCCCACGCTGGACAAGCGCTCTTCGGCCGCCGCATCGGCCACTGGAATACAGCCGGAAACGCGCGTGCCCAGCCCGATTTCCGAATCAATCCGGAACTCGCCGCCGAGCAGGGTCACGCGCTCGTGCATGCTCAAAAGGCCAACGCTGCGACCGCCGCTCGATTGCGCCCGTGCCAGCCCGGGATCGAACCCGCAGCCGTCGTCGTCGATGCTGAACTCGAGCTGGTCACCGCAGCGCCGCAGGCGCACGGAAACCGCCGTTGCCCGGGCGTGGCGCATGACGTTGGTCAGCGCCTCCTGAACAATCCGGAAACAGGCGGACTCGACTCGATGAGAAGGCCGCTCTTTCAGGCCTTCGACCGTGAAGTGAACGTGCATGTCGTGATCGCGCCGGTGCTGGTCGATCAGCCAGCGGAGCGCGGCTTCCAGGCCCAGATCATCGAGCAGCGACGGTCGCAGTTCACGCGAGAGGCGACGCACCTGATCAATCAGATCATCCACGCGCGCAGAAATATGATCGATCTGCTGCTGCGATGGTTCAGGCGCCAGGCGCAGCGTCTGCAGCCCCAGCTTGATGGCGGTCATGGTCTGTCCGAGCTCGTCGTGCAGCTCACGCGCGACGTGGCGCCGCTCTTCTTCCTGGGCGTCGAGCAGGCGACGTGAAAGCCCTTCAAGACGCTTCTGATAGGCCGCCCGCTCGGCATCGAAGCGCCGGCGCTCGCTGATGTCTTCGGCCATGACGAGCGCGTAGATCACCTGCCCCTGCGCATCCTGGATGCACTCGGTGCTCAATCGCGTCCAGCAGTGCCGTCCGCCGGTGCCGACAAAACGAAACTCCTGCCATTCGTCTTCGGCGCGGTTGTCCAGGGTTCGCTGAATCATGGCGCGCAGCGCCTCCCGGCCGTTTCCGCACACCATGTGCTCGACAGCGCGGCCGACCAGCGCGGATTCGTCCAGGCCGCTGAGCAGGCGAAACTGTCGATTGGTGTAGGCAATGCGCTGATCGGGGCGGACCAGCGCCATGGCGATGGGGTTGTAGCGAAAGACCTTGAGAAAGCGAAGCTCCCCGGCCTGGATGCCGTCGACAGCGCCAGGCTGTTCCGACAACGGCTCGGCGGCACCCCCGGCAGCGGACGAAGCCCGGCGAAAGCGGCCGGAGTGGCGTTTGGTCGGCAGCGTCATTGCAACGGCAATCACCAGCGCAGTGAGCACAGCGGCAGACAGTGCCGGCGCTGTCGGCTGCGGCGCAAACCACAGCCACAACGCCAGGCACAGACACGCCAGCACCAGCCCGCCCGGCAGCAGATAACCCGGGCGCGACGAGGCGCCGCTGCTGTGCTCAGGTTCAGAAGTCATGATGAAGGGACAATATACCTGCAAGCGGCAGGCTCTTGCCAGCAGCAAAAGCCGGCTGCCCGGAAAACTACTCGCGGCGGCTGGCGGCAACCTGGCGGCGGTGATGACGAAAGACATGGCGCGACAGCGCGTCGCGCAGCGGTTCGGAAAGGCGGTCGGGCTCGAAGCACACCCAGCGTTCGCCGTCGCGCTCGAGCTCTTCCACCACCTGGCCGTTCATGACCAGCGGCGTCGGCACACCTGAGTGCAGCTGAAGGCTGACCGTTCCCGATTGTCCGGCTGCGGCTTCGCCATCGGCGGCGCGAAACTCCAGGGTTTTGAGGGCAATGCGTACCGGGCGGGAGGGCCCCAGGCTCTCTTCCTCGCGCAGCAGCCGGGCCACCATTTCCATCAGCACATGCAACTTGACGTCGAGGCGGCGCAGTTCCTGCTGTATTTCCGGACAGTCTTCGAAAGCGTGCTCGGAGGGCTTTTCCTCGATCGCCGCAACCGACTCCAGCACCAGCAGATTGGCCCGATTGCGGCCACAGTCGGCAGCGGGTTCGCTGCCGCTGGCGGGTGCCCACTTGAGGGGCAGATTGTCTTCATAGGTGACCATGTGCCGCTCCCGGTTGATCAATGCGCCTGGGCGCCCGGATCCGGGCCGATCCAGGCCGATCGAAGCCGGGCTTGCCACGCCCTGCAGGCGGCAGCGGCTCTAGCCCGGCTGTGCTTCCAGATAGGCGCGCGCTGAACGGGTCGACTTGCGGGCGCTGCCGAGTTCATGCTCGAGGCGCTCACGCAGAGTTGCCAGATCACGCATCAGCTGGCGGTCGCTTTCAAGCGTGGTGTAGAGTTCGGTCACCAGCGCCTCATCCTCGGCCGCTTCGCGAATATTAGCAAACAGCGCCATCAGCTGCCGGTGACGCTGCGCGGCCAGCTCGCTGGCGCCGGCCAGGTTGGCCTGCTGCACCTCTTCGCGGATGGCCAGGTTCAGCTCGCGAATCCGGTCCAGCCGAGTGGACGGCATCGCGGTCATGATGCGCTCGCTGCCGAGCGCTGCCCGGAGGCGCCGCGCACTTCCGGGCCCACGGCCTTCCAGGCCTCGCGCACCGGCTGGATCAGTTCCTGCACTTCGCGAATGATCGCGCTGTTGTGGTGCAGGTTGGCTTCGGTCAGGCGCCGCGTGATGTAATCGTAGAGCGCCTCGAGGCGCTGCGAGAACTCGCCGCCGATATCGTGATCGAGGCTGTCCTGCAGCGCGGCGATAATGGAGACCGCGCGCGAAATGCACTCGCCCTTGGCCGCCGTCTCACCGCGCTCGATATGGCCGATGGCGCGGGACAAGCGCTCCATGGCGCCGTCGAAGAGCATGCTGACGAGCTGGTGCGGATCGGCGTATTCAGCGTTGAGCGCGTTGTTCTGGCGATAGGCTTCGAGCATGGGTTCCACCTGTTTGGCAATCGTGATCGGGTTTCAGGCCCTGTAGCGGCGCGTCGGCATTCGACTTGAGAGCCGCCATCACTTCTTCTGCGCCAGCGGCATATTGGCCAGCTGCTGCTGGAGAAAACCCGATGTCTGATTGAGTTGAGCCACCAGTGAATCCATTGCCGAGAACTGCTTGATATAGCGAGCCTCGACCTGCGCCATGCGATCATCGAGCCGCAGCCGTTCATCGGCAATCTGATCGAGCCGGTCGCTGAGGCCATCCTGGCGCGACGCAAGCAGGTTGCCGCTGCCCAGCACGCTGCCGAGATAGCTGTCCAGGCTGGTGCCAATACCCTTGTCACCGCCCAGCAGCGAGGCGAGCGCGTCCGGCCGCGCCTCGAGCACGCCATCAAGCTTTTCCGAGTCGACTTCGAGCTGGCCGTCGGCCGCCGTGGTGATGCCGAACACTGCCAGTGAGTCGCGCTGGCCCGCAACCTGTCCCACCTGGCCGGAGATGATGCTGCGGATCTGTGACATCACGCCACGCACGCCGGCGTCGCCCTGCAGTGGGCCGGCACGATCGCTTTCGGGGTCATAGGCGGTCAATTTGTTGGTGACATCGATCAGGGTGTTGTACTTGTCGATGAACTCATCGAGCCGCTCCCGCGCCGAGCTGAGGTTCTCGCTGATGGTCAGCACATGTGTATTGCTCACATCGGCTTTCTTCAGATCCAGAGTCACGTGATCGATCACGCCGGTGACGCTGTTGCTGGCGCTGTAGTGATCAAAGCCTTCCACGCGCACGTGCGCGTCAGTCGCCGTCTCGATGACGGCAAGATTGCTCGTGCCCGAACCGTTCGGGTCGTGCACCAGGCTGTCGAGTCCGCCGTCGCCGCCGGAAGCGGTGATGGTGACGTCGTTCTCCGCCCCCGTATCCTGGCCGGTCAGCACCAGCCGGCTGCCGCCGGATTCATTGATGATGGTGGCCGAGATGCCGGTATTGTCTGCCGCTGTGTTGATGGCGTCGCGAATGCCCGCCAGCGTGTTGTTGCCCGAATCGATGTTCAGGCTGAAAGCGGCATCGCCGAGGGCGAGCGTCAGCTGGCCCGTGCCCACGGCTGTCTGCGAGTCGGCAAAGGGACCGGAAGCAAGCTTGGTCGCGGTGGCCAGCGAGCGCACCTCGACGCTGTAGCTGCCGGCAACCGCCTTGCTCTCGGCCGCGGCGCCAAAGGTTTCCGTACTGCTGCTTTTGGCGCTGCGCCCCGAGCTCATCGCGCCGCCTTCGGTCAGGCCCTCCACCGCAGACTGCAGCCCCGACAGCGCGCCCTTGAAGTTGCCCAGGGCGGACAGCTCCATCTTGTAGCGCGCCTCATGACGGTTGAGACGGCTGGCAACCGGCTGCCGCTCGGCGCTGACGATCTGCTGAACCAGCGAATCGAGGTCCAGGCCCGAACCCACGCCCATTGACTGAATCATGCCCTGTCTCCTTCGGCTGCAATGCCGGATGCAAAATGCGTGTTATTCATAGCGGTCGTTCCAGCTGTTCTTGTCACGTCTTCTGGCTGCCTCTTTTGGCTGCCTCTAGTGTCGCGCTGTTCCTGTTGCGCGGCTCTGTCGTGCTGCCCTGTCCCGAACTTGTGCAAAATCCGTGCCCTCTATGCTTCCAGGCTGAGCAATCTTGCCTGCTGCTGCAGGCTGGCCTGCTCGGCCAGAGCGCGCGCCTCTTCAGGCGGAATGCTTCTGAGCACCTCGCCGCTTTCGGCATGGCGCACCAGAATGACCACCTGACCCGATTCGTCGCTGACCTGGAACTCGAGCTGCCTGCCGTTCTCGCGCATGTAGTCCTGCAGGCGCTCGGCCAGGCTTTCCATGCGCGCCTGCAGCGCTTCGGTATCGATCGAACCGGATCGAAGCGCTTGCGCGCCTGCGCCCCGGGCACCTGCCACCGCCTGGCCAGGCGGCGCGGTCTGCCGCTCGTCCGCTGCCGCGCGAATCATTGGATGGTTCACTGACAAGCTGGTATCCATCACTTGCCTCCCGGCTGTTGCCTCACCTTTCTGTCATGCATAAAGGGGCCGGACGTTGCCGCCCGGCCCCCCTTGACCCATGGTCATGTTGGTCATGACCGCTGCGATTACTGGAGCAGAGCCAGCACGTTCTGCGACGTGGCGTTGGCCTGCGACAGTACCGAGGTGCCGGCCTGCTGCAGAATCTGCGCCTTGGTCAGGTTGGCCGTCTCCAGAGCGAAGTCAGCGTCCTGGATCCGCGAGCGCGCAGCCGACAGGTTCTCGGTGCCGATCGACAGATTGTCGATGGTCGACTCGAAACGCGTCTGCACCGCACCCAGCTCGGCGCGCAGGCCGCTGACCTGCTGCAGGGCAAAGTCCAGGGTCTGCAGGGCGTCAGAGGCGTTGGAGCGCGTCAGCACGTTGACATCGCCCAGTACATTGTTCTGAGACGTAACGCTGTCGATTCCGAAATCAGCCGTATCTGTACCCTGAACAGTGATCGCGCCATCGACGTCAGTCGAAAGGGTGATGCCGGCCAGATAAGTTTCCTCAGTGGTTCCAGTCAATGTGCCAAACTGACTAGCCGTATCACTCTCTACATCAATGGAGCTGCCCGAGCTGGTCAGAACAACGCCGGTGTCTTCCGATGCTGTGACCCCTGTCTGAGCCGATACGGCGTTGATGGCGGCCACCACATCACTGTCATCGCTCGCACTGCTCAGATCGATCACGACGTTGTTGATCGTAAGGTTGCCGGCGTTGTTGCTGTCGAACGCGCCGATATTGGCTTCCGTTTCACTCGCCACCTGCGCGAACACGCCGCTGTCGCTGGAAACCAGGTTGATGGCGTCAACGATATCCTGGCTGGAGCTGTTCTCATCGACACCGCTAAGGTCGATATCAGCGCCATTGATCGTGATGTCGTTGGTGAATGCAGCCAGATCCGAGGCAGTCATGGTATCGCCCTCAGCAACAGCCGCACCAAGCTGAGAGGTACGCGCATCCACACCGTCAACTGAAATGGTCTGCCCCTGGTTGGCACCTACCTGGAAAACGAGATCCGACAGGGTGCCGTCGAGAATGGCCTGACCGTTGAATTCGGTCGAATCTGCCACGCGGCCGACTTCGGCAATCAGCTGCTGCACTTCGTTGTTCAGTGCCTGACGGTCCTGGGCCGAGTTGCTGTCGTTGGCCGATTGCACCGCCAGCTCGCGAATGCGCTGCAGGCTATCGCCGATGGTCGACAAGGCGCCTTCGGCAGTCTGCGCGAAGGAGATGCCGTCATTGGCGTTGCGCATGGCCTGGTTAAGGCCGCGAATCTGCGTGGTGAAGCGCTCGGAGATGGCCAGACCGGCCGCGTCGTCCTTGGCGCTGTTGATGCGCAGGCCGGAAGACAGACGCTCGAGCGAGGTCGCCAGCTGGCTCTGCGAATTATTGAGATTGCGCTGAGCGTTCAGCGACAGAATGTTGGTGTTGATGACCTGGCCCATGAGTTTCCTCCTTATGTAGCCACTGTTTCCGCTTGGTCCCGCCTAACGACGCCCCCTTGCATTGCCGGCGGGAGCCATTAGTCGCGTTCAATGTCTTTAGCGGACCAGGAAGGAGAAACTTTAGGGTTGCCGCGTTTTATCCCGATGGTCACAAAAACTGGGGCAATGGAACCGCGTCATTGGACCGCAGGCGCCGTGTGCGGAGCGCCGCTCCACAGCGCCTCCGGGATTCAGACCGATATACCGCAATCCTGCAGCGCCTCGATGAGCGGCTGGAGCTGCTCCTCGTAGCGCCGCCAGCGCTCGACCGATCCGGTGTGGATTGGCTGGCGCACCTGCCACTGACTGGCCGTGCGAATGCTGCGCTCGACCTTGTGCGGGCAGAGCATGGCCTCGTTCCAGTCCAGCCCGATGAATTCGGCAATGCGTCGGGACTGGCCTTCCGGGTCGGTCACCAGCGCTTCATAGTCGACATCGAGAATGCGATCGCCCAGCACGTCTCGCCAGTGGGCCATCAGACGACGATAGACGTGGTAGTGGTGCGCCGCATCCTCCAGGTCGTTGGAGAAAGCCTGTCCGCGGGCAAAATTCTGCTGGAAGCAGGACAGCAGATTATCGACCGGATGGCGGCGCACGTGGAGGATCGCCGCGCGCGGAAACATCAGCGCAATGGCGCCGATATGGCGGTAGTTGGCCGGCATCTTGTCGGTCACGAATTCGTCATCACGATAGTCGCACGGCAGGTCGGTCAGATAGGCCGAAGCCGCCCGCGTGAGCCGCTCGCTGGTCAGTCGCCCTGGATCCAGGACCGCACTACCAGCGGTCTCGCGCATCAGATTGGCGCGCACGCTGCGCTCCAGACACCTGAGCTCCCCCGCGCCGTGAACCGCGGGGTGACCGGCGATGATCTGCTCGGTCAGCGTGGTGCCCGAACGCGGCATGCCGAGCACGAATATCGGCACCCGACTTTGGCATTTCGAGCTCTTGTACGCCGCCAGGCGTTCGGCCGAGAAGACGTCGCGCAGTCGTTCGAGCTCGCGCTCATGTCCGCGGCGTGAATACGGGCGGGTGTGACGACGGAATTCATTGGCCTTGCGGAAGCAGGCGAACGCCTGCTCGTGCTCGCCGATGTCGTCGCTGAGCTTGCCCCAGGCGAACAGGAAGTCCACCTTCTCGCGGTACGGCAGGCTGTCGAATCGGGAGAAGGCTTCGCTGAACCGCTGCACCTCTTGATCTTCGGGCTTGATCCGGCGGGCGCTGGCCATGCCGCACAGCGCGCTGACGCAGTGCGGATCCCTCTCCAGCGCTGCGGCAAAGCAGTCGACGGCGTGGTCGTGTCGGCCCAGACGCTGGTGGATCTTGCCGAGGTTAGCGGTGAATACCACATTGTCCGGCGCCAGCCGCCGGGCCTCTTCGTAGGCGTCGAGCGCCTCGTGGTTGCGCTCCAGTTCTTCCAGTGCATTGCCCAGATTGTTATGTGACATGGCGTGCGTCGGGCGCAGCGCAACAGCGCGCTCGAGCACCGGCAGGGCATCGTCGAACCGCTCGCGGGTATTGAGGAGCGCGCCCAGGTTGCCGACCGCTTCCGGATAGTCCGGGTCGTACTTGAGCGCCATGCGAAACAGTTTCTCTGCCTGCTCGATCTGCGCCATGGCCAGCATCACGCTGCCCAGGTTCGACAGGGCCTGGGGAAAGTCCGGCCGAATCTGAAGCGCGCGCGAAAGCCGCTCGACGGCCAGCTTGAACTGGCCGCGCTGAAACGCGACCACGCCATGGAGTTGCCACGCCGTGGCGTCGTCCGGGTGCGCAGCCAGCCAGTCGCGATAGCCGGATTCGGCCCGGTCCAGGTCACCGGCCTCCTGCAGATCACGCAGTTGCTCGATCTTGCTCGTCGCGCCGGCGCTGGCCGGCGGTTCACGCAACGCCATGGGCGCTCTCCTTGAAGATGTCCTGATTGCACCTTGGACCTGCAAAGTCCATGCCGGAACCCGCCCTTGGCGGCAGCCAGCAGCGCTTGCCGAGGCCGCCCCGACCGGAAACCACCGCGCCGGCAGGCGCGGCTGCTGCCGATCAGCGAATATAGTTGAACAGCGACAGCCCCTGGATCTGAACATAGCTTTGCTGCGCGGCCTGCAGGGCCACCAGGGTCTGCTGCATCTTCGAGATCGCTTCGGCGTAGTCCAGATCGCGAATGTCGGAGCCCAGCTCCTGGAGCGTGAGCTTCATGTCCTCGTGGTTTTCTTCGACGTGATCGAGGGTCTTGAGGCGGCCACCAAGGTCGGCGCGCACGGTCAGCAGATGCTCTTCCGCCTTGTCCAGCCGCACCAGGGTGTCTTCGAGCACCTGGCGGCGATCTGCCCGGCCGGCCTGGCCGACGGCCGGCTGCTCGAGCGTGCTGGCCAGGCGATCGACGGTTTCGAACATGCTGATGTTGCGCGCCGGCTCGATCCTGAACTGATCACCCGCTGCGGGTTCGCCGGCAATGCTGACCGCCACGCCGGCAAACCCGATTGCCTCACCCGGCTCGTAGCTGCCGGTGGTCACGGTGGCGCCTCCCGAGTCGGTCACTTCCCAGGCGTTGGCGGCGGTGAAGGTCAGGGTGTAGTCATCGCCGGTCCAGGCGCCCGGATCCATGCGCCCATCGAGCTCGATGATGCCGGTGCCGGCATTGCCGCCATCGGGGCGGGCCTGCACCCGGCCGTTGCCGTCGCGAATGCGCATGAACACGGCATCACCGGTGTCACCGTCGGCTACGGTGGTGCCCGGGCCGATGGTCAATTCACGGCGGGTATGGTCGCCGAAATAGGCAACGCTGCCGCCGGACAACGCGAACGGCTTGCCGCCGCTGCGAGCGCCGGCAAAAATGTACTGCCCGTCACCGTCCTGGCTGTTGGCCAGCGCCAGCAGCTCGTCGATGCGCTGGCGCAACTCGGTGGCGATCATCCCGCGCGAGCTGTCATCGACGCTGTCGGAGCCGGCCTTCACGGCCAGCTCGCGCACGCGCTGGAGCGCGTTGCCAACCGCCGAGAGCGTGTTTTCCTCGACCGACAGGCGCTGCCGGGCGCGGCCGATGTTGTCGACGAAGACCGTCTGCTGATCGATCGCCCGCTGCACTTCCTGCAGGCGTGCGGCACCCACCGGATCGTCGGACGGGTTGTTGATGCGCTTTCCGGTGGCCAGCTGGTACTGCACCTGCGACAGCTTCGATTGCTGGCCCAGCATGCCGTTGAGCCCGGACTGATAAAGCCACGATGTGGAAATTCGCATATCGAGCTACCTCAGGGCACCCAGCAGTGACTGGAACATGCTGTCGGCCGTTTGTATGACGCGCGCCGAGGCCTCGTAGGCCTGGCGATACCTGAGCATGTTGGCGGCTTCCTCTTCCAGATTGACGCCGCGCACCGACTCCAGCGCCTGCTGCGAGCTGGTCAGCAGCGAGTCCTGTGAATCAAGAGACGCCTGGGCCGCGGCCGTGGCCGCGCCGACTTCGGTGATCATGCTGTCGGTGTGCTCGAGAATGCTGCGCGCACCGCCGGCAAGCACGCCGGCCTGGCGCAGATCGCCCAGGGCCAGCGCGTTGCGATTGTCGCCCTCGCCGCCGCTGTTGGCCGCGACGGTGAATTCGTCTCCGGCAGCCGGGCTGCCGCTGATCTGCACCCGCCAGCCGTTGACGTCGATGTCATCGCCGTCGCTGTAGGCAAAGCTGCCGCTGCCGTTGATCTGATAGGTATTGGCGTCGATGAAAGTGATGGTGACGTCATCGAGCAGGTTGGGATCATTGATATCGAGCACTTCTCCGCCAGAGATTTCGCCACTGCCGACGTTGTCGATGCCACTGCCGGTGGTGATCGGTGCGGCCGCGGCGATGGCTTCCGGGTCATTGATCAGGCGCTCGAAGCCGGCCGCGGCGTTGCGCGTGGGCTGAATGGCAAACCGATCTCCGGCCGCGGCCGCACCGCTGACCTCGATCGACAGCCCGTCGGCAACGAAGGGATCGGCCGCGGTGCCCGAGCCGCTCAGCGCCACATCCTGGCCGGTGGCGGTGTTGCGCAGCGACCAGCTGCTGCCGTCGTACTCCATCAGATAATCGTCGCCGCTCAGGCCCGCGGCGTCGTCGATGCGCACATCGACTGTTGCCGCTCCAGCGTTATTGCTGGCCGGAAGCACGTTGGGACCGCCGACATCAAAGAAGCGCCCGCCCAGCTGGCCGTTGAGATCCATGCCCTGCTGGTGAACACTGTTGAACGATTCAGCCAGGGCCACCGCCGCGCGCCCGAGGTCGTTGCGTATCGGCTCGAGCGTCTGGCTGCGAAAATCCAGCAGTCCGCCCAGGGTGCCGCCGGAGAGCTGGCGGCCGATATCGGCACCGCCCTGCATCACGGTCTGATCGGTCGGGCCGAAGGCGCCGTTGCCCACGTCGAGCTCGTTGACGTCGATGTTTAGCACCAGCGACTGCCCGGTGCCGATGTAGACGTTGACCGCGCCGCTGTCGAGCTGATCGACGCTGACATCGATCTGCTCCGACAGCTGCGCGAGCAGCCGGTCGCGCTGGTCGAGCAGATCCGCCGGCAGGCTGCCGCTGGCGGCACCGGGCGCCGAGGTGATGCGCTGGTTGAGATCGGCAATGCCCTGCCCCAGCGAGTTGATGCGATCCACCGAGGCCTCGACGCGCTGGCTGACCTCGCGGCCCATCTCGGCCAAGCGACCGTCCATGCTGGTGATGCGCTGGGTCAGCGCGCCGGCTTCGCCGAGCATGGCCTGACGAACCGGAATCGAGGACGGATCATTGGCCAGGGCCTGGACCGATGAAAAGAATTCCTGCATGCCGGCCGAGAGTCCGCGGGTATCGCTGCCGAGCAGGTCGCCGGTACGCGCGGCCAGACCGTGAAAGGTCTCCAGCCGCGCCTTGCCGGCCAGCCCGCTGCGCACCTCGTTGCCCAGAAACTGATCGTAGACGCGCTCGATGCTGTTGACGCGCACGCCTGCACCCAGATGGTTGCCGCCCCAGAACTGCGGCGGCATGGTGCCCAGGTTGACGCGCTGGCGGCTGTAGCCGTCGGTGGCGGCGTTGGCGATGTTGTGCGAGGTGGTCGACAGCGCCCGCTGGAACGCCAGCAGGCCCGACAACGAGGTATTGAATGCATTGACCATGATTGCTAACCCTTCACCGGATTCATGCCGGCCTGACCGTCTTCAGCGGCAACAGTTGCAGAAGCTTGAATGGGCGTGGCCGGCTCCAGCCGCCCGGCGATACGCTCGATCTTGCCGGCGTAATCCGGGTCGGTGGCGTAGCCGGCCTGCTTGAGCGCGCCAGCAAAGGCGCGAACGTCCTGCCCCGAACCGAGCGCCCCGGCATAGCGTTCCCGCTGACTCAGAAAGCGCTCGTAATCAGCCATCGCTTCAGCCGGCGAATCGTAGGCCCGGAATCGCGCCACCTCGCGCACGGCCACGCCATCGCGCACTTCCATGGTGGGCACGGTCACGCTGCGCCCCTGCCAGTCGTCCCCGGCCTTGATGCCGAACAGATTCCACGCCGGCCGGCCCTGCCCGTCGTGCATCACATGCTGGCCCCAGCCGGTTTCCAGCGCCGACTGGGCGACAATGGCGCGCGCCGGCACATCGAGCCGCCGGGCCACCTGCTCGGCCAGGGGTTCGAGCGTGGCGATGAAATCCTCGCGCCCGGCAAAGGCCGGTGCGCGCGTCACCGCAGCCGGCTCGCTGGCGGCTTCCATTTGCGCCGGCGCCTGCCGATTGTCAGCGCGATTGTCGAAACGATTGTCGGCAACCAGCGCTGGCGGCAGCACGACGCTGCGCGGCGGCAGATTCAGCGCCGCCGGTTCGCTATCCGGGCGCGTTGCTGCGGCACCCTCTTGACCACCAAGCTGGCGCATCAGCATGTCCGACAGCCCGAGACCGTCGCCGCGGGCAATATCAAGCGCCACCTGCTTGTCGAACATCTGGTAATAGGTCTGCATCTGGCTGCTGTCGAACAGCCCGCCCTCGATACCGGACTCGCGCATGCTCTTGAACATCATCTGGATGAACAGGGCCTCGAACTGCTCCGCGGCGGCCCGCAGCGAACCCTCCCGACCGCCGGCTGCGTCATGACGCAGCTGGGTCAGCGACTGGATATCGCCGTAGAACCCGCTGCTTGCCGCCGGGGCGCTCATGGCTCAGATCACCACCAGCTCGGCGCGCAGCGAGCCGGCCTGCTTGAGCGCTTCCATGATGGCAACCAGGTCACCGGGTGCGGCACCGACCTGATTGACCGCCTGCACAATCTCGTTGAGCGTGACTCCCGACTCGAACAGGAACATGCGCCCGCCTTCCTGCTCCACCTCGATATCACTCTGCGGTACCACGGCGGTCTGCCCGCGCGAGAAACCCTCGGGCTGACTGACTTCCGCGCGCTCGGAGATGGTCACCGACAGCGAGCCGTGGGCCACCGCCGCGGGCAGTACCCGCACGTGATTGCCGATCACCACCGTGCCGGTGCGCGAATTGACAATTACCCGCGCCGGCGCGTCGCCGGGCTCGACTTCCATGTTTTCGAGTACAGACACGTAGCTGATGCGCTGCGAAGAGTCGCGCGGGGCGCGCACCTGAACCGTGACCGCATCGAGCGCACGCGCCGTGTCCTCACCGAGCTTGTCGTTGATGGTCTCGACGACGCGGTGGGCGGTGGTGAAATCGGGCGTGTGCAGGTTGAGCATGACGTGCTCGGCGCGGCCGAAGCCGCTGGCCACGGTGCGCTCCACGGTGGCACCGCCGGGAATGCGCCCGCTCGAAGGCACGTTGACGGTGATGCTGGAGCCGTCCTGCCCGGACACGCCAAAACCGCTGACCACGAGATTGCCCTGGGCAATGGCGTAGACCTCGCCGTCGGCACCGCGCAGCGGTGACATCAGCAGGCTGCCGCCGCGCAGGCTTTCGGCGTTGCCCATCGAGTTGACGGTCACGTCGATTTCACTGCCGGGCTTGGCAAAGGGCGGCAGCTCGGCATGAATGGTGACCGCCGCCACGTTCTTGAGTTGCGGGTTGATGTTGCCGGGCACGGTCACGCCGAATTCCTGCAGCATGTTGCTAATCGACTGCACCGCATAAGGCGCCTGACTGGTCTGATCCCCGGTGCCGTCCAGGCCGACCACCAGGCCGTAGCCGACCAGCTGGTTGGAGCGCACGCCGGCCACCGAAGCCAGATCCTTGAGGCGCTCGGCACTTGCCGCCGGGCAGATCAGAAGCGCCAGGATGAACAGAAAAACGAGTCGAGCAGAGCGTTTCATGAGATTCTCCCGATCAGAACAGGGTGAAGGGCAGCATGAAAAACCGCGCCAGGATGCCCGGCCGGTTGGCATCGGCCAGAGCGCCGGTGCCCGAGTATTCGATCTGGGCGTCGGCCAGCTTCCACGACGGCACGCTGTTGTCGGGGGCGATATCGGCCGGGCGCACCACGCCGGCCACACGAATGTATTCACGCCCCTGGTTGATGGTCACCCACTTCTGGCCGCGTACGTACAGATTGCCGTTGGGCAGGCGCTGATGCACGGTCACGGTGATGTTGCCGTCAAGGCGATTGCTCTGGTTGCTGCTGCCCGCGCCTTCGAACTCCTGCGTCGAGCCGATCTGGCCCTGGAACAGCGGCACACCATCGTTGGTGATCTCCTTGCCGAAGACCGTGGGGTTGCTGATGTCGGCGGTGGTGTCTTTCTGTGTGCTGGTGCTGGAGCTGGTGGTGGCGTTGGTGCGCTCGACCAGCTGCACGGTAATGGTGTCACCCACCCGGCGCGCCTTGACGTCCTCGAACAGGGCAATGTTGTTGCCGGTCTGATAGATGGCGCCGTTGGCCTGCACCGGATCGGGCGCGGGCGATGCGGGCGGCAACGTCGCCGACCAGTCGTCAATGGGTTCGGGGCTGGCGCAGGCGGCCAGCAGGCCAAGACCCGCCAGCATGACCAAGCCGCGGCCCCGGCGACGGAGACTACAGGTTGTTGTTGACATAGCGCAGCATCTCGTCGGAGGTCGAAATCGCCTTGGAATTCATCTCGTAGGCACGCTGGGTCTCGATCATGTTGACCAGCTCTTCGACCACGTTGACGTTGGAGCCCTCGAGCATGCCCTGGGCCAGCTGACCGAGCCCATTGAGGCCGGGATTGCCGGGCAGTGCCGGCCCGCTGGCACCGGTTTCGACAAACAGGTTTTCGCCGCGCGGCTCGAGGCCGGAGGGGTTGATGAAGTCGGTCGTCTGCAGCAGCCCGATCTGCACCGGGGCGGCCTGCCCGGGCAGCTTGACGCTGATGGTGCCGTCACCGCCGATGGTCACGCTCTGGGCGTCGGCGGGCACATTGATGCCGGGCTGCACCTGATAGCCGCTGGCGGTCACCAGCTGGCCCTCGGAGTTGACCTGAAAGGAACCGTCGCGGGTATAGGCCAGGTTGCCGTCGGGCATCTGGATCTGGAAAAAGCCGCGACCCTTGATGGCCAGGTCGAAAGCATTGCCCGTTTGCTGCAGGTTGCCCTGGGTAAACATCTTTTCGGTGGCCACCACGCGCGAACCGGTGCCCAGGTACAGGCCCGAGGGCATTTCAGTATCCTGCGACTGCTGTCCGCCCGCCTGGCGGACGTTCTGATAGACGAGGTCTTCGAACACTGCGCGTCCGCGCTTGAAGCCGCTGGTATTGACGTTGGCCAGATTGTTGGACACGACCGACATGCGCGTCTGCTGCGCATCCAGGCCGGTCTTCGAGATCCATAGTGCCTTCATGGTGCTACCTCAAGAATTGTCTGTTCGGCGTCAGCGCCGTCATTGCCTGACCCAGTTCCGTGCAAAAGCGATGCCAGGAGACTGAAACGAAAGGCGGCGACCATGGTCGCCGCGCCGAGTCCCGCAATCAGCTCATGCGCAGCAGCTCGGCCGCCTTGCCGTCGTTTTCCTCGGCGGTTCGCATCATGCGGATCTGCATTTCGAACTGGCGCGAGAGCTCGATCATGTCGACCATGGACTCGGCCATGTTGACGTTGCTGCCTTCCAGGTGGCCGGTGGTCAGGCGCACACCGGCATCGTCCGGCGGCACGCCGCCTTCGGCGTTGCGAAACAGCCCGTCCTCGCCGCGCTCCAGCGCCACATCGGCAGCGTCGACCAGGCGAATACGACCGACCACCGCCTGCACCTCGGGCCCCTGCCCCAGCGGCACGACCGAGACCGTGCCGTCGCCACCGATGGTCAACTTGGCGTGCGGCGGCACCGCAATCGGGCCGCCGTCACCCATCACCGGATGGCCATCGCCGGTGGTCATCAGGCCGTTGGCGTCAAGCTGCAGATCACCGCGGCGGGTGAGCGCATCGCCGCCGTCGGGCGATTGCACCACCAGCCAGCCGCTGCCCTGAATGGCGACATCCAGATCGCGGCCGGTGGTCATCAGGTTGCCGGGAGCGAAGTCCGCTCCGGCGATCCCGGCCATGCTGTTGATGCGAGTGGGCAGCCCCGCCCCTTCGACCGGACTGCTCAGCGCGGCCTGTTCTATCGCCTTGTAACCAGGCGTGGCGATATTGGCGATGTTGTTGGCGTTGGCCGCCTGGGCGTCCAT
Source organism: Wenzhouxiangella sp. YN9 (assembly GCF_056324165.1). Lineage (NCBI taxonomy): Bacteria > Pseudomonadati > Pseudomonadota > Gammaproteobacteria > Chromatiales > Wenzhouxiangellaceae > Wenzhouxiangella > Wenzhouxiangella sp. YN9. Next base: position 113,964 of record NZ_JBJNIP010000100.1, read on the forward strand.
CACCTTGCCGGTGCCGGTCATGCTCACGTACAGGAGCCGATCCATGCCCTGCCTCCTTTCAGTTTCCGCTGGCGCTCGGTCAGCGGATGTTGATGATGGTCTGGGTGATCTGATCCGCGGTCGAGATCATCTGCGAGTTGGCCTGAAAGTTTCGCTGCGCCGTGATCATGTTCACAAGCTCTTCGGTCAGATCCACGTTGGCATCTTCCAGCGCTCCGGCTTCGATCATGCCCAACGATGAGGTGCCGGCCTCACCGCGAACCGCGTCACCGGAGCTGAAGGTTTCCGCCCAGGCGGTATCGCCCAGCTTTTCCAGCCCGTGAGGATTGGAGAAATTGGCCAGCGCCAGCTTGCCCAGTGCGTCGGACTGGCCGTTGGTGAAGCGCGCCAGCACCACGCCCTCGTCGCTGACATCGATGCCCATCAACCGTCCGCTGGCATAGCCGTCCTGCGACATGTTGTTGACCGCAAAGCGCTCGCCGTACTGGGTGGTGTCGGTGATATCGGTGGTCAGTGCGATATCGTCGGCGTCGGGGTTGACCGTGACCGGCGGAAAGGTCAGCTCGCCACCGGCCGGGGTGATCAGCGTGCCCGTTGAGTCGAATGCCACCGTCTGGGGGCCACCGGCGCTGACGCCACCGATTTCCAGATGCGCTTCCCACTCGTTGGGGTTGGCGGTCTTGGAAAAGTAGTAGTTCGCGGTGTGCGAGGTGCCGAGCGAGTCGTAGACCGTCAGCGAGCGCGAATGATTGTAGCTGTCGGGATCATCCGGATCGAAAGGCGTGACCGTCGGCTGGGTAGCGTCGGCCGGCAGGTTGAGGCCCAGGGTCACGCTGCTGCTCGCATTCGGAGCGCTTTCGGTGGTGTTGAGCTGCAGATCAGCCAGCTGGCCGGTATTGAAGCCGCCGTCGGCCTGGGGCGGATAGGCCTGCAATCTCGACCCGGAGTCGTTGACCACGAAACCCTCGCGATCGACCGTGAATGCGCCTGCCCGGGAATAGCTCAGCGCACCGTCATTGCTGAGGGTGAAAAAACCGTCGCCGCTGATGGCCATATCCAGATTGTTGCCGGTGAAGCTGAGATTGCCCTGGGAAAATTCCTGCTGAACCGAGGACATGCGCACGCCCAGCCCGGTGGCGGTGGAAGAAAGCGACTGCAAACCGCTGGCGAACAACTCCATGAAGTTGCCGCGCGAGCGCTTGAAGCCGGCGGTATTGACGTTGGCCACGTTGTTGGCGGTGACGTTGAGATCGGAAGAGGCGGCTTTCAGGCCGGACAGTGAAATCTGGAATGACATGGTCTCGACTCCTTGGTGGATGACTATGTAATGGCAAAGGTTGCAGTTCGCGTGTTTCAGGAAATCTCTCGCGCATCGGCCAGCGACAAAGTGCCAAGCCCCTTGAGGGTCATGCGCATGCCGTCTGTGCCGCCAAACAGCGAGACGCTCTCGATCTCGCCCCAAAGATAGGTGGCGACAGACTCCTTGCTGCCGCCGGACTGGTATTCGGCGGACACCTCATAGCGCCCCGCCGGCCCGGGCTCATCGTCGGCTGCCGCTGCTTGGCCCCACTCGAAGCGTGCCAGGCCGGTGCCGTCGTTCTCCACGGCGATGCGGGCCACCTCCTGGCCGGCGTCATCGCGAATGGTCACGACGCCGTAATCAACATCCTCGGGAAGCTCGATCACGCCGGAGATGCCTTCACCAGCAGACACCTCGATTGAATCTGCCGCCACCAGGGCCGAGCGTTCGACCAGCGACGCCGCCTGCAAGGCCTGATTGGCAGAGAGCGCGCCGGTGACCGACGACATGGTGTTATTGAGATTCTCGATGCCGCTGACGGTAGAAAACTGCGCCATCTGACCGAGAAAGTCGCCGTTCTCCATCGGCTTCATCGGATCCTGATTCTGCAGCTGGGTAATCATCAGCCGGAGAAAATCCTCCTGGCCCATCTGCTTTTTGCCTGGTGCGTTCGCGGAGCCCTGCCCCTGCAGCCCGCCGATCACGTCCATTGCACTCATGCCCGCTGTCTCCTTACTTGCCCAGCTGCAGCGTGCGCAACAGCAGCTGCTTGGATGTATTGAGCACCTCGACGTTGTTCTGGAACGAACGCGAGGCGGAAATCATGTTGGTCATCTCTTCGGCCACGTTGACGTTGCTTCTGAAGATGTAGCCTTGTTCATTGGCCTGCGGGTGTCCGGGGTCGTATTCGGGCATAGGCGCACGCCCGGACTCGACAATGTCGAGAATGCGCACGCCCTGGCTGGCGCCGGCATTGCCGGTTGCGCCCTGCTCGAGCAGGGTCTGGAACACCGGCTGGCGCGAGCGATAGGCCTGCTCCGCGCTGCCGGCCACCGTGTCGGAGTTGGCCAGATTGGATGCCGTGGTGTTGAGCCGCACCGATTGCGCGCTCATGCCGGAACCGGCAATATCGAAAACCTTGAACAGATTCATCGGCCACTACCTCCCTTGATGGCGTTGACCAGCGAGTTGATGCGGCCGCCGAGAAACTCCAGGCTGGCCTGATAGCGAATTGCGTTTTGCGAAAACGCGGCCTGCTCGCGCTGCGTGTCGACGGTGTTGCCGTCCTGGCTGGGCTGCATCGGCACCCGATAGAGCAGCTGGTTGCCCGCCGCCGTGCTGCCGCCGCCGGTGCCGATATGACCGGGCTGCGTGGTTTTCAGCGTGCGGCCACCACCGGCCTGCTTGAGCGCGGACTGAAAATCCAGATCGCGCGCCTTGTAACCCGGCGTATCGGCATTGGCCAGGTTGGCTGCCAGCACTTCGGTGCGCCGTCCGGTGATCTTCAGGGACCGGGCGTGCACGCCAAAATAGTTATCAAGATCGAATCGCATGTGCCGCTACACTCGTATCGAGTTGATTTGCCCTTCGATGATGCAAAGCTCGTGCCAGGGCCCGGTCACGCCCTTACACTGCCTTTGCGGCCGATTGACAGGTCAACGCCAGACGCCAAGGCGGCATTACTGCGGCAAGGCGTTGCCGGGTGGCGGCAAGACCTCGCCCCTGGCACGCGTTTTGCTCGGGATGGAGCGAACTCATGTCGAACGCGATCGCCCGATGCCATGATGAAACCTGCAAGCCTGATGATCATCACGCTGATCACGCTGTCGACAGCAACGGCGGCGGTCGATAACGACATTCAGTCGGTCGAGAGCATCCGCGCGGCCGCCGAGGCATTCGTCGTGGCGCCGCATGATGATGCGAACGTATCCGCCCGGGCCGGTCGGCTGGACCCACGCCTGCGCCTGCCCAGCTGCGACCGGCCACTGAGTACTTTTGCCGCCACCGCGGCAGCTGCGGGCGGCAACCAGAGCGTCGGCGTTCACTGTGAAGGTTCGCGAAACTGGACCATCTACGTGCCAGTGAAGGTTTCGCGCCGGGCCCGGGTCGTGGTGCTGGCACGAACTGTGCAGCGTGACACCCTGCTGACGCCGGAGCATCTGGACATGGTCACGCGTGACGTGGCGGGCCTCAGCAGCGGATTTTTTACACAGGCAGAAGAGCTGGTCGGCCATCGGGTCAAACGCTCGGCGGCGGCCGGCACGGTGCTCACGCCGGTGCTGGTGCATCGCCCGCCGCTGATCGAACGCGGCGATCGCGTTACCCTGGCCTCGGGCAGCAGCGCGGTAGCCGTCAGCGCCCCGGCCGAAGCTCTGGGCGCTGGCCGCCGCGGAGAGCGGCTGCGGGTGCGCAACCTGTCGTCGGGAAAGGTGATTGAAGCAGTGGTGGTAAGCCGGGGTCGCGTCGAGGCTCTGGGGCAATGAAACCGGCCCTAAAGTTTGCCCGGAATGAGCCGCTGAAATGTATAGCGTGTCACAGGAGAGTCAAAAATGGCTGACAAGATCAATGGCGTAACCGGCTCCATTCCCCAGAGCCCGTCGCGCCAGAAACCAGCCGAAGAGAGTCAGCGTGCGGCCTCGCAGCAGAGCCGACAGACGCAAAGCCAGGGTGATTCGGTCGAGCTGACCGATTCGGCCCGCCGACTCAGCGGCCTGGCCGAACAGGTCGCCGCCGGCGAGGCAGTCGATACCGGCCGCGTTGATGCTGTACGTCAGGCAATCGAGGACGGCAGCTATCAGGTCGATGCCGAAAGGCTCGCCGGCAAGATGCTGGCCTTCAATCGCCTGTTCGAGGACTGACTCCATGCTCATGGGACCGGGCCAGTGCGCAAAAAAACTGAGTCGGCTTTTTGACGATCAGCGTCAGGCCGCCGAGCAGCTGCTGGCGCTGCTGGAATCCGAGCGCGAGTCCCTGCGCCGCGGCGATGCAGAACCGCTCGAGCAATTCGCCGCCGACAAGTCCGATCTGATTGGGCGCCTGCAAGCCCTTGAATCCGAACAACGTCAGCTGCTCGGCGAACTGGCCTTCTCCGAAGACGCGGCCGATGCGCTTGACCGCGCGCTGGAGTGGTGCGACACCGACGGCAGGCTCAGGCAGCTGCACGCACTGACGATGCAGCGCGTTATCGAGTGCAAGCGCGACAACCAGCGCAATGGAGTGATGGTTCGCCAACGGCTCGGCTATCTGCGGCGCACGCTCGAAATCCTGCGCAGCGCGCACACCGAGACGCAGACTTACGGCCCGGACGGACAAACCGAATCAAGCGGACAGTCGCGCCTGCTGGCCGAAGGCTGATCGGGTAACCAGGGGATGGCCCACACCGTCATCCGCTCCAGCCAGCGGCGATACGCGCTGCTGGCGCGCCTGCGTGATCAACGCAGCCTCATCCTGCTGCATGCCCGACCGGGAAACGCACCACCCTCGCTGTCGATGCTGCTGGCCATCGACCGCAGCGCCCAGGCCCTGATTCTCGATGCGCCCGTGGATCACGAGCAGCTCGAGCTCGAATCCGACAGCACGCTTCGTATCACCGCCAACCTGCAGGGCATCGATCTGCGCTTTCGCTGCCGGTTCCTTGGCTGGGTCAGGCATCAAGACGAATCGGCGCTGCAGGTCAGCCTGCCCGACGAACTCAAGTACCTTGAGCGCCGCAGCGCCTATCGCGTGCGCATCTCGGGCGCGTCGGCTGGGCTTGAACTCCGCGACGAAACCGAACGCTCGGTCGAGGGGCAGCTGATCGATCTGTCCCCGGGCGGGTTCGGCGCCGTGGTCGAAGACGCAGCGTTCATACGCGAAGGCGAGGTGCTAGACTGCAAGCTTGAGTTCAACGAATGGCGCTTGACGGTCGAGGCCGACATTCGCCGCAAGAGCGCCCCCTCGGCCCGTGGTTACTGCCATGTCGGAGCGCACTTCGTTGGGCTGGGTCGACGCGAGAAGCGGAGCCTGGAGCGCATCGTCGCCCAGCTCGAGCGCCAGGCAATCCGCTCCGACCCGACCCGCTAGAAACCATCAGACTGCAAGGGACTTCGCGAAAAGATGAGCACTCGGGAAACGCCGCAGACCACGCCCGGAAAAGACAGCGAACAGAACACCTCACTCGACATCTTCGTCGCCCGTCAGCCGATTTTCGACCGCAACCTGCACGTCTACGGCTACGAGTTGCTGTTTCGCGACGCCATGGTCGATGTCGCCAACATCGCTGCCGACGAGCAGGCCGCCGACGAGGCGACCTCAAAGGTTCTCCTCAACACCATCATGGAGCTGGATCTCGAGCGCCTGGTGGACGGCCGGATGGCGTTTTTCAACCTGACGCGCCAGTTTCTGATGGCCGGTGCCAACCTGCCCTTCAGCACCACCAACGTCGGCATCGAAGTACTCGAATCGGTTCCCATCGACGACGATACCGTCGACGCGGTCGAGCAGCTGTCGATGCTGGGCTTCACCATTGCACTCGACGACTTCGAGTGGCGCCCGGGCATCGAGCGACTGCTGCCTTTGGCCAGCATGGTCAAGATCGATCTGCTCAGCCGTAGCGAGCAGGAGATTGTCGACATGGTCGACGAGCTGCGGCCCTGGAACGTGCGGCTGCTGGCCGAAAAAGTCGAAACCCGGGAACAGTACGAGTTCTGTCAACAGCTGGGCTTCGATTACTTTCAGGGCTTCTTTCTTTGTCGTCCGAAAACGGTGGCGGCCCGCCGCCTGCCGGAAAACCGGCTCAACACGCTGCGACTGATTGCCAAGCTGCAGGCGCCCGACGTCACGCCCGACGAGGTGGAGGGCATCATCAAGAACGATGTCGCCCTCAACTATCGCCTGCTCAGAAGCGTCAATTCCGCTTACTACGGACTGGCCGTCAGAATTCGCTCCGTTGCACACGCCATCGTCTACCTGGGCATGCCCACGGTGCGCAACTGGGCCAACCTGTTGTTGCTCGCCGGGCTTGAGGATCAGCCCAATGAGCTGGTGCGCCTGGCGCTGATTCGCGCGCGCATGTGCGAGCTGCTCACCGAGGACAAACCACGGGATACGCGTGATGCAGCGTTCACCACCGGTCTGTTTTCCATGCTCGATGCGCTGCTCGACATGCCGATGGACGAAATCATCGGCATGCTGCCGCTCGAAGACGACCTTTCACTGGCCCTGAGCGAGCGCGAAGGACCCTATGGCCGGCTGCTGTCGACGGTGATTGCCTGCGAACGCGGCGACTGGAAGAACATTCACCACGAGCTGTTCAGCAACGAACAGCTGACGCGTGGCTATATCGCGGCGGTCGAATGGGCCCACAACCAGTTTCGGGCGCTGCGCTCCGACTCGGCAACCGCGTAGCCCGACGCGATGGCGGCAAACCCGCCACGAAGACTGCCTGCCGCCCCCTTTCTGCCAGAACTGCCCGGTGGTCGATCGACCACCGGGCGAGTTGTCGCCTTACCAGGTCTTGACGTCGGTAATCGCGACCGAGAAGTCCACCATCTTGCGGTTGTACTTCATCAGCGGGCCGAAATCGAACGGCCTGGCCTCGCCGGGCGCCAGGTTGGCGGTCATGGCCGGCCAGCCGTCGACGGTATCGACCACGCTGCCGTAGTCGGTCCGGGCCTCGATTTCAACCTGGGCCGCCGCCGGCTGGGAGCAGTTGTTGACCAGCTTGCCGGCCAGCTCCAGTTTGGGGCAGCGTGGGCCGCGGCAGTCATTGACCGCGACGTTGAAATCAATGACGGTGAAATCGCTCAGCGAGCACTCGGCATATACAACCGTTGAAAGCACGAGGAACAGCGCAGCTATTACGTACCTGGTCACACCCTTTCTCCTTACCTTGTGAAACATCCATTGATTGCGGCAGGTCTGGTCGTCAAGGCAGACGCACTCGGCCGACACCACCTTGTGCCATTCAGCGGCAGGTTGAAGAGAAACTTTAGGAATTTGACGCACCTGGCCAGCTCTGCTCAACTGAACTCAAGGCGCGAACAAGCGCACAGGCAGGTTGAATTCCTGCGCGGCTCGTCCCAAGGTTCATACTCAACAGCATGGCTTTCCAAACCGAGGAGCGGAGCATGAGCGAATACTGGATTGTGGTTGCCAACGCCGGTCGGGCGCGGATCTTTTCGCGCGCGAAGAAACTCAGCCCGCCGATGGAAATCGAATCACTGGTTCATCCGGAGTCGCGGCTGCGCCGGCAGGATCTTGCCGCCGACCGTCCGGGCCGGGTACAGGAATCACAAACTCCCGGTGAAAGTCCGGCGGGAGAACGAACCGACCCCAAGACCCTGGAGGCTGCGGTATTTGCGCGCGAACTGGCGCAACGGCTCGATCACGCGCGTCAGCAAGGCCGGTTCGAGCACCTGGTCGTGCTGGCCGACCCGAGCTTTCTGGGCGAGATCCGCCAGCAGCTCGACCACGGCACCGCCAGCCGGGTGGCCGCGACCGACACGGTCGATCTGACGCAGGCCGAAAGCGAACAGATTGCGCAGGCGGCAGACTCAGCCCTGGCCTGAGGCGATCAGATGGCGAACGCGCAGCTGCGGCGTCACCCGCCCCTGCCAGCGGTTGATGTCCAGGCTGTAGACCACGCCCAGCGGGTCCGGCAGCTCGTTGTGACAGAGTCTGCCGGCGCCAAAGGCAATGGCATCGAGCACCGGCCCGCCCCCGACAGGCTGTAGCCGCAGCTTGAGGTGGCTGCCGCCGACCACGCGCCGCTCGCGCACCCTGAAGTGCCCGTCGAACAGGGGCTCGGGCCAGGCCTGCCCCCAGGGGCCGGCATCGGCGAGCGCGGTCGCCGTTTCCAGAGACAATTCATCGCCCTGCAGACTGCCGTCGGTATAAACCACATCCGGCTCGAATTCATGGTCGGCCAGCTGCTCATCGAACGCCGCGCGGAAGGCCTCGAAACGGTCGACGCTCAGCGACAGGCCGGCGGCGCGGGCATGGCCACCGAAACGGTCGATCAGACCGGGGTTGGCAGCATCAATGGCCACCAGCAAGTCGCGCATGTGTACGCCCGCCGGGCTGCGGCCCGAGCCCTTGAGTTCGCTGCTGCCGGCCTCGGCTGGGGCAAACGCGATCACCGGGCGCTGCAGACGCTCGACCAGCCGCCCGGCCACCAGGCCAACCACGCCCTGGTGCCAATCGGGGTCGTGAACGCACAGGCCGTGCAGCTCGCGATTCACGGACTCGGCCAGCTCGCGTGCCTGCGCTTCAGCGGCTTCCTGCATGTCGGCCTGCAGCGAGCGGCGTTCACGATTGAGTGCATCGAGCTGTTCGGCCAGCGCCACCGCCTCGGACTCATGCTCGGCCAGCAGGCAACGCACGCCGATGCTCATGTCTTCAAGTCGCCCGGCAGCGTTGAGGCGCGGGCCGACGGCAAAACCGAAGTCCGCCGCGCTGGCGTGGCGCAGATTGCGGCCGGCCACCTCCATCAAGGCGCGCACGCCCGGCAGGCAGCGCCCGGCGCGGATGCGCACAAGGCCCTGCTGTACCAGGCGGCGATTGTTTTCATCCAGCGGCACCAGATCCGCCACGGTGCCCAGCGCAACCAGATCGAGCCAGCGATCCAGCCGCGGTTCGTGGCCGGGCTTGAAGTGTCCGTGCTGGCGCAGCCAGGAACGCAGGGCCATGAGCAGGTAGAACATGACGCCGACGCCGGCCAGCGCGCCGGAGCCGAAGGTTTCGCCGGGCAGATTGGGATTGACGATGGCATCGGCCGCGGGCAAGGACTCGCCCGGCAGATGGTGATCGGTCACGATCACCTGCATGCCGGCCGCTCTGGCCCGCGCGATGCCGGCATGAGAACTGACGCCCTGATCAACGGTGACCAGGACATCGGGCCGCAACGCTTCGAGCTCGCCGACCAGCTCCACGCCCAGACCATAGCCGTGAAGAAAACGGTCCGGCACGCGCCAGCGCACATCGCGCACACCCAGCGCCCTGAGCCCGTGGACAGCGAGCGCGGTTCCGGTTGCGCCGTCGGCATCGAAATCACCCACCACGACCACGCGCCGGTCGGCCTCGATCGCCGCGGCCAGTATGCGGCAGGCGGCATCCAGCCCGCCCAGCGTGGGCGGCAGGAGTTGCGCCAGCGAATAGTCGGGCAGCGCACGCGCGCCGCGGGCGGCCAGAACCCGGCCGGCAACCGGGTGAATGCCTGCGACGGCCGTTTCCAGACCCGCCCGCCGGCGTATCTGAACCTGGCGAATCACCGCCACAGCCGCCAGGCGTCAACGGGCGTGAAGCGGCGCCGGCTGGTCATGCCGGCCAGTTCGAGCGCGCCAATCCGGCCCAGCCGCAGACGACGCCAGGCGCGGCGCAACAGGCGCTGCAAGCGCCCCAGGTTGTCGTCGGCGGTCTCCTCGTGACGCGCGACGAACTCCAGCAGGCAGCCGCCGCAAGGCGCCGATTCGTCCGCGGGCAGATCGTGGGGCAGCTCCAGCCAGTCGGCCAGCGCCACCAGCACCGGGTCACGCGCGACGATGCGCTCGATTCGCGGGGCCACGTGGTCGCGATCCGGAAGCTGTCCGCCACCCCAGAACCACAGGCTACCGGGCACCCGCTCGCCCGGTCCGGCCGACTGCCGGTACTGCTGCAGGGCCACCTGCGTTTCATTGAGCAGCCGCCGCCACCGACGGGCGTCGTTGCCGGCAGGCAGGCAGCGCTCGAGGCTGAGCCCGGCCAGAGCCCAGGGCGGCACGAAGCAAGCGTCAGGGGGCTGTTCGAGCCGCAGATAACCGCGGCCCGAAGGTGTCAGGTCCAGCGGCAGGCCCTCGTGTCTCAACAGCGCGACCAGCTCAGCGCGCCAATCACCCGGCTCGAAAGTGCTCTCGGCGTCAAGCCAGACGGCGGCCAGGTCCGGAGTCAGGCCGACGGGATCGGCCCGCAGCCAGCAGCCTCCGGCATCCCCGGGCCGATCGAGACGACGCGTCAGCGCCGCGACACCCACCGCCTGACCAAGCGCAAGCTCGGTCTGCGGAGACTCCTGATCCAGAGCCTGCGCCGGTACTCGTTTGATGAGTGAATCGATCAGCGGCGGAACTCGTGCCGCCTCGCGCAGCAGGGCATCCAGCTGCGGAACGAACAGGATCAGGCGTCGGTCAGCTTGCGTAGCGAACCTCGACAATTTCATAGGTCCGTTTGCCATTGGGGGCCTCGAATTCGATCACCTCGCCTTCTTCACGGCCGATCAGCGCCCGCGCCAGCGGTGCCGAAATGGCCAGGCGACCGGCACGAGAGTCGGCCTCGAGATCACCGACGATCTGCCAGGTGGTTTCTTCCGCGCCGGGCTGGTCTTCTACCAGCACAACGGTGGCACCGAACACCACTTTGCCGCCGACGTTGAGCGCGGCCACGTCGATGACGCGCGCGTTGCCCAGGGCGTTTTCGAGGTCGCGAATACGCGCCTCGATGAAGCCCTGATGCTCACGCGCGGCGTGGTATTCCGCGTTTTCCTTGAGATCGCCATGGGCTCGCGCTTCGGCAATGGCTTCGATGACCGCCGGGCGCTCCTCTTTCTTGAGCCGATCCAGCTCGGCGCGCAGGCGTTCGGCGCCTGCCTTGGTCAGCGGCGTCTGACTCATGTTATCTCCTCAGGAGTCTGTTTGATGCAGCTCGGACAAGCTGCGCACCCCACGCTCGTGCCAGTGATCCATGGCGCGCAGCGTGGCGCCGGCACCGGCAACGGTGGTCGAATAATTCACCTTGCGCTGCAGGGCCTCGCGCCGAATCGAGAACGAGTCGGCAATGGCCTGGCGCCCTTCGGTGGTGTTGACGATGTAGTCGATTTCGTCGTTCTTGATCAGGTCGACGATATGCGGTCGGCCCTGAATCACCTTGTTGACATAGTCACAGTCGATGCCGTTTTCAACCAGGTGCTTCCATGTACCCTGGGTTGCGATCAGCGAAAAGCCGCGCTCGATCAGCTCGCGGGCCACCGGCAGCAAACGCTCCTTGTCGGCGTCGCGCACGCTCAGGAACACACGCCCGTTCATCTTGATGTCGATTCCCACGCCCTGCTGGGCACGCGCCACCGCTGAGCCAAAGGAGCGGCCCACGCCCATCGCCTCGCCGGTCGAGCGCATTTCCGGGCTGAGAATGGGATCAACGCCCTGGAACTTGATGAAGGGAAACACGGGCTCCTTGATCGAGTAGAACGGGCTTGAAAGATCTTCTGTAATTCCCTGATCAGCAAGACTTTGCCCGGCCATGCAGCGGGCAGCCACCTGAGCCAGCGCCACGCCCGTGGCCTTGGAAACGAAGGGCACGGTACGCGAGGCGCGCGGATTGACTTCGAGCACGAAAATCTCGTCGCCGCGCACCGCGAACTGGACATTCATCAGCCCCACGACCTGCAGGCCGAGCGCCATTTGTCGGGTCTGGCGACGAATCTCTTCGGTCATCTCCTCCGACAGCGAGAACGGCGGCAGGCTGCAGGACGAATCCCCCGAGTGCACGCCGGCCTGTTCGATATGCTCCATGACCCCGCCGATGATGACGTTTTCGCCGTCACAGACCGCATCGACGTCGATTTCGATGGCGTGGTCGAGAAAGTGATCGAGCAGCACCGGCGAATCATTGGATACCTTGACCGCCTCGTTCATGTAGCGCTTGAGTTCGTCCTCGCCGTGAACGATGTCCATGGCGCGACCGCCGAGCACGTAGGAGGGGCGCACCACCAGCGGGTAGCCGACCTCGCGCGCCAGCACCAGGGCCTCGTCGGGGTCGCGGGCGGTGCGGTTGGGCGGCTGCTTGAGCCCCAGACGGTTGAGCAGGCTCTGAAAGCGCTGGCGATCTTCGGCCAGATCGATACAGTCCGGCGTGGTGCCGATGATCGGCGCTCCCGCCGCCTCGAGCTCGCGCGCCAGCTTCAACGGCGTCTGGCCGCCGAACTGGACGATGATGCCGTCGGGCTTTTCCAGGTCGACGATCGAGAGCACGTCCTCGAGCGTGAGCGGCTCGAAATAAAGCCGGTCGGAGGTGTCGTAGTCGGTCGAGACGGTCTCCGGGTTGCAGTTGACCATGATGGTCTGATGACCCATCGCGCGCATGGCCAGGGCGGCATGCACGCAGCAGTAGTCGAACTCGATGCCCTGCCCGATGCGATTGGGCCCGCCGCCGAGCACCATGATCTTGCGACCGCCGGTCGGCTCGGCCTCGTTGTGCTCGCCCCAGGTCGAGTACATGTAGGCCGTGGTGGTGGCAAATTCGGCCGCGCAGGTATCGACGCGACGGTAGGCCGGCATCACGTCCAGACGCTTGCGAAGCTCGCGCAATGAGCGCTCGCTGACGCCGGTCAGCGCTGCGATGCGGGCATCGGAAAAGCCGTAGCGCTTGATATCGAGCAAGCGCTCGGCATCGAGCGCGGCCACGCCCCCGTCGAGCAGCTGCTGCTCGATCTCGACAAGCTCGCCAATCTGATCGAGAAACCACGGATCGATGCGGGTCAGCCGATGAATCTCGTCGAAATCGAAACCACGGCGGAAAGCTTCGGCCACATACAGCAGGCGCTGCGGCCCGGCCTCGCGCAGCTCGCGCCGGATCAGGGTTTCTTCATCGACTTCGCGGTTCTCGAAGTCAACCGGCTCGAGACCGTTCAGGTCGGTCTCCAGGCTGCGCAGTGCCTTTTGCAGTGATTCCTGAAACGTGCGCCCGATGGCCATCGCCTCGCCCACCGATTTCATCTGCGTGGTCAAACGATCATCGGCGGCCGGAAACTTCTCGAAGGCAAAGCGCGGCACCTTGGTCACGATGTAGTCGATGCTCGGCTCGAAGGCGGCCGGCGTTGCGCCGCCGGTGATCTCGTTGTCGAGCTCGTCGAGCGTGAGGCCCACGGCAAGCTTGGCTGCCACCTTGGCGATTGGAAAACCGGTAGCCTTCGACGCCAGCGCTGATGAGCGCGACACGCGCGGGTTCATCTCGATGACGTGGATACGCCCGGTTTCCGGATGAACGGCAAACTGCACGTTCGAGCCGCCGGTATCGACGCCGATCTTGCGCAAAACGGCCAGGGCCGCGTCGCGCAACTCCTGATATTCCTTGTCGGTCAGCGTCATCGCCGGCGCCACGGTGATGGAATCGCCGGTGTGCACACCCATCGGGTCGATGTTCTCGATCGAGCAGATGATGATGCAGTTATCGGCCTTGTCGCGCACCACCTCGAGCTCGAATTCCTTCCAGCCAAGCACCGACTCCTCCAGCAGCACCTCGTTGGTCGGCGACAGGTCCAGGCCGTGCTCGACAATGCGTTTGAACTCCTCGCGGTTGTAGGCAATGCCGCCGCCGGAACCGCCGAGCGTGAACGAGGGCCGGATGATGGTCGGAAAACCGATGCGCTTTTGAATTTCGTCGGCCTGTTCCATGCTGTGTGCTACCCAGGCCTCGGGTACGCCCAGGCCAATCGAGCGCATCGCTTCCTTGAACGCGTCGCGGTCTTCGGCCATGTCGATCGCTTCTTTCGACGCCCCGATCATCTCCACACCGAACTCATCGAGCACGCCTTCGCGCGCCAGATCGAGCGCGCAGTTGAGCGCCGTCTGACCACCCATCGTCGGCAGCAGGGCATCCGGCCGCTCCTTTTCAATGATGTCGCGCACCACATCCCAGCGAATCGGCTCGATATAGACCGCGTCGGCAATATCCGGGTCGGTCATGATGGTTGCGGGGTTGGAGTTGACCAGAGTGACCCGGTAACCCAGCTCGCGCAGCGCCTTGACCGCCTGCACGCCCGAGTAGTCGAACTCGCAGGCCTGCCCGATCACGATCGGCCCGGCGCCGATGATGAGAATGGATTGAATGTCAGTTCGCTTGGGCATGAAACGTTCTCTGGGCAGTGGCGCGGAAAAACGATGTTGAAACACGGGGAGCACGAAGACTCCACGAAGGGCAGGAAGCAGGCTCGGCTGCTGAATGCTTCAGGGGTTTCGTGCTCTTCTTCGAGCCCATCGGGATATCAATCCGTAGCGTCATGGATCTTCGCGGCGGCATCAGCGCGCGGCCTCGATCATGTCGACAAAGCGTTTGAACAGCGGCCGCAGGTCGTGTGGCCCGGGGCCGCCCTCGGGGTGGCCCTGAAAGCTCATGGCTGGCTTGTCGGTAATGCGAATGCCCTGCAGGCTACCGTCAAACAGCGAGCGATAGGTAGCGACGGCGTGTGCCGGCAGGCTGTCCTCATCGACGGCAAAGCCGTGGTTCTGACTGGTGATCAGCACCCGCCCGCTGTCAAGATCCTTGACCGGGTGGTTGGCACCGTGGTGGCCAAGCTTCATCTTGACGGTTTTCGCGCCCACGGCCAGCCCCAACAGCTGGTGACCCATGCAGATACCGAACAGAGGCACGCTCTTTTCCAGCAGGCCACGAATGGTCTCGATGGCATAGTCACAGGGCTCGGGATCGCCGGGGCCGTTGGAAAGCACCACGCCATCGGGCTGCATGGCCAGCACCTCGGCCAGCGGCGCGCGGGCCGGCACCACCGTGACCCGGCAGCCGACATCGACCAGCATACGCAAAATGTTGTGTTTGACGCCGTAGTCGTAACAAACGACGTGAAGCCGCGCCTCGCCGCGACGGAACTCACCGGCTTCGAGATCCCAGCTGCCCTCGTTCCAGACCCGGCTGGCGGCAACCGTGACCTTGCTGGCCAGGTCCTGACCGCTCATCGGTAAACACCCACGCGCACGCTCGATGGCTTCATCGCTGTCGACCGTCTCGCCCACCGACAGGCAGGCGTTCTGGGCGCCCCGGGTACGCAGCAGACGGGTCAGGCTGCGGGTGTCGACGCCGGCAATGCCCGAGGCACCGTGTTCGGCCAGCCAGTCGCCCAGGGACTGCGTCGCGCGCCAGCTGCTGTAGCGCCGCGGGTAGTGGCGAACGATCAGGCCAGCGGCATGAATGCGGTCGGACTCGACATCCTGCGGATTGACTCCGGTATTGCCGACATGAGGCATCGTCAGCGTGATCAGCTGACCGGCATGGCTCGGATCCGTGAGAATCTCCTGATAGCCGCTCATCGCGGTGTTGAACACCACTTCACCGAGGCGCACGCCCGGCGCACCGATACCTTGCCCGGAAAACGTCGTGCCGTCCTCCAGCGCCAGAATTGCCTGCATTAATGAACCCTCCGGGTACACAAAGCGGGCCGAGCCGCGCACGGCATGGCCCGCTTGTACGAGCATCGGGCGACGGGCCCGACTTCCGGCCCGGTATTCTAAACCAATCGCGGGTTTCGTTCTATTGTTTTCGGCTCATCAGGCGTCGGATGCCGCCGCGCTGTGCGGCAGCGAACTCGCCGCCGACGCCGCTACCGGCTTCATGGTATCGGCACCGTGGCCCTGATCGATGAGATAGTCGAGCCACTTGATCAGCGCCCGGTTGAGACGCCAGCTGCGCGCAACCAGGCTGTTGATTGCCAGCTCGGGGCCGGCAAAGCGCTGTATGCCCTGCTGCGGGCTGAACGCGGTGGCTTCGGCCATGGCGGCATCGTGGTAGATACGCACATGCGCATTGGGGTTGAGCGAGCGCTCGGCGCCGATGATGTAGGACAGGCGCACAAACGTGGTATAGGGGTGACGATCGATGATCTCCAGATAGAGCTCGGGCCCATCCCCCAGCTGGGACACCAGATGGTCCGTCTCGGCGAGCGCATCGGGCAGCAGCACATTCAGCGCCCGATAAATGGCACTGTGCAGCTCTGGGAGCCGTCGCGCCAGGATTCGGCTCGACGGCTGAACTTGAAGGGAGGTGGTCAGCATAGCGGGCAAGGGTATCATACTGGCACCCTTCTGCCAGCCCCCAGGGCCGGAAGCCTGCCGCAGACCCTTGATCGATCAGCGTATTTCCCTGTTGAGGCCGAGCTCGAGAAGAATGCGGCTGGCCAGCTCCTCCACCGATGTCTGCGTGGACGAAAGCATCGGCACGCCCTCGGCGCGCAGCAGTGCCTCTGCGGCTTCCACTTCGTAACGGCACTGCCTGAGTGACGCGTAGCGGCTGCCCGGGCGCCGGGCCTCGCGGATCTGCGACAGTCGCTCGGGATCGATACTCAGACCGTAGAGCTTGCGCCTTTGCTTGTGCTTGCGCAGAAATTCGGGCAGGCGCGGCTGTTCGAGATCTTCTTCTGTCAGGGGGTAGTTGGCCGCCTTGACCCCGAAATGCAGGGCCATGTAGAGACAGGTCGGTGTCTTGCCCGAGCGCGACACGCCCACGAGGATGACTTCGGCGGCATCGAGCCGCGTAGAAATACCGTCGTCGTGATTGAGCGCGTAGTTGGTCGCCTCCATGCGGTCTTCATAGCCCTGGCTGTCGCCCATGCCGTGCGCCTGACCCACTCGCGGTGACCGCGGCACCCCCAGGGCCTGCTCGATTTGCGGCACGAAGGTGCCGAACAGGTCGAACAGCTGGCAGTTCGCTTCTTCCAGGATCGCGCGGATATCGGAATCGACAATGGTGGAAAACACCAGCGGCTGCTCCCCCCCATTTGCCTCGGTGGCCCGATCGATCAACGAAACGGTGTCGCGCGCCTTGCTCGGCGTGTCGACGAAGGGCAGGCGCACTTGCCTGAAATCGACGTTGGCAAACTGCGTGGTCAGCGTATGCCCGAAGGTTTCTGCGGTGATCGCGGTGCCGTCGGAAACAAAAAAGATGGTTCGATGCATGGTCTCGTGCCGGTTACAATGGCGGCCTGACTCAAACCGCTGTTGTGGAAACTAACGTGTCCGAGTATATCCTTTGGCTCGACGAGCTTGGTATGGGCGACTTGGAAAAGGTCGGTGGCAAGAACGCCTCGCTGGGTGAAATGATCACCCACCTCAAGGATCTCGGGGTCAATGTGCCCGGGGGCTTTGCGACCACCGCCGAGGCTTTTGTCGATTTTCTCGAACGCTCGGGCCTGGCGAAGCGCATCGGCACCGCGCTCGACGAGCTCGACGCCGATGATACCCGCGCCCTGGCGAAAACCGGCAGCACGATCCGGCAATGGATCATGGACACGCCGCTGCCCGACGAGCTCGAGCAGGCCATTCGCGACGCTTATACGAAGATGCAGGAGCGCTACGGCCGCGAGCTGGCGGTTGCGGTGCGCTCCTCGGCCACCGCCGAAGACCTGCCGGAAGCCTCCTTTGCCGGCCAGCAGGAGAGCTTCCTCAACGTGTGCGGCATTGACGCGGTGCTGGAAAAGGTACACGCGGTATTCGCCAGCCTGTACAACGACCGCGCGATTGCCTATCGCGTGCACCAGGGCTTTGCCCATGCCGATGTCGCCCTGTCCGCCGGCATCCAGCTGATGGTGCGCGCCGGGTCGGGCGCAGCCGGCGTGCTGTTCACGCTCGATACCGAATCCGGCTATCGCGACGCGGTGTTCGTCACCTCCAGCTACGGCCTGGGCGAGTCGGTGGTTCAGGGCGCCGTCAACCCCGACGAGTTCTACCTGTTCAAGCCCAACCTGCGCGCCGGCAAACCGGCGGTGCTGCGTCGCACCCTGGGCACCAAGGCAAGCCGCATGGTCTACGACAACCGCGAAGGCGGCGGCGTACGAACCGAGGACACGCCGGAGGCCGAACGCCAGCGCTTTTCCATCAGCGACGCCGAAGCGACCGCGCTGGCCAACATGGCGCTGACCATCGAAGACCATTACGATCGCCCGATGGACGTCGAGTGGGGCAAGGACGGAGAAACCGGTGAGCTGTTCATTCTCCAGGCCCGGCCAGAGACGGTCAAAAGCCGCAGCGAGCAAACCATGGAGCGTTTCCGGCTCGAATCCACCGGCAGCGTCATGGCCGAGGGCCGCGCCATCGGCCAGCGCATCGGCCAGGGCAAGGCGCGGGTGATCCGCTCACTCGACCAGATTCACGAAGTGGAAGCCGGCGACGTTCTCATTACCGACATGACCGACCCCGACTGGGAGCCGGTGATGAAGCGGGCAGCCGCCATCGTCACCAATCGCGGGGGGCGTACCTGCCACGCGGCAATCATCGCCCGCGAACTCGGCATTCCGGCGGTGGTCGGCTGCGGCGACGCCACTGACCGTATCGCCCACGAAGCCGACGTGACCGTTGTCTGCAGCGAGGGCGACACCGGGCGGATCTATCAGGGCCTGCTGGAGTTCAGCATCAGCGAGGATTCGCTCGACGACATGCCCGAAGCGCCGCTGAAGGTCATGATGAACGTGGCCAACCCCGACCGCGCCTTCGATTTTGCCATGATTCCCAACCACGGCATCGGCCTGGCCCGGCTCGAGTTCATCATCAACCGCATGATCGGCATCCATCCGCTGGCCCTGCTCGACTACGAAGGTCAGAGCCGGGAGGTCAGAGACGAAATCGACCGGCGCAGCGCCGGCTACGACGACCCGGTCAGCTTCTACGTCGACAAGCTGGCCGAAGGCATCGCCACCATTGCCGCGCCGTTTGCCCCCAACTCCGTGATCGTGCGCATGTCGGACTTCAAGTCCAACGAATACGCCAACCTGATCGGCGGCGAGCGCTACGAGCCCGACGAGGAAAACCCGATGATCGGCTGGCGCGGCGCGTCGCGCTATGTCGACGAAAACTTCCAGCCCGCCTTCGAGCTCGAATGCCGCGCGCTGAAAAAGGTCCGCGAGGAGATGGGGCTCGACCACATCTGGGCCATGGTGCCCTTCGTGCGTACCGTCGACGAGGGGCGCGACGTGGTTGCGGTAATGGAAAAGTTCGGCCTCAAGCGCGGCGAAAACGGCTTGAAGATCATCATGATGTGCGAGCTTCCTTCAAACGCTGTAAGTGCCGATGCCTTCCTGGAGCACTTCGACGGATTCTCGATCGGATCGAACGACATGACCCAGCTCACCCTCGGGCTCGACCGCGACTCCGGCCTGATCGCCCACCGCTTCGACGAGCGTGACCCAGCAGTCAAGGCCATGTTGGCGATGGCCATCGAGCGCTGCCGTGCGGCCGGCAAATACATCGGCATCTGCGGCCAGGGCCCGTCGGATTATCCGGACCTGGCGCAGTGGCTAATGGATCAGGGCATCGAGAGCATGTCGCTTAATCCGGATACCGTGGTCGATACCTGGCGGAAGCTGGCCGAACACAAGCAATAGCTGGATAGCTGGTTCGGCGCCGATGGGTTTGCGGAGCGGCTACGCCGGGAAACGAAGGGTGGGAACAGCGTGTCGATCCACCATCGAACCTCTCGCGACAAAGCCGCCCACCAATCCTTCCAAATGCCGAACCAGCCAACTAGCTAAACAGCCAACCTGCCAACTCATTGACCCGCAAGTCGCCCCATGAAACGCCGATAGTAGCGAAGCTCGTCGATCGAATCCCTGATATCCTCGAGCGCCTGGTGGCTGGATTCCTTGGTGAAGCCTTCGGCCACACGGGGTGCCCAGCGGCGGGCCAGTTCCTTGAGAGTGGAGACATCCAGATTGCGATAGTGGAAATACGCTTCGAGCTTCGGCATCAAGCGAGCCATGAAGCGGCGATCCTGGCAGATGGAGTTGCCGCACATCGGCGAGCTGCCGGCCGGCACGTGTCGCTCCAGAAAGGCGATGGTCTGCCTTTCGGCCTCGGCCAGGTCGATCCGGGATTCGAGGCAGCGTCGCACCAGACCCGATTCGGTATGGGTGCGGGTATTCCACTCATCCATGCCGTCGAGCACCTCGCGGGAGGTGGCGATCGCCAGCTCCGGGCCTACGGCCACCTCGGCGAGGTCGGCATCGGTCACCAGAGTGGCAATTTCTATGATGCTGTCGGTGGTCGGGTCAAGCCCGGTCATTTCCAGATCAATCCAGATCAGATGATTCTCGTTCATGCCTCAGTGAAGGGTCGCAAAGTCAGCCCCGCACTATACCAGCCCACCATCCGGCAATGACCGCCGCTCCCGTTCGCCTGCTGCAGGCCCACGGCAATCACGGCGTCGCCGAAGTCGACGGCGCAGCGCGCCGCATCCATTTTCCGCGCCGCATCGAACGCCCCTTGCCCGGCGACCGGATCCACATCGACTCGGCCGGCACGCTGACCGGCATTCTCCCGCGCGGCACGCTGTTCGGCCGCGGCGATGATCGCGGTCGATTCAGGCCGATCGCGGCCAACCTGGATCGCGCTGCCATCGTGATTGCCGCCGAGCCCGCGCCCAGCCGTGACCTGCTCCACCGCTATCTCAGCGCCTGTCTGATTTGCGCCGTGGAGCCGCTGATCGTGGTCAACAAGACCGACCTGCCCCGGCCCCGACAACAACCCTTCACCGACCTGGAAGCACTCGCGGAGCTGGGATTCGAAATTGTCGAGACATGCTGCGGCCCCAAGCCCGATGTGGCCACGCTGGCCACCCGGGTAGACGCCGGCGTTACCCTGTTTGCCGGCCAGTCCGGCGTTGGCAAGTCGTCCCTGCTCAATGCGCTGATTCCCGACCTGCAGACGCAGACCGGAGCCCTTTCACGAGTAACGGGCAAGGGCACGCACACCACCACCACTGCCACCGCCCATCGTCACGGCCAGACCGCCTGGCTGG
The DNA here is from genome assembly GCF_056324165.1 of Wenzhouxiangella sp. YN9. NCBI lineage: Bacteria > Pseudomonadati > Pseudomonadota > Gammaproteobacteria > Chromatiales > Wenzhouxiangellaceae > Wenzhouxiangella > Wenzhouxiangella sp. YN9. The sequence goes on from NZ_JBJNIP010000100.1 coordinate 134,782, forward strand.
TCGACACGCCCGGCGTCTGGGAATACGGCCTGTGGCAGATGGACACCAACACGCTCCAGCGCGGCTTTCCCGAGTTCAACGACTACGCGGTCAGCTGCCGGTTCCGTGACTGCCTGCACCACAGTGAACCCGGCTGCGGCGTTACCCGGGCCGTTGCATCCGGCAATCTACCCGCTTTCCGTCACCAGGCCTGGCTGCGCCTGCTGGCAGAACAGGCGCGTTTTCGCTGATGTTGAGCGGCCCGGGGGCAGCGCGCTGGACCGCTGACCGGCTGCGATAACCGCTGCCCCGGCGCAGGTCTACCAGGGCAGCTCCTCGCCGTTGGCGTGGCGGAAGCTGCCGGTCGTTTCAATGCTCAGCTCGTCAATCCGCTCGACCAGGCCGGCCGCAGCCTCCTCCGGGCTGACCTCTCCCTTGCCGCCTGTCATGCCGGTACGCACAAAGCCCGGGTGCAGCAGACCTACGGCGATGTCGCGGTCCTTCAGCTCGTGGGCCAGCGACATGCCGGCCATGTTCACCGCCGCCTTCGACATGCGATAGGCATACGCCCCACCGGAGCTGTTGTCGCCAATCGAGCCGACCCGGGAGGTGATGATGACCACCTTGCCGCCGTTGATCAGGTGGTTGCGCAAGGCATTGGTGACCCGTAGCGGCGCGAGCGAATTGATCTCGTACTGGGCGCGCCAGTCGTCGAGCTCGTCTTCGATGGTTGCCAGATCTGAGGGGATCAGCACACCGGCATTATTGACCAGCAGATCGATGCGCCGACCGCGCAGCTCGTCGGCCAGGTTCTCCAGGCTGGCGCGATCGGTGACATCGACACCTTCCTCGACCTGCACGTTCAAGGCCTTGAGTTCCGGCGAGGCCTTGCGGCACACGGCAATGATGCGGTAGCTGCGCTTACCCAGCTGGCGCACCAGCTCCAGCCCGATACCCCGGTTGGCCCCGGTAATGACGGCAGTTTTCATGATGTCTCGAATCCTCTTTGGGTCTGTCGCTTATGCTACTATTTTTATTGGATGCTTTGATTCACGTCGGCTGTTTTCCAGCCCGGGGTCGAAGCGAGCCGAGGGCACACCAGAGGAATTGCCATGATGCACCAAACACTGGCCAAGCTGGTTTGGGGGACGGCTTTGAGCTTGATACTGACCAACATCGCCCTGGCGGGCGACATCCTGCTGATCGAGAAAGTCGAAGAGAGCATGCTTCGTGACCTGCCCCGCAACGGCATCACCCAGGCGCAGGTCGAATCGCGCTACGGTGTGCCCAATGACAAGCAGGGGCCGGTGGGCGAGCCACCGATCACGCGCTGGCTCTACGACGACTTCAACGTCTACTTCGAGCATCAGCTGGTGATCGAGAGCGTGCTCCACCATGAAGCAGTGATGCGCGAGGTCGAAGGGCAACAGGAGCCCTGAAGCAGCCACTTCATGTCGCACACCGATTACCGCCTGCCGGCCGAGTGGGAACGCCAGAGCGCCACCCTGCTCGCCTGGCCGGCCGCCCACTCCGACTGGCACGATCAGCTCGATGCCATTCGCGATGAATATCACCAGCTGATCGACGCCATTCTGGCGTTCCAGCCGGTCGTGCTGCTGGTGCCCGAAGACGAGGCGCCGCCGACGCAGTGGCCGGAACGTGAAGATCTGAACCGCGTTCCCATGCGCTACAACGACACCTGGTGTCGGGATTATGGCCCCGTCACCCTGGTCTTTTCCGGCTATCGCCTGGCGCTGGATTTTCATTTTGACGGCTGGGGCGGAAAACACCCCGCCGCCCTCGACAACCGCGTCAACACCCGGCTTGCACGCCTTGATCTGTTCGAGAACCTCGAGTTCCGGCAGCACCTGCTGACGCTCGAGGGCGGCGCCATCGACAGCGACGGTCGCGGCCGTCTGCTGGTCAACTGGCACTGTCTGCGCGCGCGCCATCCGCAGCTGAGCGCGCGCGAGCTCGATTTCGAGCTGCATCAGCTGCTCAACGTCGACAAGGTCCTGGGCATCGACTTCGAACCCATGCCCGGCGACGACACCGATGGCCATATCGATACCCTGGCGCGCTTTGTCGATCACGACACCATCGTCTTTCAGACGCAGGCGAGTGACGCGGCCACCCGCCAGCTGCGCCAGCAACTCGAGCGCCTGCGCACCCGCGAGGAGCAGCCCTACCGCCTGATCGCCCTGCCCCGACCCGACGACCTTGCCGGAGAACACCCCCGCAGCTATGCCAACTTCCTGTTCGTCAACGGCGGCTGCCTGGTGCCCGCCTTCGGCAGCCGGCACGACGACCGCGCCCGGTCGATCCTGACCCGGCTGCTGCCCGAACGGCAGGTTGTTTCTGTGCCGGCCGCCGCCATGATCACCCAGGCAGGCGGGCCGCACTGCGCCGGCATGCAGATTCCGGCAACGCTGGGATGAGCGCGCGCTGTCTCGATATTGCCCTGGTGCAACATGCCATGGGCCCCGATAGCGAAGAAAACCGCCGGGCCGGTGCCGAGGGCATTGCCCAGGCGGCCGGCCTGGGCGCCGAGCTGGTACTGCTTCCCGAGCTCCACGCCAGCGAGTACTTCTGCAAGTACCAGGACCCCGGGCTGTTTGACCTGGCCGAGCCGCTGGACGGCCCCACGGCGCGCATGCTGGCCCGGGCCGCGGCTGAAAATGACACCGTGGTCGTCGGCTCGATCTTCGAACATCGTGCGCCCGGGCTGGCCCACAACACCGCGCTGGTCTTTGAACGCGACGGCAGCCTCGCCGGGCTCTACCGGAAAATGCATATTCCCGACGATCCCGGTTACAACGAGAAGTTCTATTTCACCCCTGGCGATGAAGGCTTCGAGCCCATTGACACCTCGGTTGGTCGGCTGGGGCTGCTGATCTGCTGGGATCAGTGGTACCCCGAGGCGGCCCGGCTGATGGCCCTGGCCGGCGCCGAAGTCTTGCTCTACCCCACTGCCATCGGGTTTGATCCGCTCGACGACGAAGACGAGCAGCAGCGCCAGCTCGATGCCTGGCGCACCGTCCAGCGCGGGCACGCCGTTGCCAACGGCATTCCCGTGATGGCCGCCAATCGCGTCGGCTTCGAACCCGACCGCTCCGGCGGCACGCTCGAAGCCGAGTTCTGGGGCCATAGCCTGGTCGCCGGTCCGCAGGGCGAAATCCTGGCCGAAGCGGGCAGCGAAGCCGAAGTGCTGTTTGCCCGCATCGATCGGGCTCGAAGTGAACAGGTCCGCCGCATCTGGCCCTTTTTGAGAGACCGGCGCATCGACGCCTACGGCGACCTGCTCAAGCGCTGGCGCGGCTGATCACAGCCGCTCGCCAATGCCCACCCTTCGCCCATGAGCGCGCAATTCGTCATTCTCACCTGGCATTCCATCCGGGTACTCGATCAAAGCTATCAGGGCAACGACCTGATCGCCTTCAGCGAAGACCTCGCCCTGATCGAGCGTCTGGGCTGGACCATCCGGCCGCTGGCAGAAGCCCTGGCGGGCCTGCAGTCGGGCCGCTTGCCCGAAAAATGCGTTGTCCTGACCCTCGACGACGGCTCGATCATGGATTTTCATGATTTCGACCACCCCAGCTGCGGCCGCCAGGTCAGCATCTTCAATCGCCTGCGCCGCTTTGCCCGGGACCCGACCACCTCCCGGCGCCATCGGGTACACGCCAGCAGCTTTGTCATTGCCTCCCCCCAGGCGCGGGCCGAACTCGACGAGAAGGTGACCATGAACCTTGACGTGTGGCCTGACGACTGGTGGCAGCAAGCCAACCGCAGCGGCCTGATGTCAATCGAAAACCACAGCTGGGACCACAATCATGATTCCCTGGAAAAGACGGCACAGCGCGACAACCGCCGCGGCGATTTTCGCCTGATCGACACGGCCGGAGAGTGTCGTGCCGAGATCGACCGGGCCAGCGACTACATCGAACAGCGGGCGGGCAGACGACCACGGTTTCTGGCCTACCCTTACGGCAACTTCAGTGAATATCTCGCCGGCCAGTATCTGCCCGAGCACGGCCAGCGCCTGGGGCTTGAAGCCGCCCTGAGCTGCCGCCCCGAGCCGGTCACCGCCAACAGCGATCGCTGGCGCCTGCCGCGGTATGTATGCGCCAGTGACTGGCACAGCCCCGAGGAACTGCGCCGCCTGCTCGAGGATGCAGCTCGCGATTGACAGCTCGCCACAAGGACCGCTCAGAACGGTCCGAGCGCATGGACCTGATCTATCAGCGCCGCTTTGCGAGCCTCACTTGCCGGGCGGTGGAAATGCGCCAGAAGGTACTGGTAACGGGTGTACTCGAAGCCGGCCTGCAGATCCACTTCTTCGGCGCGCTTGTCACCGCAGTAGCCAAAAAAGGCTTCATAGTCGTCGGCCATCTGCGTGAAGGCGTGGCGCAGCAGTAAATACAGCACGCCGCCGGCGGCACGAATCGCGGCGGCGTGATCCGTATCAACGTCGGCAAAGCCGCGGCCATCGGTGCAGCCGCCGCCAACCAGCGCCACGCTCTCGTGCCGACCGATCTGCAGGTAGCCCAGAGGCACGAAGTGGAACGGGCCAGCGCGGTAGAGACCGATCAGGTGCCGGCCGAGGTCCGGCAGCTCGTGCCCGAGCTTGCGCCGAAAGATCTCCCCGGCCATGAAGTCACCCGCGCTGACTTCGACCGCGCGAAAATAATCCTTGATCTGCATGCCTGTATTCCTGCTGCGTGTGTCTGCCATTGGGTATCGCGGCCGGGCGAACGCCGGGGCCATGCGTCCCTGCCCTGACCGGATCGACACGGAATGACAGCCTGCCGACACTCCGGGTCCGGGGCGTTCCCGGCCACAAAGATACCGGCTTGCAGACTCGAACTCCAGCGCTTTGCGCCAACGATCATGGCCGCTCGTTGACCCCATTCGAGCCGCATGCTAGAAAGATGTTGACGACGCATTCAAAACAAGGGATCAACCGGTCATGAGCGACCTGGATACACGCTTCGAAAAGGCGGCCGCGGAAGTTCATGAGCTCGACACGCGTCCGGACAACCGCACCTTGCTGAAGCTTTACGCGCTTTACAAACAGGGGCTGAAAGGCGACGTTGCCGGTGAAAAGCCTGCCTTTCATGACTTCATCGGGGTCGCCAAGTACGAGGCCTGGGAAAAGCTCCAGGGCATGGATCCGGGCGAAGCCAGACAAAGGTATGTCAAGCTGGTCGAATCCTTGCTCAGGTGAAGCCCGGCTGCGGGCACTTCAATGGCCACCAACACCCGCAAGCGCATCCTCGAAACCGCCTTGCTGCTGTTCAATCGGGATGGCGAGCCACACACCCCCACCGGCCGCATCGCCGATAAGCTGGGAATCAGCCCGGGCAACCTGCATTATCATTTCCGCACCAAGCGCGACCTGGTCGAAGCCCTTTTCAGCGCGTTCGAGCAACGCATGCTCGATCTTCTGGCCGCGCCACAGCCGGGCAGCACCCATATCGAGGACGTCTGGCTGCACCTCCACCTGATATTCGAGGCCAGCGGCGAGTATCGTTTTATCTATCGCGACCTGACCGACCTGTGCGAGCGTTTCAGCGAGCTGCACCGGCGTTTTCAGGGGATCATCAACCTGTCGATGCAGACCATGCGTCACCTGTGCGAAGGGCTGGCAGACCAGGGTCAGCTCGAGGCCGCTCCTGACGAACTCGAGGCTCTGGTGCGCAACATTGTGCTGGTGTCGACCTTCTGGCTGAACTTCGACCTGGTGGCCGAACGAGACGCCGACCCCCGCCCCGACCGCGCGGCATGGCAGGTCATGAGCCTGATCCGCCCGCACCTGCCGGGAACGGCGCGCACGGAGCTCAGCCAGCTGGCGCAGGCCTATTACCCCGGCCCCGAAAAGTGAAAGCGGTCAGGCTTCGCTGTCACCCTTGCTCCCGGCCGGCCTGGCGGCCGCTTTCCCGGCACGACTTTCCTGGCCGGTTCCGCCGGTCTTCTGCTGATCGGAAAGCGCGCGCACCTCATTGCTGAGCTCGGCCACGCGTTCACTCAGCTGCCGCACCTCATCGGATGTCGGCACGCCCAGCCGCGACAAGGCACGGGCGACGCGCTGTTCAAACACCCGCTCGAGCCGGTTCCAGCCGCTCTGGGCCGACTCGCGCACCTTGTCGACGCGACTGTCGACTTGTTCGCGCACGCCGTCAACGGTATCGTCCACCGCCTTGCGGCCCTTGTCTTCGAGCTTGCTGCCCTCCTTGACCAGGCGCTCGAACCACTCATTGCCCTCCCCGAGCACCTTCTCGGAAGTTTCGCCAACGGTTCTGCGGCCCTGTGCGTACAGCCTGCCGCCTTCTTTGCGCGCCAGCGAGAACGCCCCCAGCCCTGCCAGCCAGATTTCGCCGGCATAGTCCTGCGCCCGGGATGCGGCGGGCTTGTGGGTTGCCTTCTTGCTTGCGGCCTTCTTGCTTGCGGCCTTCTTGCTCGCGGTCTTCTTGCTCGCGGCGGTCTTGCGGGTGGTCGCTTTCTTGCTGACCTTTTTCGTGGCTGCCTTCCTGCTCATTTCGGCTCGAGTCCCTGTGCGTTTACTCAAGGGTGAATACACCCCATACGATAAAGCCGATTTCTAGAGCGTGCACACTATTTGGTCGCGTGATCGAGCCGGCGCTTCAATGCACCTGACGCTGCCCGGCCACGCCCTGATCCGGAGCGTTTCCGGCGAGGTCATAAGGCAGCTTGACCTGGTCGAGGCCGAACTGCTTGAACACCGGCTGGAGCTGATGATGAATCAACGGATAGAGCTGACGGGTCAGGCTGCTGTGATTGTCCTTGAAGGTCTCGAAACCCACCGGATCGCCCTGGAACTGGCTATAGACCGCCTGCAGCACCAACTCGACGGTAAACAGGGGCTGTTCCGGGTTGTCCTCGCGCGCGCCGCGGCAGACCATGCGCGCGGTGACCTGATACTGCGGCAGCTCACCTTCATAGTGCATTTCCAGTGGCGTGAGCTTGAGCTCCACCTTGGCACTGAAAGCTTGATCGCGAGGCACGATCTCGCTCAGATCGGCATTGAGCCGGGTCACCTGGGTGTGAGCCAGCGCGAAACGTTCTAGCAGGTTGATCATCAATATCCCCGACGGGCGTCTGAATACAGACAGATGGCCGCCACCAAAGACAGTTTCAAGCCGACATGAAAGCGCCCGCTCGACGGCGGGCGCTTTGAGCATGGCTGCAGCCCAGCGCCTCAGGGCGTGAACGTGATGGTGTGATCGGCCGTGGCCTGCCCACCGCTTTCGCCAAAGCTCAGCGGCAAGTAGTCGTTGACCAGCCACAGCCTGAGCTGGTTGGTATAGAAGGGGCTGACGAACACGCCACTGCGCCCACCCGGCAGCACCTCGGCAACGTTGGGTGTACCCGGCGTCATCTCGGCGACCGTGCGGCGGGCCGCGCCGGCGCTGAACATGAAGTCATCGAGCTTGCTGGCACGGGCACTGTGCGACGAGGCATCCACCGTCTGGTAGCCACCGGCGCGCGCCACGCCCGGCAGACCGGGCCCGAGATCACTCAGCCCACCGCCGTTGGGTACATTGAACGGGTCGCTGCCGAGCGGGTGACTGAAGACGATGCGATGCAGCTTGCCCCAGCGGTAGTCGCTCTGATCGGTCGAGTTGCCGAAGGCCGGCGCGAACTCGTCGCTGGCCAGCAGCTCCAGAGTCTGCGCCAGGCTGGCCAGCAGCACGGTATCGCGCGCGCTGGCCATGTCGGGTGCTTCTTCGACGTTGAAGAACGGAATGCCCGACGCGCCAACGCCGTTGTTTTGCTCGAAGCTAGCCAACTGGTGGTGGAAGGCCCGCAGCGCGTCGCTCGAGCCGGGCAGCGCATCACCAAGCTGCAGCCCCTCGAGGGTCGCGTCGATGGTGTTGCCGATGACCTGACCGCGCCAGACCGAGTAAAGGGTGGCCGCCACGCTGTTGTCAACCTGCGCCTGCGAGGGTGCGCCAGCGCCGGCCGGGCTGCCTGGATCGTAGCCTGCAGCCAGCCCGGTGGGCGTCGAGAAGTCCCAGTCGGCCAGGCGGCCGACGGCTTCCTGGATGCCGGGATCGAGCGCAAACTGCCCCAGGCCGGGCCAGGCGTCCTCAGCGGCCGCGTTCTCGAAAGCCTGCAGGATATGGGGCACGATCAGCTCGGCGTCGAACAGCCGGTTGTCGGCCTGAAGCGCCTTCATGTCGGCGACACTGATCGGGCCGGCGGCAATCATGTCCTGCAGCTCGCGGTCGATGCGCGCCATGCGCAGCTCCGAGTAGGACGGATTGAGATAGTAGATGCCGTTGCCGCCCGGGCGCAGCTGGTTGAGCGGATTGTTATCCAGCGTCGTGCCCACCGGGTCGTTGTTGGCGTTGGCAATGTAGCCCCGCGCCGGGTTGATGACGTGCGGCATCTCGGATTTGGGCAGCGAGGCGAAAGGTGCCGCACGGGTGGCGTCTTCGTTGGCCGGCAGCCAATCGTGACCGAGCGCGCCAGAACCATCTCGAATCAGAAACGGCGGCACGCCGCCGCCGACGGTGTTGTTTTGCAGGTCTTGCCGCAGCGGCACTGCGCCGGTGGTGAAGTAGGCGATGTTGCCTTCAACGTCGGCGTAGGCGATGTTCTGCGAGCCGAAGGTCCAGTTATCGATGACCGCGCGAAACTCCTCCATGTTGTCGGCCCGCTCGAAGCCGCGAACGGCCGCCAGCTCGTAGGTCGGACCCCAACCCGCATACTGGATGGAGATGGCGGTCGTGGCGCTGGGCTGGTCGACAATCGGCCCGTTGTTGCGGCGTGGCACCAGAAAGGTGACGCCACCGGAGTCGTAGCCAACGTTGGCCGGGCTGACGTTGTCCATCTCGCCGTCGCCGAGGCTGTTGACGAAATAGCTCTGGAAGGCATAGAGCACCGGCTCTGGTCCGGAGTCGTGAACGGTATGCGTGGGCAGGCCGTAGCTGTTGGTCAGGAGCTCTTCCTGAAAGTAATCGGTGACATCGATGTTGTGGTTGGTCAGGCCCCAGCAGATGTTGAGGTTGCAGCCCAGCAGGGTCAGCGGTGTGCCCGGCGGCGTGACGCCGCTGACCACGCGCTGCTCATCGCGAATGACGATGTTTTCATTGATCATCAGCGCCGGCATGTCGAGCGCAAGATGGGGGTCGTTGGCCATGATCGGATAACCGCTGTCGGTGTGCTCGCCGGAGACCACCCACCAGTTGGAGCCGGCACGATCTTCCGCCCGGCCGATGGTTGGCCCCAGCAGGGGAATGCTGCGCACCCGCTCCATGTATCGACCCAGGCTGTCGACCACAGCACCGTCGATGCCGGGCAGGTTCTGCCAACCGGCAGCGTCGGACTCGCCGTGAACCGCTTGCAGACGCGATCCCGAAGACGACTCCGGCGCCGGAATGATGCCCGCGGTTTCGAGAAAATCGGGAATACTGATGCGGTCGTCCATCGGTGCGCTGCGGGCAATGTCTTGGGAGTACAACGCCCGACCGTCGAAGCCGACGGCTTCACCCACGGCCTGATACTTGGCCAGGCGAATGCTGCGATCGACAGCGCCGGAGTCGAAAGACAGCTGGAACGCAAGCAGCTTGCCGATGATCAGCGAATCGACCGGCGACCAGCGCTCGACCCGGCTGAGCTCCAGCGCGCCGTACTCCGGCGGCAGCTCCTCGGCAGCGGCAAGAAAGGCGTTGACGCCGTCGCTGTAGGCCTTGACCCAGGCTTTCTCGTCGGCGCTCATGTGGCGCCAGGTTGCCAGGGCACCGCGGCGCAACCCGAGGGTGCGCAACTCGATATCGCTGCTCAGCGCGCCTTCGCCAAGCAACTCGGCGAGCGTGCCCGACGCCACGCGGCGAAGATAGTCCATGTGAAACAGGCGGTCTTTGGCGTGCAGGAAGCCGCGCACGTAATTGACGTCGTGCTCGGTGTTACCAACGATCGTGGGAATGCCGTTGGCATCGGTGTGCACCGTGACCGGTGCCGACAGGGCCGGCATCGGCGCTGTTTGTGCGTACAGGCTGCCAGCCAGCAGCAGGCCGGCGAAAAGCAGGATCGATTTCTTCATTGTGGTGTGCCCCTAATTGATGTTGTCTGCCCCGTGATTATGGCACAGGCGGCAAAACGCCCGCCGCGAGCGCATCTGCGCGACATTCCCCGCCCCTCGCGAGCCGCCGGTGGCGTCTGGAAAGCGTCAGCGGCCCGTTTCCTCCCCGCCGCTGCAAACGCTTATAATGGCCACCGCTTCGGAGTCGGTCGACCGATCGACCGTCCGAATCCCGGACTATCACAATGATGAGGAGTCGACATGGCGCATACTGCCGCCGCCTTCAAGGTGGACTATTTCCAGTTCCTCAAGCCCGACGGCAAACTGGTCGAAGACCAGCAGGTGCCAGCGCTGGCCAGGGACTTTGACCGACTGACAGAATTGTACAAACTGATGGTGCTCACGCGCACCTTCGACAAGAAGGCCGTGGCGCTGCAGCGTACCGGCAAGCTCGGCACCTATGCTTCCAGCCTCGGCCATGAGGCCGCGCACGTCGCCATTGGCGCCGCCATGAAGGAAGAGGACTGCTTTGCGCCGATGTACCGCGAGTATGGCGCCCAGTTCTACCGCGGCGTGAAGATGTCGGAGGTACTGCTCTACTGGGGCGGTGACGAACGCGGCAACAACTTCAGCGGACCGAAGCACGACTTTGCCTGGTGCGTGCCGATTGCCACCCAGTGCCTGCATGCCGCCGGTGCAGCCATGGCCTTCCGGCTCAAGAAGGAAGAGCGCGTGGCCGTCACCGTCGTCGGCGACGGTGGCTCTTCCAAGGGCGACTTCCTCGAGGCCATCAATGCCGGCAGCGCCTGGAAGCTGCCGCTGGTACTGGTTATCGTCAACAATCAGTGGGCAATTTCAGTGCCACGCGAGAAACAGAACACCGCCGCGACGCTGGCCCAGAAAGGCATCGCCGGTGGCCTGCCCAGCATCCAGGTGGACGGCAATGATCTGATTGCCTGCCTGTGGGCCATGGAAAAGGCGGCCAACGCGGCCCGGCAGGGCAAGGGCTCGTTCGTGATCGAGATGGTGACCTACCGCCTCAGCGATCACACCACAGCCGATGACGCTCGCCGTTATCGCCCCGGAGACGAAGTGGAAGAGGCCTGGGATCGCGAGCCCATCAAGCGGCTCAACGCCTACCTGACCGACCAGAACGTCTGGAATGAAGAAAAGGAAAACGAGCTGCTCGAAGAGTGCAAGCAGTGGGTTCAGCAGGCCGCCGATGAATATCTCGACACGATCGAGAACGACCCGCAGCCCGTGACCGCGATGTTCGATTACATGTTCGCCGAGCTGCCACACGATCTGGTCGAGCAGCGCAGCTACGCCCAGAATTACGCCGAAGACGGAGGGCAGCACTGATGGCAGAGATTACCCTGATTGAAGGCGTCACCATGGCGCTCGCCCGGGCCATGGAAGAAGACCCGAGCGTGGTGATGTTCGGCGAGGACGTCGGCGTCAACGGCGGCGTTTTCCGGGCCACCGCCGGCCTGCACGACAAGTTTGGCGACGATCGCGTGATTGACACGCCGCTGGCCGAGGTCATGATCGCGGGCATGAGCGTGGGCATGTCGACCCAGGGCATCAAACCGGTCGCCGAAGCTCAGTTCTGCGGCTTCACCATGCCCATGATCGACCACATCATGTGCCACGCCTCGCGCCTGCGCAATCGCACGCGCGGGCGCATGAGCTCGCCGATGGTGCTGCGCTTTCCTTCCGGCGGCGGCATTCACGCACCCGAACACCATTCCGAAAGCCCGGAGGCGCTGTTTGCCCACATGCCGGGCGTACGCGTGGTCATCCCGTCATCGCCTTCACGCGCCTACGGCCTGATGCTGGCCGCCATCCGCGATCCCGATCCGGTGATCTTCATGGAGCCCAAGCGCATCTACCGCTGGCAGAAGGAAGAGGTGATCGACGACGGCGAAGAGCTGCCGATGGACGTGTGCTATACGCTGCGCGACGGCAACGACATCACCCTGGTGACCTGGGGCGCAATGATCAAGGAGACCATGGAGGCCGCCGACCAGCTCGAGGAACAGGGCGTCAGCGTCGAGGTCATCGACGTGGCCACCGTCAGCCCGCTGGACATGGACACCATCATCGAGTCGGTCGAGCGTACCGGTCGCTGCGTGATCGTGCAGGAAGCGCCCAGGCAGTGCGGCGTGGCGAGCGAAATCGCCGCCGGCCTGGCCGATGCCGGCATCTGGCACCTGCTGGCACCGGTCAAGCGCGTTTGCGGCTACGACGTGGTCATGCCACTGTACCGAAGTGAAATGAAATACATGCCCAGCGTGCGGCGCATTGTCGACGCGGCCCAAGAAATCCTGGAGGTCTCATGAGCGTTTTCCACCTACCCGATCTGGGCGAAGGCCTGCCCGACGCCGAAATCGTCGAATGGCTGGTTTCCGAAGGCGATGAAGTCGAGGTTGATCAGCCGATGGTCTCGATGGAAACCGCCAAGGCCGTGGTCGAAGTGCCCAGCCCGTTCGACGGCCGGGTAACCAAGTTCTACGGCCAGGCAGGCGATGTCATCAAGACCGGCGCGGCGCTGGCTGAATTCGAGGTCGAGGGACAGGCCGGCACTGAAGAAGCAGCCACCCCGGACCAGCCGCCCGCCACCGAAGCGGCCGCCGATCAGGCCAGCCCTGACGAGGCGACCCCTGCTGCACCCGCCGACGAGGCGGATGCAGACGAGGAGCGCGAAGATTCCGGCACGGTCGTCGGCAAGATGCAGGCCGGCGGTGAAGTGCTGCGCGAGCGCACTTCCACCATCGGCGGCGTCAAGGTCACACCGGCCGTGCGCGCGCTGGCGCGCAAGCTCAAGGTCGACCTGTCGCAGGTCAGCCCCAGCGGTGCCGACGGCGTGGTTACCGCCGCCGACGTGCGCAAGGCGGCCGAAGAAGGGACCGCTCAGGCACAGCCGCGTCAGGCGCAGCCGGCCGCAGATTCGGGACCGGCGTTCCCTACCCGCCCGGAAAGCGGGCAGCCGGCCGCCTCATCGAGCCCGGCGAGCGCAACGGCCAGCCGGCCGGCGGCCGTCGCCAGCGGCGAGTGGGAACCGCTGCGCGGCACCCGCCGCACGATGGCGCGCACCATGAGCGAGTCGGCCAAACGCGTAGTGCCGACCACGCTGATGGACGACGCCGACATCCACGCCTGGCACGCCGGCGAAGACGTCACCTTCCGCCTGTTGCGCGCGCTGGCGGCCGGAGCGAAAGCCGAGCCGGGCCTGAATGCCTGGTACGACGATGAGCAGAACATGCGCATGCTGCACAAGGGCATGGACGTGGGCATGGCGGTGGACACCGCCGACGGCCTGTTCGTGGCGCGGGTCAAGGGCGTGCACAATGGCTCTCGCGAGGACATCCGCGGCGAGATCAATCGCCTGAAAGACAACGTCAACAACCGCAGCATTCCGCCCGAGGATCTCAAGGACTACACCATCATGCTGTCCAACTTCGGGGTCTTCGCCGGGCGCTACGCCACGCCGATCATCAATCCGCCCTGCGTGGCCATCGTCGCCGCCGGCGTGCTGCGCCATGAGGTGGTGCCGGTACTCGGCGGGGTGGAAGTGCACCGCATGATCCCGCTGTCGCTGACCTTCGACCACCGCGCCTGCACCGGCGGCGAAGCGGCCCGCTTCCTCAAGGCCATGATCGCCGACCTGTCGAAGGCGGAGTAGAAACCAAAAAAGCATGCAACCACGGAAATCACTGAATACACGGAATGTCTTGACTCGATCGTTTTCAACTTCCGTGAATTCCGTGTCTTCCGTGGTTCCATGTCTTGTGTAGGGCGCAAGAGATGATGAAAGGCCACGCCGCTCCCAACATGATCATCGGGGCCTGTGAGTGGGTCGCCCTGCCCGAGCTGGGCATACGCCAGCTCCGGGCGCGCGTCGACACCGGCGCGAAATCCTGCGCCCTGCACGCCTGCGATATCGAGCCGTTCGAGGTTGACGGCCAGAAACGAGTGGCGTTCAGGGTGCCCATCGGGCACCCTCGACCGAGGCGCTGGCAGCATTGTGACGTTCCGCTGCTGGCACAGCGGCGGGTTCGCAACACCTCCGGCGAGTTCGAAAAGCGCTATACCATCCGCACTCCTTTGGTTGTTGGTCACTCGCGATGGGATGTCGACATCACGCTGACCAACCGTGAGAGAATGAAATATCGCATGCTGCTCGGGCGAACCGCGATGGAAAACCATGCGCTGGTCTACCCGGCCCGCACGTTCCTGCAGGGCAAGCCGCGCCTGTAGGTTTCACTTTGCATATCGAGGGATTCGCCCGCCATGCGCATCGCCATCCTCTCTCGCAGCCGCACGATCTATTCCACCCGGCGCCTCGTCGAAGCGGCCCAGGCCAACGGTCACGAGATCGAGGTCGTGGACACGCTGCGCTGCTATATGAACATCGCCTCGCATCGCCCGACCATCCACTATCGTGGCGAGCAGATCGAACCCTTCGACGCCGTCATCCCGCGAATCGGCTCGTCAATCACGTTCTATGGCACGGCCGTACTGCGCCAGTTCGAGATGATGGGCACCTTCCCGCTCAACGAATCGGTGGCGGTAACGCGTTCCCGCGACAAGCTGCGCTCGCTGCAGCTGCTGGCGCGCAAGGGGATCGGCCTGCCAGTCACCGGCTTTGCCTACGCCACCAAGGATATTGACGATCTCATCCGCATGGTCGGTGGTGCGCCGCTGGTGGTCAAGATGCTCGAAGGTACCCAGGGCATCGGCGTGGTGCTGTGCGAAACCCGCAAGGCCGCCGAGTCGGTGCTGGAAGCGTTCATGGGCCTGAACGTCTCGATCATGGTGCAGGAGTACATCAAGGAGGCCGGCGGCGCCGACATCCGCTGTTTCGTCGTCGGCAACCGCGTCGTGGCCGCCATCAAGCGCCAGGCACAGCCCGGTGAATTCCGCTCCAATCTGCACCGCGGCGGCTCAGCCAGCCTGATCAAGATCACCCCGGAGGAACGCTCAACGGCAGTGCGTGCGGCCAAGATCATGGGTCTCAACGTGGCGGGCGTCGATCTGCTGCGGTCCGATCATGGCCCGCTGGTGATGGAGGTCAACTCCTCGCCCGGACTGGAAGGCATCGAGAAAGCCACCGGCAAGGACGTGGCTGGCCTGATCATCCGCTTTATGGAAAAAAACGCTCGCCACAACAAAACCCAGACCCGCGGCCGAGGTTGAATGGCGAGGCGGTCGGTCAAGCGCGCGAGCGCCGCCAGCGCAGCAGCCAGCCGCAGCCCAGGCCGGTCAACAGCACCAGATAAGCGCCCACCACTGCCATGATGTTGCGGTTGAGGTCTTCGTATTCCAGCGTCAGATGCAACCAGACCAGCACTACGGCGGATCCTGCGAAAGACACAAACGCCGGCAGACGGTCGGCCCACCAGCGCCGTCCGCTGAGCCCCCGCGGCCCCGAATAGACATACAGCCAAAGCAGAAACACGGTCACGGGCAAAAGGATCAGGGCATCGATCAACATCGTGTTCTCCAGTCATTCATTCAAACGCGACAGGGCCGACTGCCGGCCTGCCAAAAGGCCATCAGGCGGTGGAAATTCCGAAGTCAAGCGCCGGCAAGCCCTCGATATGCGCGTGCACTCGCTCACCGGGTTTGAGCGCAGAGACCCCCGCTGGCGTGCCGGTAAACACGACATCACCGGCGGCAAGCGTCACGGTCTGTGATAGTTCTGCGAGCAGCTCCGCCACCGTGAAAATCATCGTCTCAAGCTGCGCTGATTGGCGAACCTCGTCGTCAACCCAAAGCTTGATTGCCGTTTCGGGCTCTGCTTGCCAGGCGTGCACCGGCACAATCAGACCGACCGGACCCGCCTGGTCGAACCCTTTGCTCATTCCCCAGGGCTGCCCCGCCTTCTTGGCACGGGCCTGGACGTCGCGACGCGTCAGATCGACGCCAACAGCGTGACCGAAAACTGCGGATTCAGCCTGTGCCAAAGAGAGATTCCGGCCGCCAGAGGCAAGGAAAACAACCAGTTCGACTTCATGATGCAGCTTGGTGGTGTGCGATGGCCAGGCAACACTTCCGGCATGCACCAGTGCCTGCGCCGGCTTGGAGAAGAACACCGGCGAGGAGTGATCCGGGTCAACGCCCATTTCACGCGCATGTTCGGCATAGTTGCGCCCCACGCACCAGACCTGCCGTACCGGAAAATGCCGCCCGTCACTGATCGGCAGCAGCGGCGGCTGCCACGTTACCGCCGGCTTGTTCATCCCAGCGCTCTGATGCCCACGGCGTCGCGCAGCTCGGCAATGAACGGCCGGCTGAGCTCGCGCGCCCGCTCGGCGCCGTGCTGAAGCTCCTTGTCGACCCTGGCCGGGTCGCTGATCAGCGCAAGATAGCGCTCGCGCGGGCCTTCGAGCTCGGCGTTGATCAACTCGAACAGCTGCTGCTTGACCTCACCCCAGGCAATGCCGTCGGCAAACGCCTGGCGCATCTCGGCGCGCTGTGACTCGCTGGCAAAGGCGGCATAAACCGAGTAGACCGCAGCGCTGTCGGGATCCTTGGGTTCACCCGGCTCCTGGGAGTTGGTCTTGATCCGCATGATCGCTTTCCTGAGCTGTTTTTCCGGCAGCCACAGCGGGATGGTGTTGTCGTAGCTCTTCGACATCTTGCGTCCGTCAGTGCCCGGCAGCGTGGCGACATGCTCGTCGATCACGGCCTCGGGCAGCGTGAAATGCTCGCCATGGCGGTGATTGAAGCGACCGGCAATGTCGCGCGCCATCTCCAGGTGCTGCATCTGGTCGCGACCGACCGGCACACGATGAGCGTTGAACATCAGGATGTCGGCGGCCATCAGCACCGGATAGGAGAACAGACCCATGGTGATGCCCCAGTCCGGGTCCTCTCCGGCTTCCGTGTTTTCATCAACGGCTGCCTTGTAGGCGTGCGCACGGTTCATCAGCCCCTTGGCGGTCACGCAGGTGAGAAGCCAGGTCAGCTCGGGAATCTCGGTAATGTCGGACTGGCGGTAGAAAAGCGAACGTGAAGTATCCAGGCCCAGCGCCAGCCAGGTGGCCGCGATTTCCAGCGTCGACTGCTGCACGCGCTCGGGCTCTTCGCACTTGACCAGAGCGTGATAATCGGCCAGAAAATAGAAGGCGTCGATCGCGGTGTCGCGGCTGGCGGCAATCGCCGGCTTGATGGCGCCGACGTAGTTGCCCAGATGCGGCGTACCGGTCGTGGTGATGCCGGTCAATACCCGTGTCTTGTGTTTCATCCGAACAGATTTTCCCTGAAGATGGCGATCAAGGGGGGTATTTTACCGCCTGAGCTCCGGCAGTGGACCACGACTCACTCAGCGGCACCCGGGCCTGCGCGCAGGCTCATTCACGAATGACGGGCATCGGCTTCATCTGCTGGTCGACAGCGACCATGGCCAGATCCCCCTCGATGGCGAGTTTCTGTGCCCCGGACTCGACTTCCTCGACCAGAATCTGGACGCGCACGCCCATCGAGGTGTTACCAACGCGCACGACCTCGCCGACAAGCTCGACAATGGCGCCCTGGGGAATGGCCACCTTGAAATCCACGCGATCCATGGAAACGGTCACCACCTGGCAGCGGGCAAAGCGCGTGGCAGCCAGAAAGGCAACCTCGTCCATCCACTGCAGCGCGGTGCCGCCGTAGAGCGTACCGATGGGATTGGTGTCGTGCGGAAACACCTGGCGGGTGATGCGCGTTCTCGACCGCGCGACGCGATGTGAATGCTGTTCCATGGCGCCAGTATACGTGGAGTTACGGCCTCGGTCGCAAGGGCCTCGCGGTGTCGCGAGGCCATCACCGGCGCCGGCGGCGCAAACCGCGGGCGCACCGTCAACAACTCATGTCATGCAGCCGCTTGGGAGCGCCCGTCGAGCCCCTCGGCGTCGAACACGGTTGCCACCGCATGCACCACCGAAGCAATCCGAACGGCGTGCTGCACAACGTCATTGCTCACACCGGCCTGCTTGAGCACTTTCTCGTGGCTGTCGATGCACAGCCCGCAGCCGTTGACGGCAGAGACCGCCAGCGACATCAGCTCGAAATCCACCTTGTCGATCCCGGGGCGACCGATCACGCTCATGCGCAGCCCCGCCGGCATGCTGCCGTAATCCTTGTTCGAGGCGAGATGCACGAAACGATAGTAGATGTTGTTCATGCCCATGATGGCGGCCGCCGCTCTGGATGCATTCAGCCACTCTTCACCGAGCTTCGGGGCAACCTCTTGCTCGATGGCGTTCATCAGCTCGAGATTGCGGCTGGCGATGGCCGTGGCCAGCGCAGTGCCGTAAACCTGCTCGGCCGACATGCCGTCGGCGGCCCGCTCGGGGTCGAGAACGTTGCCGATATTGATACGCAGATCCTTCGCATAGTCGGGAATCTGCTGTTTGATGCGATCGATGCTCATGGATTCACCCGCTTTGTGGATTGAATGGTGTTGGGATAGTTGCGGACCACCCGCGCAGCGCGCGGGTGTCCGTTTTCACTACAGGCGCCGGAAAGAGCAGCCGGGGTGGCCGCCGTCCGGGCCGGCCTGATCAACGCGGCTGCGTCGGCTCAGGCGGCTTCCAGCACGTCGTCGCCGGGCTGCCAGTTGCAGGGGCACAGCTCGTCGGTCTGCAGCGCATCGAGAATGCGCAGCGTTTCCTTCGGGTTGCGGCCCACGCTCATGTCAGTGACCGAAACGTGGCGGATGATGCCCTGCGGGTCGACCAGGAAGGTCGCGCGGTTGGCCACGCCTTCTTCCTTGTGCAGGATACCCAGCGCCGAGCTCAGCTCACGCTTGACATCGGCCAGCATCGGAATCTTGAGATCCTTGAGATCTTCATGGCTCTGACGCCAGGCCAGATGCACGAACTCGGTGTCGGTGCTGGCAGCCAGGACCTGGCAATCGCGATCGGCAAATTCGCCGGACAGATCGCTGAAGGCCTTGATCTCGGTCGGGCAGACAAAGGTGAAGTCCTTCGGATAGAAGAACACCAGCTGCCACTTGCCGGCATAGGTGTTGTTGTCAATGTCGGTGAAGGCGGACTCGAGCTCGGTGTCCACGGTGGCCTTCAGGTTATAGTTGGGAAACTTGTCACCAATTGTCAGCATGTGATTGAAACTCCTTTGGGTTCAGGGCTTTGAATGGTTCACGGCGGGCAACTCCGCGCCGCCGATTAATAGGATCGGGGCTGGCGCGATTCTTTTCAAATTGATTGTTTCAATCATATTGATAGGCAATTGATATAGTGGCGCAATGAACCTCCGCTCTCTTCGATATCTCGTCGCCCTGGCCGATGTCCGCCACTTTTCACGCGCGGCCGAACGCTGCCACGTCAGCCAGCCCACGCTGAGCACCCAGATCCGCAAGCTCGAGGACAAGCTCGAAGTTCAGCTGGTCGAACGCCACCCCCGCCAGGTGATGCTCACGCCGGTGGGCGAAGAGATCATCAGCCGCGCACGCAGCGTGCTCGGCGAGCTGGATGCCATTCGCGCGATCGCGCGCCGCTCGCGCGATCCGCACAGCGGCATGGTGCGCATCGGTATCTTTCCAACCCTGGCGCCCTACTTTCTGCCGCACGTGATTCCCGAAATTCGCCGGGCCTTTCCCCGTCTCTCGCTGCGCCTGTACGAAGAAAAGACCGAGGACGTGATTCGCATGCTCGCCGAGGGCAAGCTCGATGCCGGACTGTTGGCCCTGCCCTTGAACGAAGACTGGCTGGTCAGCCACACCTTGTTCGAGGAACCCTTCGTGCTCGCCATGCCCGAACAGCACCCGCTGGCCAGCAAACGGCAGGTGTGCATGGCCGATCTGGCCGGCCAGGAGCTGCTGCTGCTCGAGGAGGGACACTGCCTGCGCGACCAGGCGCTGGAGGTCTGTCACCTCGCCGGGGCGGCCGAAAAGCTCGATTTCAACGCCACCAGCATGGAAACCCTGCGCCACATGGTGGCCGCCAACACCGGCATCACGCTGATGCCCGCGCTGTCGGTCAATCCGCCGCTGGCCGGCACGCCAAACCTGGTCACCCGCCCTTTTCTCGAACCCGCTCCGAAACGAACCATTGCGATGGCGTGGCGCAGGTCTTCTGCCCTGGCCGGTTTTCTGCAGGAGCTGGCCGATATCTTTGCCGCTATCGATCCCGAGCTGCTGGCACCGCCGGCAGCGCAGTGAACGGCGCTACTCCGACGCCGTCGATTCCTCGTCGGGGGGCAGCAGCAGATCTCCGCCAGTCGGGCGCAGCCGCTCGAAGCGCTCCTCGGTGATCGCAAACTGCCAGGGCGACAAGCGACCATCGACGGCAACGATGTCGAGATCCGGCCCGTCGGTTTGCGTGTCGTTGTCGCCGGCATCGGCCTCACCGACGCTGAAGTGCACCCAGTGGCCCCGATCGTCGCTGAAACTGCGGGCGACGAACTGCAGGCCGTCGCGCGTGCGAAAAATCGTGGTCACTGCATCCTCGGGCACCGGCACCGAGTCGGCCGGCCGCACGTCTTTCATGTTCAAACGCGCCAGTACACTTGCCGTCTGTGCCAACTCCCAGCTCGGCTTGACCTCGCGGCCTGCGGGCACATCGAGCATTACCCAGTCACTGCCCGGCTCATTGCCGGAGCGCAGTTCGACCTCATCGCCATCGGCAGACCGGATGGTCACCGATCGGATATCGGCCGCAGGAATGTCCATGATGGCGCGCTCGAGCCATTCCATGCGCTCGAGCGGCAGGTCGATATCGCGGTCGATCAGCCAGGCGTGGGTTTCTCCCTCAAGGCGTACATAGCGCCCCAGGCCGGCGGGATCCTGGTGACCGATGATGACAGCCGGCAGATCGAGGTCGGGGAACTTCACCAGTACACCATCGGCACCGGCCTTGCCCGGCGAGACCACCCCCAGACGCCCGTACCAGTCGGGGTTGCCGGTCTTCTTCTCCAGCCGGAAGGCCTGGGCCAGATCGCGCAGCAGCTGATGAATGCGCGCGAAATCGGCTTCGTAGTCGTGCTTCTGACGCAGCCGCCAGCGCTCGCGCGAGCGCTGCAGGCTGGCGACCGTTTCGCCCTCCGGCCCGACGATCTCCAGCGCGGCGACGGCATTGACCCGATCGGAAAGCGCCGGCAACAACAAGGCGGCGCTGCCCGCACCCGATGTGGGCTCATCGGGGCGATCGACAAGCGTCAGCGCCAGACCCACGGCAACAATGACTGCCGCGATCAGAAAGATAAAGGCCGTTCGGTTCATGGTGACATCGCCTCCCCGCCGGCACGCCAGCGCCGCCGCCGCCAGGCCAGCAGCAGGGCAAACAGCGTGACCAGAGCCGGCATCAGCGCAATATTGATCACCTTGATGCGCGCACCCAGCGCTTCGATGTCTTCGTCAAGCTGGCGCCGCACCCGCCGCAGCTGGCGACGAATCTCAAGGCGCTGTTCCATGAAACGATCGAGCTCGGCCTGCTGCTCGTCGGTAAGGATTTCGAGGTTGCTGTCGCCGCGCGCCTGCTGCAGCTCGGTCAGGCGCTGCTCGGCCTCGGCCAGTTCCGCCTCGAGGCGCTGTTCGGTGGCGCGCAGGTTCTGTTCAGCCTCGCGCCGCAGCGACTCGACCAGGGTGAAGGGCCGGCTCGAGGTTGCCCGTGAGCGCACGCTGATCAGATCAGCATTGCCCATGAGGTTGTCGATGGCATTGACCACGAAGTCACCATTGTCGGCAAAGGGCTCGAGCATGGTGGTGCCGAAAAAACGCTGGCGCTGGACCCAGTAACGGTCGGCCAGCATGTCGACATCGGCGACTACAATCGCGTTGAGTAGATAGGTACTATTCTCGTCACCAGTATCGCCAGCAGCATTCGCCTGCAGAGTGCGCGGCACCTCACCGCTGAGCCGGGCCGCCAGGGTATAACGCTCGCCGGTGGCGCCCATCTGGTCAATCAAACTCGACGGGTCGGCCAGCATCTGCAGGCGCTGAACGTCAAGCAGGCCGGCCTGCTCGCTGGAGTGCATCAGTGGCTCAAAGCCAAGCGGGCTGTCGTCGGCCACGGCCAGGCTGCCAACGCTGGCCAGGTTGACCGCATCAAGCTCGCCGGTAATGACGTCATCGGGATTCATGTTGTCGGCTGGAACGCCCAGAATGCCGACGTGACGCACCGGCCGCTGTCCCTGCGCGACGTTGACCTGCAGGGCCAGGCCGACATCGGCCACGAAACGCTCGGCGCTGAAATCAAGGCCCCAGGCGTCGAACAATGCCGCCAGGTTCGAGGTGCGATCCATGCTCATGGCTGCCATCGGATCATTCGGATCAGGTGGCTTGGCCGACTCGGCGTGTGGGTCGACGAAAGCCAGCAGACGCCCGCCTGCGGCCAGGAAACGCTCGATGTCGGCCAGCAGCGGATCGGCAAGGTCTCGGGGATGAATCACGACGAGCACGTCGACGTCCTGCGGCAGCGATTCATCGTCGGCTGCAACCGTCTCGACCGAAAACATCTCGTTGATCTGCTCCTGTATCGCCCAGGGCTCGCGTTGCTGACCGGTCTGCATGTCCATGCCACCGCTCATGTCAATGCCGCTGAGCAGCGCGACGCGCGGTTTGTCCGGCCGGCTCAGCAGATACACCATGCGCGCCAGCTCGTATTCCATGAACTCCTCGCGCGACGGCGAGACAAACGGCAGCACTTCCAGGCCATCGATGGTATTGGTGCCGACAACGCCGAGATACAGACTGTCGCCGGCACGGCCCACGGGCACCGCCTGCAGGCCGTAGCTGGCGGCCTGATCTTCAGCCTCGCTGAACGGCTCCGGATTGATCCGCCGGACCTTGAGCCTGCCATCGGCCCGCTCTTCCATTTCGTCGAGTAGTTCCTGAATCCGGCGGGCAAAGTTGCGCACCATCGGCAGCTCGGCGCTCGCCTCCTCGCTGAAGTAGAACTCCAGCGTGATCGGCTCCTGCAGATCTTGAAGAATGCTCACCGTGCCCGAGCTGAGCGTGTACAGCCCCTGCTCGGTCAGATCAACGCGCATGCCGCGCAAGGCCGCGCCGCTGAGGATGGTCAGGGCCAGAAACAGAATGGCGAACAACACCAGGCTGGTTGCGCTGTAGACATTTTTCATGGGCTCAGTCCGCCTTCTTCAGTTCAAGCACAATGCAGTTGGCCAGCAGCCAGAAGCCAATGACCAGAGCAAAGTAGACGAGATCGCGCAAGTCAATCACGCCGCGTGAAATCGAATTGAAGTGCACCAGAAAACTCAGGTTGGCCACGCCGTCGATCAACACCTGCGGCAGCCAGCCGCGAAACAGATCCAGCACCATCGGCAGACCCGAAAGCAGAAAGCCGAAACAGACTACGACCGAGATAATGAAGGCCACCACCTGATTGCGCGTCACCGCCGAGAGAGCCTCGCTGATGGCCAACATGCCCCCGGCCATCAACCAGCTGCCGATGTAGGCGGCCAGGATGACGCCGTTGTCGGGGCTGCCCAGCAAATTGACCGTAATCCAGATTGGAAAGGTCAGCGCCAGAGCCAGGCCGACAAAGAGCCAGGCGGCAATGAATTTGCCCACCACTGCCTCACCGATGGTGATCGGCAGGGTCAGCAGCAGTTCGACGGTACCGGACTTGCGCTCCTCGGCCCACAGGCGCATGCCCACCGCCGGCACCAGAAACAGATACAGCCAGGGATGAAAGCGGAAAAAAGGCTCCAGATCAGCAATCTCACGTTCATAGAAACCGCCCAGATAAAAGGTGAACGCGGCCGACATCACCAGAAAGATGACAATGAACACGTAAGCAACCGGGGTGGAGAAATAACCGCTCAGCTCACGGCGCATGACGGTTCGGATACTGGCCGGACTCATGCTGCCTCCTCGCGCGTAATGGTTCGAAAGACTTCATCGAGCCGACCGGGCTCATACTGCAGCTGCTGCACCGGCCAATGTTCCTGTTCAATGACCCGGGTGACGGCCTGCAAGAGATTGCCCTGATCGGAAGGAAACACGGTCACTCGGGCATGGCGGACCTCGACCTTGCGCGCCTCATCGAGCTCGCTCAGGCGCGAAGCGGCCCGTTCGGGATCGTCGACATGCAGGGTCACAGCATTGTGATAACGCGAACGCTCGAGCAAGCCGGCCGGCGTGTCGTCGGCCAGCAGCTTGCCGCGGGCAATAATCATGGCCCGCGAGCACAACGCGTCGACTTCCTCGAGCAAATGCGTGGAAATGATGATGATCTTGTCCGGCGCCATATCACGGATCAGCTGGCGCACTTGCTGCTTCTGATTGGGATCGAGGCCGTCGGTCGGCTCGTCGAGAATGAGCACCGGCGGATCGTGGAGGATGGCCTGCGCCAGGCCCACCCGCCGCTTGAAGCCCTTGGAAAGCGTTTCAATACTTTGACGCATCACGCCACCAAGCTCCAGTCGGGCGGCCGCATCGGCAATGCGCCGATCGCGTTCGCTGCCGGAATAACCGCGCGCATCGGCAATGAAACGAAGCAGTTGGGCGACGGTCAGCTCGCCATAAAGCGGTGCTCCTTCCGGCAAATAGCCCAGCCTGCGACGCGCCGCAACCGAATCGGTACGAGTATCGTGGCCAAAAATTTCGGCCGTGCCCGAAGACGGCAAAAGGAAGCCGGTGAGCATCTTCATTGTGGTGGATTTGCCCGCCCCGTTGGGGCCGAGAAAACCAAGCACGGTTCCGGGCGCCACCTCGAAGCTGAGATTATCGACGGCGACAAGATGACCGAATCGGCGGGTCAGGTTCCTGGCTGCAAGCATTCGTCCATTCTCTCGTGGTTGATTATCAAGCTCCAGCGCTGTCCGGAGTAGGGGCAGATGCGCAGGTTTTCAAGGTCGCCGAGAGCGCTCGAACCGGGTCGTTGGCGCGGCCCGAGTCCAGCATCGCGCGCTTGGTCAGTGAAAATCGTGATGACGCCGAATACGGTAACAGGTCTTTCCAGCGCGGCACCAAACGGTTAGTTTATCGGGTGTCATGGAACCCGTCATTATCGATCACCTGCCCCCGAACCTGCTCGAGCGCCCGGCCGAACAACTGCACGAAGTGCTCGACGGCCCGACCCTCATCCACCTGCCCGGACGCCGTCCACAGCCGCTGTTTGTGTGCGTGCTCCAGCACGGCAACGAAATTTCCGGCTGGGACGCTGTGCGGCGCCTGCTCAAGGGCCGCTACGCCCGCGACCCGCTGCCGCGCAGTCTGATTCTGATGATCGCCAACGTGCGCGCCGCCGCCCGCAACCGCCGCCACCTGGCCGACCAGCCCGATTTCAACCGCTGCTGGCCAGGCAGCGATACAGCACGCGGGCCGCTGCATGAGCTGTTCGCGCGCATTACCCGCTATGTGCGCGCACAAAAGCCGCTGGCCAGCATCGATATTCACAACAACAGCGGCGAAAATCCGCATTACGCCGCCATCAACCGCACCGAGCCGGCACATCTGCGTCTGGCCTCGCTGTTTTCACACACCGTGCTTCACTTCACCCAGCCAGCCGGCGTACAGTCCATGGCTTTCGGTGAATTCTGTCCTGCTGTCACGCTGGAATGCGGCCCGCCATGGAAACCCGACGGGGCGGATCACGCGCTGTCTTATCTGGCGACTATTCTCAACGCTGAACGCGCCGACACTCGTCCGCCCGCTCCGGAAGATATCGAGCTGTTCCGGATGGTGGCCACCGTGCATCTGCCGCCGGCGCACTCCTTCAGCTTTTCCCCCGACGGCTCGGATATCGAACTGCGCTCCGACCTGGAGCAGCTCAATTTTCGCGAGCTTCCCCCAGGTACCCGGCTGGGCCGGGTGAACGCGGCCCTGGATCGCGCGCTGCTGGTGAAAGCCCACGACAACGCCGACGCCGCGGCTGCCTGGTTCAGCCTCGACCAAGGCGAAATCCGGACCAACCGACCGCTGATGCCAGCCATGCTCACCACCGATGAGCGCGTCATCCGCCAGGACTGCCTCTGCCACCTGCTCGAACGCCTGACTATGCGAAAACCCTCGCAGTTACGGGTTGACTACCGACCCGGCTTGCCCGAGAGAAACTAACCCCTGCACGCACATCCCAGCCCAAGATCCGGGGATTGACATGATTCACATTGCTGCTGTATAGTGTGAACCGCATCACAATGTGATGAGGGTTACGCAGCATAAAACCAGTCCGGATCAGCAATCTCGGTGAGGGTCGAGACAAGGTGGGGAAAAGCACGTTTCAGAATTGCCGTCCTCTCCAGGCGAGCGGCTCATGCAGGCAACGCAGCAGAATTTGCTGCCCCGCCGCGCTCGATAACGGGTGCCGGGAACAGCGGATGATTGCCCGCCTGCACCACCACTCGTTGCCGAATGTCTATTGCCGCTTCCGTCGATTGAACTTGACTCGCACCACGGAGCCGCGGTGGGTCCGTGGCGTCATGAAACAAGCAGGGAGCAACCGTGCAGACAACGCAGAGCAGAGGGAGCCGGCCGACCAGAAGCGGGCTGTGGCTGGCCGGATTATTCACCGTTCTGCTGGCCGGGCAGGCCAGCGCCCAAATCAACCTCACCGCCAGTTTCAGCGGTCCAGACGAGTACACGCCCGGCAGCTCGAATATCAGCTACCAGCTGGTAGTCACAAACAGCGGCGACACGGATGACACCGCACCTGCACTGAGCACCGGCTTCCCCGCTGACGCAAATGTGACATGGAACTGCGCTGCCAGCGGAGGCTCGACCTGCAGCGCCGGCAGCGGCAGCGGCAACCTCAACGACAGCACAAGCACGATTGCTGCCGGCGGTGGCGAGCTCACCTTCAGCTTCGAGGTCGATTTCGGCTCGAACCTGATTGCTGACCCACTGACGGTCGCCGCCAACGTGATCGATAGCAACAGCACCCCGGTCACACCGGCGTTGGAGGTTGCAAGCGACCTGCACCTGGTAGCCGATCTGTCGACCACCAAGACCGCAGCAGCCGCCAGCTACGTGCCGGGAACAAGCGTCACCGGCGCCTACACGATTGCGGTCACCAATGCCGGCCCGTCCGATGCAGACGGCGTATTGCTGGAGGATACCGCGCCGGCCGACATGGTCATCGGCGCCTGGGGATGCGAAGACTCCGGGGGAACCCCCTGCCCCAATGGATCGGGCAGCGGAGACATCAGCGAGACGTTCACGATTCCGGCCGGCGAGACCTTCACTTGGACCCTCGATGCCAGCTATCCGGCCGATGCGCTCACCGACCCACTGGTCAACGAGGCCGTACTGACCGTGCCCGACCGGTTGAACGATCCGGACGACAACGACCCCAATGCCGGCGACCACAGCGAGTCTGACAGCAGCAGCCAGGACCGTGATGCCCGGGTTGATCTGAGCGCCGGCTTCCAATCTCCGGCCAGCACCTATACCCCCGGCACCACAGCCACGCATCACCTGATGCTGGCCAACGCCGGCCCGAGTGACGCCCGCGCCGCGGACGCCAGCATCCGCTTGACGCTGACCGATCCGGACCGGATCGAAAGCCTCGATCTGAGCTGCGACCCGACGGCCAACTGCACCCCGTCAACGGCAGTGCTGACCGATTTCAGCGCCGCACAGAATGGCGATGGCAGTTTCACTTTGAGCTTCGACTTTTCTGTCGATATCGCCAGCTCCGACAGCGTGAATGTCGCGCTGGAAATCGACCACGACAGCCGTGCGCTCAGCGACGAGCTGGTGCTGGGCGCCACCATCACGGCCGCGGCGGATGAAACCGATACCGACACAGACAACAATGACTCCGAGCTGCCGCTCGACATTGACCGGCGCGCCGGCATCCGCATCGAAAAGACCGCATCGGTTGCACAAACCAGCCCCAACAGCGAGTTCACATATACGCTGATCGTCCACAACGACGGCCCCGGCGATCTCGGACACGACCAGAGCAGCAATGACGGCGCACTGGTCACCGACCTCCTCTCGACCAGCCTCAAGGGTCAAGCCAGCGTCTGCCCGGAAAATGACGGCAGCCAGCCCTGCTGGAAATACTGCCGAAGCGATAACGGCGCAAGCACACCGATCGACCCGGACAACTGTCCGAGCGAAGTTGTCACCGGCCAGGGCAGTCTCGATAACGTGCCGCTGTCCATTGCTGCCGGTAATTCCAGCACCGTTGTCATCTACGTTGCCACCGCAGGCACCGCCTCAAGCTCTATCAACAACACCGCCAGCGTCGCGCTTGCCTCGCCCGGCCCGGTAACCGAAGAAGGCCCGAGCGGCGACAACGAGGACTCCGCAACCGTCGAGGTCATCATTGGCGGCGACCTGTCCGTAGCCACCGACGACGGCACGACAACGGCCGTACCCGGCGAGGAGCACAGCTATACGGTAGTGGTCGAGAATCAGGGGCTCATCGGTGCCAACAAAGTCCGGGTAACGGACCACCTGCCGATATTCGGGGCCGGCACCAGCGCCGGCTTCGAGCCGGGAAGCGTTTCATTCCAGTGCCAGGCATTCGACGGCGCCTGCTGTCAGCACAACTCCAGCCAGTGCGGCGCAGGCCAGCCGACGCTCCCGCTATTTGCCGACAGCCTCGACGAGTACGTCGACCTGCCGGGCGGCTCCAGCGTGGTCTACACCATCAGCGGCACACTTGATCCCAAGGCTGAGGGCACACTCAGCAACACCGCCTCGATCACGGCGCCGGCCGGATTCGAGGATCCGAACCCGGCCAATGACTCCTCGACCGACGACGACACCGAGCTGGTTCCGGTCGCCGGCCTGGCCATCACGAAGAAGCTGGTCAGCCTGGAGCCGGTCAATGAAAGTGACGACGGCCCACCGTTCCAGATGACCTATCAGATCGATGTCAGCAATGCCGGCCCCAGCCACGTCGACGACGGGCTGATTCAGGATCTGCTCGACGACCCCGGGTTTGAAAACGGCACGGCGAGCTGGTACTGCGAGGTCACCGATCCATCGGGCGGCAGCGAATGTCTCGACACCAGCCCCGCAGCGCCGATACGAGACGTCTCCTCAGTTACCGAAAACGTCATTCTCGGCCCCGGTGGCTCAGTTCGACTGATGGTCGAAGTCGCCACCACCGATATCGCCGAGGGCCAGATCAACAATCAGGCGGATGTTACCTCCGGTGCGGGCAGTGACTCGACTGCAATCAGCTCCGGCCTGCGCGGCCAGGCCGACCTGTGGCTGAACAAGACCTCCAACCGCAGCGCCATCGCGCCCGGAACAGAAATCGAGTATCTGATCACGGTAGGTAACGACGGCCCGGACAATGTATTCGGCGCCGCCGTCAGCGACACCTTCCCGCCGCAGATCACCGATGTCTCGTGGACCTGCCAGGCCACCACACCCATTCCCGGCGATCTGAGCCTGCAGCGAACCCTTGGCACGGCCGAGACAGCCGGTCGAGCCGCGGTCAGCAGCGCCGACGGCCGCCACATCTATCTGGCCGCCGGCAGCGGAGCGCTTTTCGTCTTCGACCGCGACGCGACACCCGGTCTGACGTTCGGCCGCATTGCCCTGCTGGAGACCGAAATGCAGGGCAAAAACGATTCCAGCGATACCGGCAGCGCCGTCAGCGGCATGGCAGCCCCCATCGATGTGCTGCTCTCGCCCGACGGTCACCACGTCTATGTGCTGTCGGCAGCGGCCGGCGAAGACCCGGCCGCGATCGCCACCTTTCAGCGCAATAACAACCGCGCCGACCAGGCCAGCTTCGGCCGCTTGACTTTCGTCGATCAGGTCACCGAAGGCGTGCCCTCGACACCGCGGCGCATGACCATGACCGACGACCACCTCTACTTGAGCGGCGACGAGCAGATCGCGATATTCGCTCGCGATCCCGCCACCGGGCTGCCGGCCCACAACAGCGATTTCAGCGTTGATCTGCCGCCCGCGCCAGGCCCAATGGTGATCGATCCGGCCGGCCCGTATCTGTTCGCAGGCTCAAGCAGCGGGCAAGGCATCACGGCCTATACCATCGCAACGGCCGGTGGCGCCTTCCCTGCCGGGCAGCTGATACCCATCAACACCTTGAACACGTCCGATAGCACGGGTCTGGTTGACCTGAAGCTCGCACCGGATGCCCCCCAGCTATATGCCGTGGCGGCACAATCTCAGCGCCTTGTAATGATCGACTACAGCGATCTTGACGCCACTGGCCTGCGCCTGGACTTCAGCTACACCAACACCGACCTAGGCGGCAGCGGCTTGCTCGATGCCAGCGCCCGAATTGATATCACCGGCGACGGCGAACACCTGCTGCTGAGCAATCACAGCGCTGGTGCTCTGACCCGTCTGCGTCGCGATCCGGCCTCTGGCGGCCTCAGCCTGGAGGAGTCCCTCAGCAGCGCTGATGCGGGCCACGCCGTGCTGGCTTATGCATCAAACCTGCTGGTCACGCCCGATGGCCGCCATGTACTGGTCGTGCTCGACGGCTCGCCGGCCGGCAGCCTGGCTCGCTATTCACGGCTGGCACCTGATCCCCTGTTTGCATTCATCGAACAGGATCGCGATGGCCAGGCGGGCCTTACCGGCATGCGCGGAGTGCACGATGTCGCCGTCAGCGTCGACGGTGATCATGTCTATGCCCTGAGCTTCGCGGATGACTCGATTCATGTCTTCAACCGCGACCCGCGCGGCGGCATGACCGACGATACGCTGGGCGCTCACCTGCAGCACTTAGCCTCCTACAGCCAGGGTGAGAACGGCATCGACGGTCTGATCGAACCGCGCCGCATTCTACTCAGCCGCGACGGTCGCAGCGTGTTCGTGACCAGCGGGGATCATGACTCGCTGGCGGTATTCCAGCGCAATAACGACGACGCCAGCCCGAACTACGGCCGGCTGAGCTTCCAGGCCGTCCATCGCGACGGCAACGCTGGCGTGAATGGCCTGGCCGGCGCCCAGGGCATGGCGCTCGACAGCAGCGGCCGGCACCTCTATGTCGCGGGTGCCTTTGCTGCCGCCATAGCGGTTTTCGATCGCGACCCGACCACGCTCGAGCTGACCTGGCGCCAGCACCTGCTCAACGGCGTCGATGGCGTCCGCGGGCTCAACGGCATTCGCGATCTGGCGCTCAGCCCCGACGGCAGCCAGCTTCTGGGCGTGAGCACAACCGACAACTCCCTGGTAGTGTTCAACCGCGACAATCAGGCTGCCAGCGAAACGGCCGGCGCACTGACCTTCCTGCAGCGTCAGCAATCAGGCATCGGAACACAGCCAATGGCGCTGGCCATTCCCGGAGCCAGCGCTGAAGGTAGCGGCGAGCATGTCTACGTGGCCGGGCAGAACAGCAACACGATTGCCGTACTGCGGCGCGTAACTGACCCTTCCAGCTCGGCTTTCGGCCAGGTTCAACCGCTGGAGATCCTGAACAACGGTGACGCCGGGGTGGCGTTTCTTTCCAGCCCGCGCGCGCTGGAAGTCAGCCCCGACGGCAAGCGGGTTTATGTCGCGTCTGAAGGTTCCGGATCACTGCTGGTGCTCGATCGCGACCTCAATGCAACCAGCCCCGGTTTCGGCCGCCTGACGGCCGTCGAGGTACGGCGCAACCAGGTCGACGGGGTGGCCGGCATCGGGCAGGTGCGTGCCCTGGCCGTCAGCAACGACTCGCGCAACGTCTACGCTGCCGGGTTCGGTAGCCACGCACTGGCTTCCTTTCTGCGCGGCACGGGCTCGTCCTGTACCGCCGGCGGCGGCGGCGATATCGACGACCGGGTGGACATCGGCGTCGGCGGCACGCTGCAGTACCGCGCCCGCGGCACGGTTGCGGCCAGCGCTTCCGGCCAGTTGGTCAACACTGCCCGGATCAGCCCGCCGGAGCGCTTTGATGACCCGGACGCAGATGACCCGGGCGGCAACAACGAAGACGACGACCGCATCGACCTGATTCCCGAGGCCGACCTGAATCTTGCCAAGGTCGCCGGCAGCGTCTCCGTTACCGCCGGCGAATCCACCAGCTACGAGCTGACCATCACCAACCCCGGCCCCAGCAACCTGGTGCACGAGCCCGGGATGCCGCTGACCCTGACCGACAGCCCGGATCCGGCGCAGTTTGATATTGCCAGCGCAAGCTGGACCTGCCAGGCCAGCGGCTCGGGCGCGCTGGAGTTTCTTTCGGCGCGGCTTCCGGCCGATGCCGGTGGTGCTCCAGGTTTTGATGCCATGCGCGGCCTGACCGGTGCTGTTTATGTGGACGCCGCGGGCAACATTCCCGCTCTGGCTGCCGTGAGCGTGATCGACAGTGCGCTGCTGGTCTTCCCGCTCGATCCGATCAGCGGCGAGCTGGCGCCGCCCATCGTGACGCAAAACGGCGACAGCCTGCCCGGCGGGATTGTCGCAAGCCTGAGCGGCGCAAGTTCCATTACCGCCAGCGCTGACGGTCGTTTCCTGTACGTGGCCAGCCGGATTGACGACGCGGTGACGGTATTCGAACTGCTCGACAACGGTGGCGACATCGAAATCGATCTGCTTGAGCAGCATGACGGCGCTACGGGGCTCGATCAGGCAGTGCACCTGATCCTGGGCCCGGGCGATGCCCAGCTGTATGTGGCCGGCGTCAACGATAACGCCGTGGCGGTATTCACGCGCCATGGCGATGGCTCGCTGACTTTGCTCGAGTCCCTGCAGAACGGCCAACCTAGCGCTGGGAACGTGATCGCCGGCCTGCTCGACGTGGAACATCTGAGTATTTCACCCAACGGCGAGCACTTGTACGCCCTGTCGGGCAGCAGCGGCCAGATTGCCGTATTCGCAAGAGACGCGGCCGACGGCAGCCTGATCTGGCAGCAGCGCTATGGCGAAAGCGAGCTCGGCAGCCCCATGGGCGGCGCGGGCTCGGCAGTGTTCGATACGCAAGGGCAATATCTCTACGTTGCCGCCGCGGCTGCCGATCGCATCGTCGTCTTGCAGCGCGAAAGCTCCGGAGAGCTCAGCCTCGCGTCTTCCTTCAGCCAGGACGAGACCGGCATTTCAGGTTTGGGTGGCGTGCGCAGATTATTGCTCAGCGGTGACGGCAATCACCTGTACGCCACCAGCCCGGTCGCCAACTCGGTGATCTGGCTGCGGCGCGACCCGGCCGACGGCAGCCTTCGCTACGGTGGCGTTCGCGCCAACTCGTCAGCCCTGGTCGACGGTCTGGAGGGCGCCACCAGCATGGCGCTCAACCCCGCGCTTGATCAGCTATTGATTACCGGCACCCAGCAGCCGGCCGTCAGCCGCTTTCAGCGCCAGAACGACTCTTCCTGCCCGGCCAGCGGCAGCGGCGCCATCGAGGCCGTTGCCTTCGACATTGCCGCCGGCGGCACCGTGCGCTTCGACATGACCATTGATGTGCTCGCCGAAGTCGATTCGGAAGTCACCAATACCGCTTCGCTGAATGCCGCGCGCGACAGCAACCAGGCCAACAACAACGCCACCGAAACGAGTCCCATCTCGCAGTCGGCCGACCTGAGCATCACCAAGGACGACGGCCTGCGCGAAATTGACGGCCTTGCCGACGCTGCAGCTCTGGCCGGCACGGCCGACACCCTCTACGTTGCCGGCCGCGGCGATGCAGCGATTGCGGTATTTAATCGCAACGCCGCAAGCGGCGACGCGCAATTCGGCAAGTTGAGCTTCAAGACCGCCCTGCGCGACGGCGACGCCGGCCTGACCGGCTTGAGTGAAGTCTCGGACCTGGCCCTCGACAGCCACGCCGAAACGCTGTATGCCGCTGCCCGCGGCGACAACACGGTGGTTGTCTTCAACCGCCAGGCCGATGGTGGTCTGGAAGCCCGACAGGTCCTGAAAAACGGCGTCGACGGCGTCAGCGGAATTTCCGGCGCCAACCGTCTCGCGGTGGCACCCGACAACGCGCACGTCTACGTGACCGGGGCCTACTCGAACTCAATTGCAGTCATGATGCGGACCGACAATCCAGGCGGCAGCGACCACGGCCAACTGCAGCTGTTTGAAAGCCTGGAAGACGGCGTCAACAACGTACAGGGCATCGGCAGCCCCGCTGCTTTCGCGCTCTCGCCCGACGGCCGACATGCCTATGTCCTGGGGCGCGAGGAAGACTCACTGGCACTGTTTTCCCGCGAGGCCAACCCCGGCAGCGCAAACTTTGGCCGCCTGAGCTATCAGACGCACTACCGCAACAACCGCGATGACATTGTCGGGCTTGGCGGCGTGCGTGATATGGCCATCAGCGCCGACGGCCGGTTCGTCTACGTGCTCGGCGACGAGGACGGCACGCTGGCCGTTTTCGAACGCGACCCCTCCAGCGGCGAGCTGGTCTGCCTGCCCAATAGCGAAAGCGAACAGACCGCCTGCTTTTTCCGACAGGACGGCTTCGGCGATACCGCGGGACTGCGCAACGCCCGCTCGCTGCGCCTGGACGGCGACAATCTCTATGTTGCCGGTAACGGCAGTATCACCCGCTTCAGCTTAGACTCGAGTGATGGCATCCCGACGTTCGCCGAACAGATCGTCAATGGCGATCCGGCGCACTTGACCGGCGGCGAAGTATTTGGCCTGGATGACACGGCGGCACTCTGGCTTCCGGCCGACGGCGGGCAACTCTACGCTGCCTCCGGCCGCGCCAATGCCGTCATCACCTTCCAGCGCAATGTCGCTGCCGAGCCTTCGCTTGCCTTCGCCGACATTCAAATCGACGGCCTCGGCGGCGTCGCGCCCGGCGAAGAGGTGTTCTACACCATTGTGGTGCACAACCACGGGCCCAGCGCTGCTCCTGAAGCACTCGTAGTTGACGAGTTTCCGGACCAGTTCGAAAACGTCTCCTGGACCTGCACTGCCGCGCACGGCGCGCAGTGCGCCGGTTCCGGCGAAGGTGACATCAATACCGAGGTTGCACTTCCAGTCGGCGGTCGCGTGACCTTTACCGCCGGCGGTCGCATCAAGGATGACGCCACCGGCCGTCTGGTCAACACCGCCAGCGTCAGCGGCGGCAACATACTCGACCCAGACCCGTCCAATAACCAGGCGACCGACGACGACACCGTTCTGGCGCCGGCCTCGGATCTCAATATCAGCGTGACCAACGGTAGCAACGAAGTCACGCCCGGGCTTGCAACAAGCTACGAGGTAAAGATCCGGAATCTCGGACCCTCCTACGCCGACGATATTGGCATCAGCGACATCGTGCCGGCTGCGCTCTACGATGTCAGCTGGGAGTGCACACCGCAGCCGCGGGCCGGCGAGCTGGCTTCCTCGATCGGCAGCCCGATGGTCCTTGATGAACACCGGGACATCATTTTTTCCGGCAACGGTCGACATGCCTATGTTTCAGGCCGGATCGGCGGTGACGATGCCGTGGTCGTCTATCAGCGCAACAGCATCAGCGGCGCACTGGAGTTCAGTCAGGCTCTTCGCCAGGACGTCGACGGCGTGGTGAGCCTGCAGGGCGTCAACGGCCTGGCGCTATCGCCAGACGGCCGCTTTCTGTATGCTGCGGCGCGCAGCGCCGATGCCATCGCCCGCTTCGAGCGGGATGCAGCCAGCGGTGATCTGAGCTTCCAGGGCTTTGTGCAGGACGGCCAGGCGGGCATTCAAGCGCTGGGCGGCGTCAGCCGTCTGCTGTTCAGTCCCGACGGCGCCTGGCTGCACGCCATCAGCCCCGACGCAGCGGCATTGTCCGTCTTCGCGATCAACCCGTCCGATGGCTCGCTGGATCAGCAGTGGGTGCTGCGCAACGGCGACGTCCTGCCTGACCAGGCCTTTGTGCTGGATGGCCTCAATGACGCAACCGATCTTGCCTGGAGCGCTCAGGGCGACCATCTGCTGGTCAGCGCGGGGGCCAACCGCAGCCTGACGGCCTTCAGCCGCAATAGCTTCAGCGGGGAGCTCGCCTGGGCGGGGATGATCAGCAGCGACGGCAGCGATCAACTCGATGATCCTGCAGCGCTGGTCGTGACCGAAAATGATGAAATATTCGTCAGCTCGCCGACGGCCAACCGAGTCGACCGCTTCCAGTTCACGGTCGCGTCAGACAACGGCGTCGAGTTCGATCCGCTGACACCCATCACTGCCGCCACCCTGCCCGGCGCGAACATGGCCTCGGCCGCCGCACTGGGCTACTCAGCCGATCGCGCACGCCTCTACGTCCAGCATCAGGGCGGGGTGACCCTGATCAGTCTGATGCAAACCGAGCCGCTGCTGATCGCCAACTACCGCATCAACGACCATGCCCTGCTTCAGGGGCTGCGCTCGCTGACAATCGGTCCCGGACAACGCCAGCTCTACACCCTGGGCAACCAAGTGGCCGCCTGGTCGCGCGAGCGCGGCTCGCGCTGCCAGCTGGAAGGCCACGAGCAGCTTGACGGTCAGCAGGCAGAAATCACCGCCGGTGGCAACTTGACCTATATAGTCCACGGGCGAATTCAGGCCAACGCCATTGGCGAACTTCGCTATCGCGTTGAGGCCATGAGCGCCCTGCCCGAGCGCGAGCTCAACCCGGCAGATAACCAGGCGGTCGACAGCGATACGCTGCTGCCAAGGCCCGACCTGTCGATCATCAAATCAGCCGCTCCCAATCCGGTCGTCGCGGGTGAAGCCATTACGTTCGCCATCGATTCACGCAATGACGGCCCCAGTGACGCCATGCTGGCACAGCTGGCGGATACGCCGCCGATCCACCCGGACGCCGGCGGCCTGCTGGCCGGCTCCGGCAGCTGGCAGTGCAGCGCCAACCCGCCGCTGGAGGCAGCACAAGCCTGGCCGGGCAGCAATGTACTGTCGGACCTGGCCGTGGGCAACTTCGGCGTGTACGCCGTCAGCGCGACGGACGATGCCCTGATTATTTATCCGCGCACAGCCAACACGCTCGGCACGCCTGCCATCATTCGAAACGGTGACATTCACAGCGGCAGCACCGTGGCCGGACTGGGCGGTGCGACTGCACTGACCGTCAGCCCCGAAGAGGATCACCTCTACGTGGTCGGCCACGCAGACGACAGCCTGACGGTCTTCACGCGATCGGGTCCGGGCGCAGCGTTCGAGATGCTCGAACACCATCAGTCGGGAGTCGACGGCGTCATCGGGCTGATTGCGCCGGTCTCTGTGCAGCTCTCGGCAGACGGGCGCAACGTCTACGTCGCATCCGATGCCGCTGACGGCCGGGCCAAACCGGCGATTGCCGTATTCTCGCGCGAGCCTGGCAGCGGCAAGCTGGCCTTCGTGGAGCGACTGGCCGACGGCATCAGCCTGGGCCAGCAAAGCGATGTGCTCAACGGCATTCGTACTACCTTCACGACCCGCGACGAGGGCCACCTGTATGCCGTGGCGCATGATTCAGCAGCGCTGTCGCACTTCCAGCGCAGCCACGAAGACGGGTCGCTGTCCCTGGCTGCCGTCTGGCGCCACGGTGATGTCGACGATGGCCGCACGGTGGCCATCGAAAAGCCAGTCGATCTGGCCAGCGGGCCGGGCGATGAACAACTCTACGTGCTTGGCAAGACCGGCATCGCCCGCTTCAATCGGACGGCCGACGGCAGCCTGGTATTTCAGCAGGCCTGGTCCGACATTTCAGGCCTGGGCGAGCCCCGGGCGATCGAGATCGACCCGGCGGGCACCCGCCTGTATCTGCTCGACGACCAGGCCATCCATGTATTTTCCCGCGACTGGGCGAGCGGCAATATCGAGCACCGCGACCGCATCGAGCTGGCGGGCGCCTCCCGCCTTGCAGGCGACTCCGACAGCTCCCTGCTGTGGTCTTTCGCAGGCGACACGCTGCTCGCCTTCCCCGAGCTGGCCCTGTCGCGCTGCTTGCAGTCACAAGACATTGCCGACAACCTGGCTGTGGAGCTCGAGCTGGGCGTCGGCGGCTACTCGGCAATCGATTACGGCGCCGTGGTTCATCCGTCCGCACGGGGGCAGGTGATCAATATCGCCAGTATCGACTCTGGTACGGGCATCGATGATGACACCAGCGACAATATCTCCGAGTCAGTGACCGACATCGAAGTGGTATCCGATATTGCCATCAGCAAGTCCGGACCCGCAGAGGCCATCGCCGGCGAGCGCATCACTTATCGCTTCGAGGTAACCAATGCCGGCCCCAGCAGCGCGCTGGGAATCGGCATCGATGACTTCACCGACCCGCCGGCGGCGCTGCTCGATCCCGAGTGGTCCTGCACCGTGGTCGACAACGGCGGCACCGGTGATTCCACCTGCCCGAGCACCAGCGACAGCGCCGGTTTTGCTGCCGACCTGATGGTCGGAGACGTACTGATCATCGAGGCTGAGGTCACCATCGATCCAGCCATCATCGGCGAGCTGATCAATACCGCCGAGCTCGTCCCCGAACCGGATGCCACCGATCCCACCCCGCAGGACCAGTCGTCTTCGGCTCGCACCCAAGTGCGCGCAGTGGCCGATGTGGCCGTGAGCAAGAGCCTGCAAAACGACGCCGTGGTCGCGGGCGAGCAAATCGAGTGGGAAATCGTCGTCAGCAATCCCGGCCCCAGCGATGCACCCCAGGTAGCCGTCAGCGACCTGCTTGACAGCCGCCTGCGCAACAAACAATGGACCTGTCAGGGCATGAACGGCGCCACCTGCCCCAGCGCCAGCGGCAGCGGTGATCCCGTGCTGACTCTTGCGCTCCCGGCCGGCAGTCAAGCGCGCCTCCGGGTAAGTGGCCAGCTGCCTTCCGATGCCACCGGCGAGCTGTTCAACGAAGCCACCGTTGAAGCGGCCGCCCCGGTCGAGGATCCGGACCACGGCAACAACTCGGCTGCCACTCGTCACACCGTGGTCGTTAGGCCGGATGTGGCAGTTGCCATCGCCACGCCTTTGAACCCGTTCGACCCCGACGGGCCGGCGCCGCTGCCGCTGACGTTGACACTGCACAACAACGGCCCGTCCGATGCGAGCGAAACCATGGTCGATCTGAGCTTCGACGCCGGGGTATCGGCCACGGCCCAGGGCTGCTCACGCCAGACCAATGGCCTGAGCTGCCGGACGCTTGCCCTGCCGAGCGGGAACTCGGTCAGCTGGCACATTCAGGTTTCCGATCTGCCCCCGGCCGGACGATCACTTGTGGCTCAAGCCCTTGCAGTCACCCTCGATGACGACCCGAGCCTTGCCAACAACGCGGCCAATCAAACGATCGAGCTGCGCAACGGGCCGGACGTGAATGTCGCCATTGATAACGGGCGCGACGAAGTCAGCCCGGGCGAGCAGCTGACCTACACCATCACTTTCAGCAACCTGGGTTCAAGAACGGCCAACGTCGTTGCGGTCAACGTGCCGATTTCCGCTGATCTGATCGACATCAGCTGGACCTGTCTTGCCGCCGGCAGCATCGGCTGCGACAAGGCCGGGACCGGCGACATCAGTGACCAGCTGACCCTGGCGCCTGGTGAGCAGGTGGTCTACATGCTCGAAGCCCGCGTGGACCCGAACCTGAATCCGGGCAGCGGCAGCTACTTCCTGGAGCAGGCAGCGCACGCCATTCCGGCCAGCCCCGATGAGCTCAATGACGACAACAACAGCGCCATGGATCGCGATCTGGTGCGCATCACCCTGTTCCAGGACCGCTTTGAACAACATTAATCTCGGAGAGAATCAATGAAACAACTCTTCATCGCGCTGCTCATCTTTGTCGCCGGCCTTGCCGCCGGCTGGTGGTGGAGCAGCACAGGACAAACGCTGGCCCAGGCGCCCGACGGCTGGATTGCGCGCATTGGCAATACCTATATCGACGCAGACGAATACGTTGATGCAATGCGCCGCCGCGGCGGCCACCGGCCCGGGCAGTATCACGAACTGGCACAGAAAGAAGAGCTGCTCGAAGCCCTGCTCTATCGCAAGGCACTCGCAGCCGCTGCCGTGCAGGACGGGCTTGATGCCGAACCGGAGGTGCGGCGCTCGCTGGAAAGAATCCTGGTCAACAGCTACGTGGCCCAACACCTTCGCCCGCGTCAGGAAGACGCCACCATCACCGATGAAGATGTCGAGCGGATCTATCGGCAGGAAGCCGATGACTACGCCATCCCCGCCCGCCGGCGAGTCGCGATGGTTCACATCAAGGTGCCCGGGGGCGCCGACCCGGCAGCCCGCGAAGCCGCGCGCGAGAAAGCCATCGAGGCCTACCAGGCAGCAAAGCAGCTCGATCCGGAAGTCACACACTTTGGCGCGGTGGCGCGCGAGTACTCACAGGATCAGTCCAGTCGCTATCGCGGCGGCGTCATCGGCTGGATCGGTGAAGACGCACCCGAGCGCTATCGCCACGACCCCGCCGTTATAGAAACGGCCAACAGCATGTTCGAACCCGGCACGCTATCGGGCGTGATTGAAGGAGCCCAGGGCTTCTATCTGGTCCGGCTGGTCGAGTATCAGCCCGAGCGCAGCCGGCCACTCGAAGAACTCCAGGCAGGCATTCGTCAGCGCCTGCTGCGCGACCACTACCGCAGCGTGGAAGACGCATTTCGCCAGGAGATGCTGGCACGTTTTGAAACCGATATTCGCCGGCAGCGCCTGGCCGACATCGAACCGTTGGGTCCGCCAGGCCCTGAAGAGCAACGCCCCCCGCAGGGCCCAAGCACCGCATTGACAAGGTCATGAACATGCTTTCTTCAATCACTCGTCTCGCCGCACTCGCAGCGCTGTCGGCAGTTGCTCTTGCAGCAGCAAATCCGGCCGTGGCCCAGCCGTCGGGTACCGTGCAGCAGGTTATCGATCTCGAGCCCGGCTGGAATGCCGTGTATCTCTACGTCGAGCCTGATGAGCGTGACATCAGAAAGGTCTTTGCCGGCCTGCCCATCGCCAGCGTATGGCGCTGGCTGCCAGACCAGCCCGGCGCAGAGTTCATCGAGGACCCTTCCGAAGGTCTGGAAAACATCGAAGGCTGGTTCGCCTGGTTCCCGGAACCACGGCCCGAAGCCTTCCTTTCGAACCTGTTTCGCATCGATCCGAATACCGCCTATCTCATCGAAGTGGAAGGCAGTACGACGCAGCAGATCACCATCGAGGGCCGCCCGCGCCATCGCCGCCAGAGGTGGGAAACCGATGCATTCACCCTGACCGGACTTGCCGTCAATCCTGATGCGCCGCCCACCTTTCAGGAGTTCTTCGAGTCCTCGCCAGCGCATGCCGGGCAGCCGGTCTATCAGCTCTCGGCCAACGGCAAGTGGCATGCGATCGACAAATCGTCGACGCCCGTCAAGAACGGGAAGGCCTACTGGATTCATACCCGCGGGGCGTCACGCTATCAAGGCAAGATGGCGCTGGTTCT
Organism: Wenzhouxiangella sp. YN9; assembly: GCF_056324165.1. Classification (NCBI taxonomy): domain Bacteria; kingdom Pseudomonadati; phylum Pseudomonadota; class Gammaproteobacteria; order Chromatiales; family Wenzhouxiangellaceae; genus Wenzhouxiangella; species Wenzhouxiangella sp. YN9. The sequence continues at coordinate 175,996 of NZ_JBJNIP010000100.1, forward strand.
CGAACATGGCGACTCGCTGGAGTTCAGCGCGGCGCTGACCGAAAGTCGCCTGGTGTTGCGCAACCGCAGCGGACACAACGGCTCGTTTCTCATACGCCGCGTTGGCGGAAGCAGCATGCCGATAGCGTTTCTCAACGAGGATCCGGAAACTGGAGAAACAGCCTGGCCGGATCTGCGAAACCAGCTCGTTCTGCCGGCACCAGCGGGCGAGGACATTCAGCTCACGCTGGCCGTACTACGAGAAAGCTTCGACCGCTCACGCATGGAGCAGGTACTTGAAATTACCGACGAAACCGGAGAGCGCATTCTTCTTCATGTCGGCGGGAACACCATTCAACCCGTAGCCGGCGCGGCCACTCAGGGCAGTGGCCTGCAGGCGACAGTAACCGACAGCGGTAGCGATATCGTGTCGTATGCCGGCCTCTGGGTGGGGCGCATCGAGGTCAACGCCGTCAGCGAATCCCAGCAGGGCGGAGTCGAGCCAACGCCGGTGCGCGATCCCTTCACCCAGCGAGTCATCATTCACGTCGACTCTGCCGGTCGTGCCCGCCTGCTCAAGGACGCGATTCAGATGTGGCAGGAAGGCACAACGGTACCGAGCAGCGCCGAACCCGGCATGCGCGAGGTCGCCGAGCCCGGGCGCTACGTGCTGTTGACCGACAGGAACCTGATCCCGCTGTATTCCGGCGCGGTCAACCGAGGCGGACGCTCAGTCGGCTTGCGCTACAGCACCATTGCCTACGACTTCCCCGGCCTGGAGCAGGAGTTCAGCGGTGACTTTGGCCCCGGGCAACAGCTCAATACGACCTTGATTGTTGACCCCGAGCTGCCGACCAATCCGTTCAAGCATCGCTACCACCCCGATCACGACAATCTCGACGCACAGTTCATGAACTTCAAGCAGGAGGCCTATCAGGTCACCCGCGACATGCGTTTCATCTTTACCAGCGACGATCCCATCGGCAGACAGCCCCCTGGCTGGGGCGACTCGATACTTGGCGGCGTCTACGAAGGCGCGCTCAGTGGTCTGCACCACAACACGATTTTTACCTCCGGCATTTTCCGGCTGCGCCGTATTTCGGCCATCCCGGTACTGAACCAGTAAACAAGGACGTTCTGGAATGAATTCATCCCGGCACCCCGGTCAGCTCATGACCACGACTGCGACCACTATTGTGACCACAATCGTGCACACGACCCTGCTCGCCGTACTGCTGACGGCATCTCTCACGGCACGGGCCAGCTGGCCCATCTCTGCCGGCAGCGGCGAAAACGACGAAGTCGTGGCCATGGAAACCGGCCCGGCGGGTGATACCTATGTCGTCGGCCATTTCCGCGGCAGCATCGATATCGGCGGCTTCACTCTCATATCGCAAGGCGGCCAGGATGTCTTCATTGCCAGAATCAGCCCCGGAGGCATCACCGAATGGGCGGCATCGGCGGGCGGGCCCTATGACGATCATGTCCACGGCATGACGCTCGACAATGCCGAAAACGTCTTTGTCGCCGGCGACTTCTATGCCCAGGCAACGTTTGGCGGCAGCGATATCTCGGCCGACGGCGAGGCAGACGGCTTTGTCGCCAAAATCAACAACCAGGGCAGCTGGAAGTGGGCTCGGCCCATGGGCGGCAGCGGCAATGACCGCGCAACCGCTGTTGTCGCCGTACCGGGAGACAGCTCGATTGCGCCGCCGGTGCCCGAATCGATTGTGGTGGCCGGGCGATACGAATGCTCGGCGCAGTTTGGAGCCAGCCATTCGCTGGCCAACGGCAACTGCGCGGCGACCTCCAGCGACTTGTTTCTTGCTCGCCTGGCCTCGACCGACGGCGAATTCCTGTGGGCCCGGGATCGGGGCAGCGCAGCCTCGGGCGATGAGGGCATTCAGCATCTGGAAATAGACGACAGCAATCGCGTCTACGCCGTCGGCACCCGATCACAAGGTGGCACCAGCGAACTGCTCAGCCAGGACTTTTCGTCCTGGAACGGCTGGAACAGCAGCGATACTGAGTATGGGTTTCTCTTTGACACCCAAGGAGTCATCTTCGTCAACCGCGGATGGTGGGCGCCCTTTATCCCTTACTCTTATGCCTTTTTTACCGACACCCGTGCACTAGCCCTGCGCGGTCGTGCTGTATCGGTAACCTCCCCGCTCATTGACGCCTCGGACGCCGAGCGACTGCTTCTGCAAGGCGACTTCATGCGCGGATTTGATCCGGAAAGACAATTTCTGGAAGGGCTTATTTCAGAGAAGCCAGATCGCGGTGAAGACGTTGTTATCGAGTATCGCGACAAGAGTGGCAACTGGCGCCGGATCCATCGGCTCGAGGGGCGAGGCACGGGCGGGCAGCAATTCAAATTCACCGGCCCGGACACGCTGACCATTTCAGACAAGCGGGCGTTGCACAAACACCTCAGGATCAGGTTCAGGTTCACCGGCGGCAGCGGACCTTATTCAACGCCGCACCATACGCGCTACAACGACTGGTGGTACGCTGACAACATCAAACTGGAAAAGATCGGCAAACAGGTTCCCTTCCTGATGACGGTCGGCAACCTGCTCAACGAGAGCGGACCCAGCCTGGGCAGCCCGCAGAACCTTCCGGACGCGCTCCGAATCCAGGACACTGCCCTTGATGATGGTGGGCAGCGCCTGCTGGTAGCTGCTGACTACTCCGGCGATTTCACTTTCGCCCCCTGCGCTCCGCAAACGGGCGAGGGGCTGTATATCGCCAGCATCGACATCGCCACCTCAAGCATCAGTTGTGCCTGGGCAAGAACCGTTGCCAGCGCGGCGGCGGGCGCGATTACGGTCGACGCGCTGGGCAAGGTGTTTGCCACCGGATCGTTCGAGAATAGCGCCACATTTCACTCCGGAAGCAACGGGCTCGGCACCCTGACCAGCAGCGGCGGCGAGGATGTCTATATCCTGTCGCTCGAATCTGACGGTAGCTGGGACTGGGTCACCGGCGGCAGCGAGTACAACGAAGTTGGTGGCATACCGGCCAATGCCGGCGGCAGTGGCAACGATGCCGGCCAGGCCATTGCCACCAACGGCATCGGCGCAGTCTTCGTCGGCGGTCGCTTCAGCGCAGTGGCGTACTTCGGACCGGTCGACACCCTGGCCTCGATCGGCGGCGACGACGCTTTCATCGTCAGCCTCGGTGCCGACGGCCGCTTTTTCAAGGAAGAGGCCTGGCTTGCCGGCACCCCGCTGACGCCGCCGCCGGACGCCGAGGTCAACAAAGTCGCCTTCACGCCTCAGTTCGAGATCAATGGCGAACCTTTCGACGCTCTGGCCGAGAACATCTTTTACTGGGCGCCTCCCATTGGCGGGAGTGATGCCAGGCTCATTCCGCTGCAGCCCATCGACAGCATCGAGGTCAAGTGGCGCATCAAGGGTCGGGAGCTCCAGGATGAGGCGCGGATCAGCAGCTTCGGTGCCGTGGGCTGGCCACGAGAGCCCTGTTCTGACGCCGTATCGGAAGACTGCTATCAGGTTCACATCACCGGCGCACCAGTTGAAGCCGAGCCAGCCAGCGGCAGCTATCGCGTGCTGGAAGTCATCGACCCGACCAGTGGCTCCAGTAGCCCGGAATACAGCTCGGGTTCGTTCAGCACCTCGCGCTCCGGATCGGCCACGATCATCTACGTCAACGGCCCGGAAATCGATCCCACGCAGTATCCGGTCGAGGTGGAAATCGTTCGCTCCCTGCCCTACCCGGCGGTGCCGCAGTTTGTAGATAACGTCGAAGTCGAGATCGGGCGCAAGATCAGCGACCCCTTCCACAATGAACCCAATCGAACCGGCTGGGTGGTCAACGAGCTCGCCTACTACGACGGCACGGGTGCCGAAGCGGCCTACACGCGCAGCGGCCGGACCGGGGCAATCATCCCGGTCAACCGCTACAGCAACGCGCGGCCACAGGAACAGGGGCGTGAGCTGGTCGTCGGCTGGTATCGCGACAACGCCAAAGGCGTGTACTGGCCGGCCAAAGCCGTGCGCTACGCCCCGCGCTGGCCGTTTGACCCGGAACGGATTGTCGTTGCCAGTGAACTGGGCAGCGAGGTCCTGGGACAGCAGCCCTTGAGCGCTCAGGGGTTTCCATCTGCGCGAATCTACGTGCAGAATGAATTCAGCCAGCCGGGCTACAACCCCAATGACGAGCACGCCTTCATGGCGCCCTCCAACACCGGATCGGGCGAGCAGGCGGTGTTCGCCCTACGCGCGGATTTTGGCGAAAAGATTGACGGCGACCGCGCCGCCGCTTCCGATCCCTACGTGCTGGTCAAGTACTTCAATCAATCCTCGCAAGAGTGGCGGTTCCGGGTGTTCCGCGTTGATGCCACCGGCGCGGGCTTCAACCAGTTCCGCTACTCCGGCACCGTGGGCACAACCGTGGCGCCGCCGTACCCGGTGACATTACTTGGTGGCTGCAGCGAAACCTTTGTGGAAGGCCAGGGCCTCGGCCAGCCGGCGCCACCACCTTTTTTCCAGGATTACAAGAACCAGCTCTGGTCCAAGTCGGCCGGCAGCGGTGCGGTGCATTATTACTATCCGGCGCAGCCGAATTTCTTTGTCGACCTCGACAACAACGACGATAACGATATCGAAGCTGCCACCTGCGTGCCCTGGCTGGAGCGCCTGCCGGCCGAACATGGCGGCAGCGACTCGCCGCTGGAACCGATCCGGGTCAGCTACGAGATTGCCTGGCCGACCGATATCCCCTTACTGACCAGCGGCGAGACCCTGCTGAGTCCGAAAAGAGGCCTGCCCGACATCATCAACCAGGCAGCCGTCGAGGTCGTCTACGACGAGCATCAGGAAACGACGGCCAATGCCCTGCCCGGCGACACCCTGGTTCAGCTGATCGACCCGCTCAATCCCCGCATCGTCTATCTCGATGCAATACCCGAGGAGGTTGCCACCGAGTTCCAGACCAACGGCACCGAGGCCATCCTCGGCAGCCAGGACGGATCAATCAAACTGCCGGTCTCGATTCGCGACCGTATCGCCTACGACCCGCTCAACAAGCGTCTGATTCTCAGCGGCCTGTTCGACGAAAGCGGCGCGGGTGAACCGTTTCTGCTGCTCAACGTGCTGTCCAAGCGTGACCGGGTCACGCTCAAGACGCTTGACGGCGGCGACGGCGGCGAAGCAACCGGCTATGACAATGACTGCCTGAGCCCCGGCTCGTCCTGTTCTTGGGACCAGGCCATCGAGGCGCTGTTTCGGCTATCACGCAACCCGCAGCGCATCGAGAAGATCTGCCTGGAAACGCGCCTGGACGACAGCCGCAATCTGGTCTGTGAGCAACATCGTCCGGTCGATGCCGACGATGTGCTCATCGGCTACCAGGATGACGGCAACGACGGCATTCTCGAGCCCTTCCAAGCCGTCGGCGTCGACGCTGCACTTACCGCCGGGCTCTCCCAGGGCAGCGGCTATGTCACGCTGGCCTTCAACAACGATGAATCGCTCAACCCCGAGCCAGTCAGCCTGGAGGTCATCGAGGTTGGCTGCCTGCGCTCACCACCGCCGCCGGCCGCCGCCGAAATTCTGAGCACTTACCAGGGCCAGATCAATGTGATCGCACCAGACAACATCTTCGATGAGCAGCTGGTGCTGCGACACAGCGGCGATTTCGGCGGCGATCCCGATGCGCTGGAGTTCCAGTGGTTCTACCATCCAGACGAAAACGGCACCCCGCCGCTGCCCGTTCCTGATCCGGAAAGCGGGCAGATGAACGGCTGGATTCAGGTTCCGGTGGACGATTCCCAAGGCGCTGTCGAAATCAGTATCGAAGGCGCAAATATCCAGACCCTGTCGGACAACTGGTACCTGGCTCGCTATCGTGGCCTGCCCACCTGCGGCAATGCGACCGAGTGGAGCCTGTATGCCGGCAGCCCGGGATCGACTCCTCGCGACCAGATCGCTCAACTCGCACAGGGCTGGGTCAAGCGCGTTCTCAGCCGCCTCAACCCTTTCGAGGCACGCGTGCAGGACTTTGCCAAAGCGGCCACGAACAACTACGTGAGCATGATCATCCAGCTGGGCGAACGCTATGAGGGCCCGGTAGCGCTCAACAGCGATCCGAACAACATCAATCAGCTGGGGCTGATCGAGGCCTACACCACCGTCATGCGCAGGGCCATGCAGCTGTCGGTTGACGGCACCCCACCGGTCAACTACGGGCCGGCCAATAACGCCATATTGCTGGTCGCCTCCCGCCTGGTGGATTTCTATACCCTGCTGGGCAACGAAGCCTACGCCGACGCCCAGGACCCCACCATCGGCATCAGCACCGGGGGCGGCAGCTATCTGTCTCTGGCACCGAGCATCTTCAACTTCCAGAATCAGCTCGCCTCCCTGCTTGAAGAAGAACTGGTGCTGCTGCGCGGCCGCGACAAGAGTCAGGGTCCGGTCACCGCTAGCCCCGTGTACAACCGCCTGTTCTGGAACTTCACAACGGGCGATGGCGAGGTCGCCTACAGCCAGAGCTATAACATCAGCGACCAGAATGCCGATGGCGTCATCGACGAGTATGATGCCCGCATCATGTTCCCCCAGGGTCATGGTGACGCCTGGGGCCATTATCTGACCTCAATCAAGACCTATTACGACCTGCTGCGCCATCCCTTCTTTACCTGGGAGCCGCGACCGGAAGCCGTCACCGTAGCCGGCGTGCCGATTCAGGTCGACTTTCTCGACGAACGCCAGTTTGCCGAATCGGCCGCGGCCAAGGCGCGCACCGCCGCCGAAATTGTTGATCTGACCTATCGCTCGCGTTACGTCGAAAACCCCGACGGGCAATGGCAGGGATACGAAGATACCGACCCGCAACGAGCCTGGGGCCTGAGTGAGTGGGGCCGGCGTGCCGGCATGGGCGCCTACTTTGACTGGGCGACCGCCAATTCGATTCTGCCGGAACAGGATCCGGATCCTGCGCATGTCGGCATTGAGCGCATCGATCGTACGACCGTGCGCGAGCTCAACGAGATTGCCACCCAGTTCACTGATATACAGGGCCAGGTCGACAAGGCCGATGCCGGCCTCAACCCGCTGGGGCTTGCCAAGGACGTCGTGCCGTTCGATATCGATCCGGCGCAGCTAGCCAAGTGGGGAACCTCACACTTCGAACAGGTCGCCGAGCGTGCCATGGGTGCGCTCGAGAATGCGGTCCAGGTGTGGGACTTTGCCAACCAGCTGGAAAACCAGATCCGCCGCACTCAGAACGAGGTGGACGATCTGACCATCGATGCCAACGCGCAGGAAACGGACTTTTCGAACCAGCTCATCGAAATCTTCGGCTACCCCTATGCAGACGACATCGGGCCAAACGGCACCTACCCGGCTGGCTACGACGGCCCGGACATGTATCACTACATGTATATCGACGTTCCTGCCCTGGCCGGAACGGACTTCGACTTCGCCGACGATATCAATAATCTAGGCATCAAGCGGATCAAGGAGTTCACCGGCAGTTACGACCCGGTGCCCAACGGCATCAACTTCTTCGACATGACGCCCAGCTCGAGCGAAACCGAGCACACCGGCTCTCACGGCCTGCCCTGCAAACTACTCCCGATTTCAGAGGGCTGCGCGCTGGGCGAGGTCAGTCTCGACGACAGTCTGGATGTCAGCTACGTCACCATCGAATCACCGGACTTCGGTTTCTGGTTCACCAAGCCTGGCAGCTGGAACGGCCAGCGACGCGCACCGGGCGAGCTGCAGCAGATCCTTCAGCAGATGCTGCAGGCCCGCATTTCACTCAAGCAGGCGCTGGTCGAATATGACCAGCTGCGCCAGGAAATCGTGTCGGAAATCGACACCCTGCAGGCCACCTTCGATATCACCGAAGACAACCTCAACCTGGCCATCAACCAGCGCAACACCCTGCAAACCCTGACCGCAGTCGCGGAAACGATGAGCGCCAGCGCGGTGGTAGCCAGTCGCGTGGGCGCCTTTATCGACGCAAGCTTCAAGGACTCGGCGACCTGTATCCCGGACAACACCATTGCTGGCCTGGCGGCCGGGGGTGATCTGTTCTCGGCCGGCCGCTGCGCAGTCAATGCCGGCGGCAGTGCAGCCGCCTTTGCTCTGGACACCTCGGCCGACGCGCTCAACATTGCCGCCAGCGCTACCGACGCTGCCAAGGAAGATGTTGCTCAGCTGTCGGGCATCAAGACTGCCATCAACGATGCCACCCTGGATCTGTTCAACGCCAAGGGCCAGGTGGATGCGCTGATGCGCAAGGAGCCTGTTCTGCGCTCGGAGATCTATGCTCGCACAGAGGCCATCAAACAGCTGCTGGGTGACTACAAGGCCACCCTGGCGCGCGGCCTGCGCAGCTTCGAACGCCTGGTCAGCTTCCGCAAACGCGGCGCCGCCGCCGTACAGGAGCACCGCTACCAGGACATGGCGTTTCGCATCTTCCGCAACGATGCCCTGCAAAAATATCGCGCCGCCTTCGATCTGGCTGCCCGCTATGTCTACCTGGCCGCAGCCGCCTATGATTACGAAACCAACCTGCTCGGCAGCGACGGCCAGGCCGGCCAGGATTTCTTGACCAGCATCGTGCGCGAACGCTCGCTTGGGGAGATCATCGGGGGTGAGCCAGTGCCGGGCACTCCGGGCCTGGCGAATGCCCTCGCCCAGCTCAGCCTCAACTTCGAGGTGCTCAAGGGGCAGATGGGCTTCAACAATCCCCAGGTCGAGACCAACCGCTTCTCGCTGCGGCGTGAACTGTTCCGTATTCCGGAAGGTGAAAAAGGCGACCAGGAATGGCGACTGGCTCTTGAAAACGCCCGTGTCGACAATCTCTGGAGCATCCCGGAGTTCCGGCGCCATGCACGACCATTCGCGCCCGAGTCGGCCGGCCCACAGCCGGGACTGGTGATTCCATTCTCGACCAACGTCACCTTTGGCCTGAACTTCTTCGGCTGGGATCTGGGTTCCGGAGACAGCTCCTACGACTCCAGCCAGTTCGCCACGCGTATTCACTCGGTCGGCGCATGGTTCGGTGAATACGCCAATCTTCCCCTGGCCGATGATCCGCGCATCTACCTGTTCCCGGTAGGTGCCGATGTGCTCAGGGCCCCTGCGGCCAACGACTTCACGATCAGAGAATGGCAGGTCATCGATCAGGCCATCCCGATCCCCTTCCCGATCAGCTCACAGGAACTGGGCGAGTTCGACTGGCTGCCGATTCGCGATACAGTCGCCGAGTCGCCGGTCAAGACGCGGCGCTTCGGCCGCATTCCGGCCCACCACTTCAGCGAGCCCTTCGACCCGTCACAGGTCATTTCCGACAGCCGGCTGATTGGCCGCTCGGTCTGGAATCGACGCTGGCTGATGATCATTCCCGGCGGCACTTTCCTCAGCGATCCGGTCGAAGGACTGGAAACCTTCATCCATGGCGAGGAAATACCCGGCGGTGCTGGCCAACGCGACGGCCAGGGGATCAACGACATTCGCATCTTCTTCGAAACTTACGCATATCCGGGTAACTGAGCATGCAGCCGACCTACAGAACCATCACGCTTCTGCTGACACTTCTCGCGCTGGCGTTTTCAGCCCAGGCCAGGATTGACCAGCCCAGCCACGTTTTATACGGCAACGCCACATTGTTCGGGCAGCCGGTCGCGCCTGGAACGATCGTGGAAGCCAGGTTGAGCGCAACCGGCGAGACGCTGATCAGCTACCACATGGGCAAGGATCCCCGCCTGGAGGGCCAGTACGCGCTGCCGGTCGGTATGGATGACGTGTCGCCCCGACGACCCGGGTATGCGCGACCCGGCAATGAAGTCGAGATCTATATCGGCTCACGCCTGGCGGCCGAAACCACGGTCGGCGCCATCGGCCGCGCGGTTCGGCTCGACATCGACCCGCAGTATGTCGAAGGCGGCCCGACAATCACCATCGAAGACGCTGAAGTCCTCGAAGGAAACAGCGGCGACGCGCGGGTGGTGACCCTGCCTGTCACGCTGTCGACGACCTCGACCGAGGCCATCGACATCAGCTGGCACACCCGCGAAGGCACTGCCACCGGCGGAGCAAGCTGCAACTCCTCAGTTGATTTCATTTCCGCTGCGGACACGCTGACCATTCCCGCCGGCAGCATGAACGCCGACATCACGGTGACCATTTGCCCCGACGATATTCCGGAAGCAGACGAAACCTTCACTGTCGAGCTCACCGCCACCTCAAGCGGCACCTTTGCGCGCCAGGTGGCCACGGTGACTCTGCTTGATGACGACAATAATCCCGAAATTCGCGTCACCGATACCTGGGTCGAGAAACCGCGCAGCGGCACAGCCGAAGCGGTCTTCTCGGTCACGTTGTCGCGAGATCATCACCGCAACGTCTCTTTCGACTGGCAGACTGAAGACCGCACGGCTGTCGCCGGCCAGGATTACCTGGCCAGCCAGGGCACGCTGGAGATTGAGGCCGGTGACATCGCGGGCCAGATCCGAATCACCGTTCTGCCCAGCGCAGCAAGCGGGCCGCAGAAGGCGTTTGCGCTGCGCCTTGACAATGCGCAAATGGGCACGCTGCTGCGCAGCACGGCTACGGCCATCATTGCCGACCCCGATCACAACCCCAGCCTTCGCCATGAACAGGACGCAGTCAACGGCGAAGACGGCATTCACGGCATCGCCGATCCCTCGGCGCTGGCCATCACGCGCGCAGGCCACCACCTCTATGTCACCAGTGAATCAACCGGTCAACTGACCATCCTGGACAGACAGCGCGCCAGCGGTCGGCTCAGCGTGTTTGACAGTATCGACACAGAAACGCCCGGCTTCGAGAGCATGGTCATGGACGGGCCAGTCGATATCGCCATCAGCAACGACGATGCACACGTCTATATCGTTGCGCATGGCTCCGACAGCCTGGTTGCCTTTACCCGCAGCGCCGCCGACGGCAGCCTGGCCCTGCAGGACAGTTATGTTCACGGCAGCCGTTCCATCACCGGCATGCAGGAGCCGCGCCGGCTGACACTGAGCCCTGATGGCGAACACCTGTATGTCAGCGGCAGCAACTCGATTGCGGTGTTTTCACGCGACAGCGCCACCGGCGCGCTGACGTTTCTCGAGTCGGAGTCCAACAACACCGACGACCCGGAAGACAGCGGCGGCACGGTAGTGGCGCTGCAGCGCCCGACCGGCCTGACGGTCAGCCCCGACGGCCGCCAGCTGCTGGTCGCCACGCGCATGGGTAACGCCCTGCTGATCTTCGACCGCAGTACCGACCCATCCAGCCCCGATTTCGGTCAACTGAGCTTCCGCCAGGCGCTGCAAGACAACCTTGCCGGAATCGAAGGCTTGACTGGGGCCACAGATGTGGCTGTCAGCGCAGACGGCGGCCAGGTCTACGTCACGGCCGAACAGGCCAGCACCCTGATCCGCTTTGATCGCGACGCCAACGGCAATCTGGACCAGGCGAGGATATGGACCAGCGGCGAGGCGCAGCTGCCCGGCATGGGCGGCCCCCAACGCCTCGAGCTGGCGCCAGACAACGTCGAGTTGTTCGTCAGCGGCTTCGCCGATCACAGCTTCACGGTCTTCGACCGGACTGCCGCACAGCAGGATGCAAGTCGGGCCGGCCACCTTGACGTCGCGCAGACGATTTTCGACGGCCAGGCCACCACCGACCATCTTGCCGGCCCTACCGATATTGCGGCCTCCCACGACAAGCGGCATGTCTATGTGCTTGCCAATCAGGACAACGCCATTGTGGTGTTTACCCGGCTATCCGCCGACGCTTTGTTCTCCGACCGTTTCGCTGGGGAATGAGGCGGTGACCCGGCGCAAGGATGATCGGCCCGGCATGCAATCCGGTTAGCTGCGGGTTAGTATCGTGAGGCAGGCGCCTCGTCATTGGCGCCTGCCTCATACCGGAGCCTCTGCATGAATCTCTTTACAGCACTGGTCGCAATCGCTGCCATCATCGGCTTGGTCGTTATCAGCCGATACTGGCTCGGCCGCCAGTGCAAAATACTCGGGAGGCAGATCGATGAGCTCTGAACACGATCGCCCGGTCGCCCACCTGGTGCGCCTGTTCTTCAAGGGCCTGGGCACAATCATCCCGATCGCGCTCACCCTGCTTATCGTGCTCTGGCTGGCCGGGATTGCCGAGCGCGGCATCGGCTCGGCAATCAAGCTCGTCCTGCCCGAGGACTGGTACATCACCGGCATGGGCCTGGTCGGGGGAATTGCGGTTGTGATCGCCATCGGACTGCTCAGCCAGGTGTGGCTGTTTCGCAAGCTGATCGGCCTGGGCGAGGCCGCGCTGGAACGCATGCCGGTGATCAAGTCTGTATTCCGGGCGACCAAGGACTTCGTGGAGTACTTTTCCAGCGACGACGCCAAACGCTTCAATCAGGCGGTCATGGTTCGCCACCCGGAACTGAACGTCGGCGTGATGGGCTTCATCACCCGCGAGGATTTTTCCAACCTGCCTTTCGGCGAAGCCGGAGAGGTCGCCGTCTATCTGCCGCTGAGCTATCAGATTGCGGGCTATACGGTGTTTGTGCCGAAACAGTGGTGCGAACCATTGGACCTGCCCTTCGACGACGCCCTGCGGTTCATTCTGACCGCGGGGATGTCGCGGCGGGGAGGATAGCTTATTAACCCGGCATCAAAGCAGGTTGCATCCGTTTCCGACTTTGGATGTGGTGCGCCGGAGTCGAATCTGGAAAAAGCCGGGCCGTCAGCGGCCCGGCCTTGTCTGCCCGATCAGCGCTCGTCAAGCGGCGGCACCGCGCGATCGTCCGGCCCGGTGTAGTCGGCCCCGGGGCGGATGATGCGATTGTTGGCGCGCTGCTCCATGACGTGGGCGCACCAGCCGGTCACCCGCGCCATCACGAAGATCGGCGTGAACAGGCTGGTGGGAATACCCATGAAGTGATATGCGGAGGCATGATAGAAGTCAGCGTTGGCAAACAGTTTCTTTTCGTCCCACATGGTCTTTTCGACCGCTTCGGAGACGTCAAAAAGCGTGTCGTCTCCGACATCGTCGGCCAGCTTGCGCGACCATTCGCGAATGATAGCGTTGCGAGGGTCTTTCTCGCGGTAGACAGCGTGCCCGAAGCCCATGATCTTATCCTTGGCCTCGAGCTTGGCCAGCACGTCTTCGCGCGCCTGCTCGGGCGAGTGATATTTCTCGAGCATGGCCATGGCCATCTCGTTGGCACCGCCGTGCAGCGGACCTCTGAGCGAGCCGATCGCGCCGGTCACGCACGAGTGCATATCTGACAGGGTCGAGGCGCAGACCCGGGCGGTGAAGGTCGAGGCGTTGAACTCGTGCTCGGCGTAGAGAATCAGGGAGACGTCCATCACCCGCGCGTGCAGTTCGCTTGGTTCGCTGCCGTGCAGCAGGTGAAGAAAATGCGCGCCGATGCTGTCGTCATCGGTCTCGACATCGATGCGCTTGCCGTCGTGGCTGTAGCGATACCAGTAGGTGATCATCGAGGGGAACGAGGCCAGCAAGCGGTCGGCGACATCCTGCTGCGCATCGAAGCTTTCTTCGGTCTCGAGGTTGCCCAGAAACGACGCGCCGGTGCGCAGCACATCCATCGGATGGGCGCTGGCGGGAATGCGCTCGAGCACCTCCTTGAGCGTATCGGGCAGGCCTCTGAGTCCCTTCAGGCGGCCGGCATAGGCGTCCAGCTCCTGTTTATCGGGCAGGTGACCCTTGAGAATCAAATGCGCAACCTCATTGAACGAGGCCTTCTCGGCCAGCTCGTCGACCGCATAGCCACGGTAGCGCAGGCTGTTTCCGGCCGCGCCCACGGTACAAATTTCAGTCTGTCCGGCAGACTGGCCGCGCAGGCCGGCTCCGGGTTTTTTCTCGCTCATGACGACTCCTTGCTGAACAACTGATCCAGTTTCTGCTCGAACTCGTGATAGCCGAGCACCTCGTACAATTCATCGCGCGTTTGCATGGTATCGACCACATTCTTCTGGTGGCCGTCGCGACCGATGGCCTCGTAGACCATCAGCGCGGCCCGACTCATTGCGCGAAACGCCGACAGCGGATACAGCACCAGGCCGGCCCCGGCCTGACGCAGCTCGTCGACGGAAAACAGCGGCGTCTTGCCGAACTCGGTGATATTGGCCAGCACCGGCACGTCAACCTGACGGGCAAACTCGCCAAACTCCTCCAGCGTGTGCAAGGCCTCGGCAAAGATCATGTCGGCGCCACACTCGACGTACAAGTTGGCCCGATCCACAGCCGCGGCCATGCCCTCGCCCGCATAGGCGTCGGTGCGCGCCATGAACACGAAGGAATCATCGCTGCGCGCATCCACCGCCGCACGCACGCGATCGGCCATTTCTTCAGGGCTGACCAGGGCCTTGTTGGGCCGGTGCCCGCAGCGCTTGGCCGCCACCTGGTCTTCCAGATGCACGGCGGCGACGCCGGCCTGCTCCATCTCGCGCACGGTTCGGGCAATATTGAAAGCACTGCCCCAGCCGGTGTCGACATCAACCAGCAGCGGCAGATCGCTGGCCGCGGTGATCCGGCGGGCGTCTTCGACCACATCGGCCAGCTGCGTGATGCCCAGGTCCGGCAAGCCATAGGACGCGTTGGCCACGCCGGCGCCTGAAAGATAGATGGCCTGATGGCCGGCCTGCTCGGCCAGCAAGGCGGAGTAGGCGTTGACGGTGCCCACGACCTGCAGTGGCGGCTGGTCGGCAACCAGCTTGCGAAAGCGTGCGCCGGGTGTTCGATCGCTCATGCTCAAGCGGACTCCGGGAATATGGAAACAGCTCAACATTTTATCATGGGAGATGCTCTCGGCTGCCTTGTCAGCAAGCAGCCGGCCGAAGTTCAAACGCGGTGGACCCGCGCGGTCTCGGCCGCATGGATTGCCCGGTTGGCCAGCTCAGCTGCATCGCTGACCGAGATGAAAGGCACGCTGACCTGTCCCTGGGGCAGCACCAGGCGCAGCGTGGTCAACCCGTGGCGGCGAAGATAGGGGGATTCCACCAGCACCACCTGCTGCACCATTGCCAGCTCGAAAGCGTCCTGGCGCAGCCCGAACACGCCCTGGCGAATCCAGCACACGCCGTCAACGACCTGCCAGCCCCAGCAGCGCCAGCTGCGGTGAATGAGAAACAGCACCACCAGCAAGACCGCCAGAAAAACTGCCAGTAGCGGCCTCGCCGCCGGCAGAAACCACCAGCCAAGCGCGACCGCTGTCAGCGCCACTGCGGCAAGTCGCATCCACAGCAGGCTACGCAGGCGCCGGCTGACCGCATTGAAACCCGGCGGCACGGAAAACCCCGGCATCAGCCGGGCAATCATGCCGAGATCATCGCGGCGCATGCCCGGCACCAGGAACTGCGTTTGCGAGCGCCCCGTGCCCTGCTCCCGGCTGCCGGCCTGCTTGCCCACCAGGTACCACTGCCCGATCAGGCGGCCCAGCGCCGTCTGGTGCAGCGCAAGTCCGGTCAGTTTTTCACGGCGTATGTCCTGCTCACGCCTGTCGAGCAGCCCGCTGACCGCCAGAAAGCGATCACCACGATCGCGCAGGACAAAGCCATGGAAGCGCACCAGAGACAGAGCACCGGAGAGGGCGAACAACAGCGCAAGCAGTCCGACCAGGAGCGCGGCCGCCCCGATCCAGCCAATGGCCAGCGCGCGCTCGAACAACAGCTTGGCGCCAAACGATTCGATCCATTGCTCGACTCGCCCGCCGAGCGTGCCGACCAGCCAGGCGGCCACGCCGACAATCAACCAGACCTGATTGCTGACCAGCCCATGC
Source organism: Wenzhouxiangella sp. YN9 (assembly GCF_056324165.1). Lineage (NCBI taxonomy): Bacteria > Pseudomonadati > Pseudomonadota > Gammaproteobacteria > Chromatiales > Wenzhouxiangellaceae > Wenzhouxiangella > Wenzhouxiangella sp. YN9. The sequence goes on from NZ_JBJNIP010000100.1 coordinate 191,767, forward strand.
AGAAACAGCCGCAGACCGCCGGGCGCGTGCAGCAGCTCGGATTCGAGCGGCGCTTTGTCGTTGCCGCCCTCCCCTGCACCGGTGCAACGTTCGGCGCTTGCAGTCAGATCGATTTCGCCTGCGCCGTGACGGGCTATATGGTCGCGTAGCGCCAGGGCCAGCTCGCGGCCGATCCCCGGCAGCACGACCTCGGCTGATTGTGCGCCGGGCGTCTCCAGCGTGAATCGCACCAGACCAAAGGGCCGAAAATAAAGCGGCTGGCTCAACCCCACGTTCTGCACTCGGGCGAAGCGAACGCGCAGATCCTTGTTCTCGATCAGACCGCGACGCAGGCGGATGGCATCGCCCTCGATACGAAAACGGAATCTGCGATGGTAGACCGCGGCGATCAGCGCGCCTCCGAGCAACAGCACCAGACCACCGAGCAGAAACTCGCGCAGGCCCAGACGATCAAGAAAGGCAAAGCCGGCGCCGGCGCCGGCAAAGGCGTAGAAATTTTCCCGTACCAGCTTGACGCCGCCGTTGACAATCAGAAACAGCAGCGCTATCGGGGCCAGACGCTGCCAGGCGTGAAGGTCGGTCTGCTTCATCGACAGTGACCTCAGCCGTCGCCCGTTCGGTCTTTCTCGGCCTCGTCTTCGGCGGTCGCGGCAATCTGTTCGAGCAGATACTGACGCACACGCCTCGCCGCCGACTGATCAAGACCCCTGACGGTGAGATCGGCACTCATGCCACCGGCGGTGAAACACTTGACTCGCATCAGCCCCAGATGACGCTCCAGCGGCCCATGCACCGCCTCGACGTGCTGGATGCGAGCAAAAGGCATGATCACGGTCTTGCGCCAAATGACGCCGTAACGATAGATCAGGTCGTGCTCGCGCAAGGCCCAGGCCCGATAGCGCACATCCAGCAGGGCATGCACCGCGGCCAGCACGGCGATCGCGGCGGGCACGAGAGGCAGCCACCAGAACCCCTCCAGCGGCACGAAAGGCAGCATCGGCACCACCAGCACGGCCGCGGCCAGCATCAGCCAGAAGCCGGTCTGCGTGATCAGCGCCCAGGGCAGAAAGGCGCGCGCCGCGGCGGTGAGCTCGACGCGTCGGAAATCCGGCAGTGCCGACAAGTCAACCTGCTCATTGCTGAAAGAATCTGCCCGTTCCATCCTCAAACCAGTTTCTGAAGCATAAGTCACCATCGGTCTGCGGTCAGCAGGCCATGCGCCGCTTGAGTGCGTAATCTGCTCAATGATACAGGGCCTTCTGGTTCCGCAGGTCGGGGTTTGCCTGATCAAACCGATTCACCCTGTCTTCATTTTCTCGCAGAGCGCGTATCCCAATACAAGATCCCAATAAAAAAGCACAATGAACTCATCGAAATTGATTCGCATGTTCCACGCCATACTGATATTTGGCCTCAGCCTCGCCGCCGGCGCAGTACTGGCACAAACCACTTTTACCATCAACTCGCTTGGAGATGCTCAAAACTCGGATCCGGGCGACGGGCGCTGCTGGACCGGCGTTCAAATCTGGGTCGGACCAGTGCGGATGAGAGAATGCACCTTGCGAGCCGCCCTGGAGGAAGCAAACGCAACCGCCGGTCCGGTCACCATCGAGATCCACCAGGACATCGAGCGCAACGTCGTCCCTGCAAAAATGTCGATAATCGAGGTCAACTCTGGCCTGCCCTTCATCAGCAACAAAGTGACCATCGCTGGCGAAACCCACCCGGACTGGGAGCAGGATGGCGCCACTCACCTGGTGATTCGCGGCCCGGGCAGCGGCGGTTTCAGTGGGCTGAGGTTCTCGTCGGGCGCGGCGGGCTCGACGGTGAGTAACATCGGCATTCAGGGATTCGGTCAGCATGGCATCCTGCTGAGCGGCGGCGGCAATTATCTTATCGAACACAACGTGCTTGGCGGCGCCTGGACGCCCTATGGGTACGCTCCCGCAGGAAACGGAGCCAACGGCCTGAGAATCAGCGGCTCCGATTCCAACAACATTCGCAACAACACCATCAGAGCCAATGGCAAAAGCGGCATCTGGATACACAATGGGTCAGCCCATAATGTCATGCAGAGCAACGTGATCGGATTGATACGGACCGGCTCATCATCCGACAGCTATTCACCATTTGGAGCAAGTGGCAATGGCGACTACGGAGTATTCATTGCCGACAGCGCCGGTCCCAACAACGCCGTCGGATTCATCAGAGGCAACACCATCTCCAATAACGGCATATCGGGCATTCTGGTCGAGGCTGATGAGCAGATTATCTGGAGTAACCGTATTGGCACACCTCATACCAATGGCACTGCGCCGGGATACGATTCCGCAGACTACGGGAATAGTCAATCTGGCATCGTAATCTCCGGGGGATCCGACAATCGCATTGGCACCTACGGAGGCGGCAACGTGATCGGGCACTCGCTCATCGGCATACACCTTGTTTGGGGGGCCAGCGCTAACAGGATGACCTCGAACTTGATCGGGACCAATCAGGCCGATGAAGATCTTGGGATGAGATATGGAATCTATGTGTCCGATTCTGTCGGCCTAAACAGCCGGATTATCAGCAATACGATCGCGCATAATTTCGACGGAATATATATTGCCGGTGCCGGCGATTTTATCCATCGAAATCAAATTAGAAATAACGCCAACGGTATCAGATTCATAGGATATGGTCATGGTAGGGTCGGTTCTTCCGATATCGCCGACGCAAACGTGATTGGGCACAACGGCACTGGTATCAGTGTCAGCTTCGATGTGATCAACCCAGTAATCATCATCAACAACTACATTGGAACCAATGCCAGTGGCGCATCACTCGGCAACACGACAGGAATAAATGTTTCTGCCCCTCATGGCAGAGTCAGCATCGGCCTGTATGAAGATCCATTTGGCCCCTACGAAACAGGCAACATCATTGTCAACAGCACATCTAGCGGCATTCGTCTACATGGGGATGCCAGCGGCGTCATTATCGCCAGCAACCTTATCGGTGTCCATTCAAGCGGCGAGCCCATGCCCAATCGCAAAGGCATTTACTTCGACGGCAGTTCCAGCTCGACCATAACCGACAATCGGGTGGGCTACGCGCTGAGCGATGTCATCAACCCCGAATCCTGGCTGCCCGGAGGAAGCGGTGACGGCAACATAATTGCCTACAATGATGAAGCCATAAGCCTCGAGCGCGCCGATGACAATTCGACCGGCAACGTGATTCGAGGAAACAGCATTTACAGCAACGGGCCGGCCGGCACGCGGGGCATCGACCTGGGAATGGAAGAACTTGATATTGGCGGCGCTGCAAGCGGGCCGAACAGGCTGATGAACTACCCCGACTTCGACGCCGCTGCCACCGAATACGATGCCGAAGCAGGAGAAATAAATTACCGCGTCCGCGTCCAGACCACACCAGCTAACGCCGACTATCCGCTGACCATCGACTTCTACCTGACCGACGGCAGCAGCCCGCAGGGCAAGACCTTCATCGACTCCATGGTTTATCCGATCTCGGCAGCGTTCGAGTTTCGCACCGGCACGCTGGCGCTCAACCAGCCGGTTGATACTTCAACCTACCTGGTCGCCACCGCAACTGACGCCTCTGGCAACACCAGCCAGTTCAGCAACCAGCCCTGGCGGCTGATCACCCCCGAAGACGCGATCTTTTCGGACCGCTTCGAGTGAGCACGGGGCATGCACAAGCACTCCAGATCAAGCAGGTGAAGTGGACATGCCCGGGCTTGCAGATGCAAGAAGCAAGAAGCACCCTAGCCCGGGTCGAATTCAGCCAGCTCGATTGTCAGCCAGGCCCGCGCCCGCCGTAGATCGCGAATCACGGTGCGGCTGGACAAGCCGAACATTTCACCAATTTCCTCGACGGTGAAGCCGGCATAAAGCTGAGCCACCAGCGCCTCTGTCATGCGGCGATCGTCTGTGGCCATGCGCTGGAGCGCCGCGTCCACCGCCATCACCCGCACCAGATCCTCGGCTTCCAGGCTGTACTCAGCCTCTTCGAAGGTCTCGCGGATCTGGTCGCCGCCGCGTTTTTCCGCCAGTTGCTTGCGAGCGTAGTCGACTATGAGCTGGCGCATGACACGGGCAACCAGGCGTTGAAAATGCAGCCGGTTCTCGATCTCACCGCCGGCACTTTTTTGCATCTTCAAAAAGGCCTCATGCACCAGCGCAGTCGTTCGCAGCGTCGCGCTGCTTCCCAGGCGCTGGCGCTGGGCACGACCGATCCGCTTCATGTCGTCATAGACAAGCGGCAACAGTTGTTCGAACAGCTCCGGCTGTTTGTGGATCTCGGCCAACAGTTGCGTAACCTCTTGCTCGGGCACCGGCCGAAAAGGATCGACCTTCATGACCCGACCTCGGCCGGCCGCAAACCGCAGCGCCAATCCAGCACTGCCTTTACATTCCCGGTGTTCACGGAACCGTCTCCTCAGGGTTCAGTACTGCCTGCCAGTGTCTTGCGCGTTCATCATGTCCCGCCTCGGGCGCGGCCTCGTGCCAGCCAGTGTAGGCATTTACGAGAGACTCAACCACAACTTTGGTGCCCTTGTCCTCGGCACCGAGCGCCTCGACGAAGATCTGATGCGCTTCCAGCATGGCTGCCACAGCTTCGTCATGACGACCCAGAGCCGCCAGATCACGGCCATGACGGTTCAGGAACACGCCCAGATACCAGTGGCCGTCGGCCAGCGATTGACGACCTCGATTTACGGCTTCGTTTGCAAGCGCTTCGGCCAGTTCAAACCGCTCGAGATTGTGCAGCAGGCCAGCCAGGTTATTCATGGCAATCAGGGTTCTGGGATGGTCGTCACCACGAACCTTTCGCGAAATGGACAAGGCCTCCCGATAGTGAATCTCGGCTTCTGCCAGCCGTCCGGTCTGGTCCATCAGATATCCAAGATTGTTGGCTGATGTCAAAGTCTGGGGATGCTCCCGGCCAAGCACCTTGCGACGACGAACCAGCGCTTCTCGATAATAGGGCTCAGCCTCATCAAAGCGTTTCTGGCTGGCAAGAAACACACCAAGGTTGCTGATCGATTGCAGCGTGTCGGGATCTTCATTCCCCAGCAGTTGACGTCGCTTGTCGAGCGCTTCCCGATACAACGCCAGAGCCTCATCAGGTTGGTCCAGACTGTCGATCAAAGCAGCCATGTTGGAAATGGAAATCATCGTATCCCGGTGTTCGTCACCGAGCACGACGCGCCGCCCCTGCAAGGCCTTGCGGAAAAAGGGTTCGGCTGCGGCATATTGCCCCAATGCTTCCAGCGCGGTCCCTACATTGCTCAGCGCGGTAAGCGTGGCCGGATGCTCGGGCCCATGCAGGGCCTCGAAGCCGGCCATGGCCTCGCGGAAGAACCCCAGTGATTCCTCACGCCGACCCTCGAAAGCCATTTGCTGCCCCATGCGGTTGATCGAATCGAGCGTGTCCGGGTGCCTGTTGCCCAGCCGCTCTCGCCGAATCGCGAGAGCCCGGGCCTGCGGCAGGCCAGCTTGCATGCCCAGGCCCAGAGTGCGCAGTGTCGCTGCTGCTGATTGCAGCAGCCGGGCGCGAACCAGCGGCTGATCGGCAAATTGCCTGTCCATGGCATCGAGCGCGCGGTCGAAGATGTTTTCCCGAAGCGTGTTGCGGGCCAGGTCCGTGAAGTTGATCCGAGCAAGCATGGCTTGCGCATTTGACTCTTCCCGTTCCAGCTCCTCGCTGCCGAGACCGTCTCGCGCCAGCGAAACTCGGTGCAGATCAACGATCGCCGCCCGCATCCCGGCGCCCATTTGCCGGGCGTCGATCGAGGAAAGCTGTTCGGCCTGGAAAGCAACGACTTGCTCCAGCTCACGAGCCAGCTGCGCGCTCTGGGCTTCGGCCTGTATGGCGCGCTCGGTCTGGGCCGTGGCGCGGTCGCGCTCGAGCATTGCTGAACGAGCCTGCCAGAGGGCTGTGGCAAGCGCCAGGCACAGCGCTAACGTTACCGCCGTGGCCGCGCCAACCATCAGGCGATGGCGTTGCACGAAGCGCGTCAGGAGATACATCCGCGTCGGCGGGCGCGCACTGACCGGAAGCTGCGCACGATAGCGATGAAGGTCTGCAATCAGACCGGAGACGAATCCGTATCGATCCCACGGCTGTTCGGCAGTCGCCTGCGTAATGATTGCCGCCATGTCTTCGCGGCGAGCAAGGGTTTCAGGCAGCTGACCCGCGTCAACCGCACCGGCATGCCGGCCCGGCAGCGCGCCGGTCATGAGCCAGTGCAGCATGGCGCCCAGCGACCAGACGTCGGATTGGGTCGACACCGGCTCACCGGCCAGAAGCTCAGGTGCTGCGAAGGCGGGCGTCAGTGCCTTGACCCCTGACTCATCACTCGCCTGGTCTTCGAGCAGCTGCGCCACGCCGAAATCGACCAAACGAACTGCACCTTCCTCGTTGATGCGAACGTTGCCGGGCTTGAGATCGCTGTGCACCACCCGGCACTGATGCGCATGCGCCACCGCGCGCGCCATCTGCTCGAACAGGTCCAGGCGGGTCGCCAGATCGGGGCTTTCATCGCGAATGTATTCATCGAGGTCGCGCCCGGGAACCCACTCCATGACCAGATAGGCATGACCATCCTCGGTGGTGCCGCCATCGATCAGGCGGGCGATATTGCGGTGGCTCAGCCGCGCCAGGAGCTGCCGCTCGACGGCAAGCCGCTGATCCAGGGCTTTCTGCCGAACCCGGATGAGCTTGATCGCTGCATCCATCTCGAACGCCCCATCGGCCCGCCCTGCCCGGTAGACCGTGCCCATCCCGCCGCTGCCAACGGCTTGCTCGATTCGCCATGGGCCCAGCCGAGTGCCGGCTGGAAGCAGCACTTCCTGCCTGAAACGCGCGTCCTGCCTGGCGGCCAGACCTACGCGCTCAAACAGGGTATCCAGAAACCGGGCCGGCTCCAGGCTGGCCGCCAGCAGGTCGACCAGCCAGCGATGAACCCGCGGTGCGCGCGCAGCGATGGCTGCCAGCTGTTGCTCACGAGCAGGATCGTCCAGCTCGAGAAGCTGGTCCAGAAGTCGATTCAGCAACAAGCGACGTGCTGGAGTCAGGCGCGACACACCGTATCCCTCTGAGATCACCCGGCCCTTTGCGTTCGCAGTCGTCACCCACCGCGACGGCTGCAGCCCTGTTAAGCCGGCATCAAAGCAGGTTGCATTCAGGGCTCCAGGAATGGCCCGAATCGAGGCGTCGCTCGCCGGGAAGGGTCATTCCCTCTTCAAGAGCGGCAACGCCGAGTCGGGCCACTCCTGGAGCCCTGGATGCAACCTGCCTTGATGCCGAGTCAACAGTGTACCCCAGCACTAACCGTGAATCGGAAGGTGCCCAGTGAGTGACGGGGCCGACTAGGCTCGCCCGGCGCGCTTGCGCTCGTGCTCCTTGAGCAGGCGCTTGCGCAGGCGGATGTGCTCGGGCGTGACTTCAACCAGTTCGTCGTCATTGATGAACTCCAGTGCCTGTTCGAGCGTCATTCGGACCGGCGGGGTGAGCTGGACGGCGTCGTCCTTGCCGGCGGCGCGAATATTGCTGTGCTTCTTGCCTTTCATCGGGTTGACGACCAGGTCGTTGTCACGGGCATGCAGGCCGATGATCTGGCCTTCGTAGATGTCCTGCCCAGGGCCGATGAACATCTTGCCGCGGTCTTGCAGATTGAACAGTGCAAAGGCAACGCTGGTGCCGTTTTCCATGCTGATCAGGGTGCCGTTGGCGCGCTCGGCGACGCGCTCGGTGGCCGGGCCCCAGTGGTCGAAGACCCGAAAGAACAAGCCGGTGCCCGACGTCATCGTGCGATAGGCGTTCTGAAAACCGATCAGGCCGCGCGCCGGCGCGATGTAGTCGAGCCGCACCCGGCCCTTGCCGTCGGGCTGCATGTTCTCGAGCTGGCCCATGCGCTCGCCCATGGCCTGCATGACCGCCCCCTGATGGGCTTCGTCGATGTCGAGCACGACCTGCTCCCAGGGCTCCTGCACCGCACCGCTGTCGTCTTTTTTCTTGCGTACCCGCGGGCGCGAGACGGCCAGCTCGTAGCCCTCGCGGCGCATCGTCTCGATCAGCACCGACAGGTGCAGTTCGCCGCGACCGGCGACGTCGAACTGTTCAGGGTCGCCGGTATCGGATACCTGCAGCGCGACGTTGTGGCTGGCCTCCTGATACAGGCGTGCGCGCAGCTGTCGGCTGGTCAGGAACTTGCCTTCACGCCCGGCAAACGGCGAGTTGTTGACCTGAAAGGTCATGTGAATGGTCGGCTCGTCCACCTGCAGCGCCGGCATGGGTTCAACGCTGGCCGGATCACAAAGCGTCGCCGAGATGCCGAGATCCTCGACCCCGGTCACCGCAATGATATCGCCGGCGCTGGCCTCGTCGACCTCCTCACGCTTGAGCCCCTTGAAGCCCAGCACCTGCAGCACCCGGCCGGAGCGGCTCTGGCCGTCGCGATCGACGACGGTGACCGCCTGATTGGGCCGGATTCGACCGCGCTTGATGCGCCCGACCCCGATCAGGCCCACGTAGGAGGAATAGGCCAGGCTCGAGATCTGCATCTGGAACGGGCCGTCGGGATCCACGTCGGGCGCGGGCACGTGCTCGATCAGGGCCTCGAACAACGGTGTAAGGTCGCCGTCGCTGACGTCGGGCTCGGTCGAGGCAAAGCCGTTGAGCGCCGAGGCATAAATGACCGGAAAGTCGAGCTGTTCATCGCTGGCGCCAAGCTTGTCGAACAGATCGAAGGTCTGGTTGAGCACCCAGTCCGGGCGCGCGCCCGGCCGGTCGATCTTGTTGATCACGACGATCGGACGAAAGCCCATGTCGAAGGCCTTCTGGGTCACGAAACGGGTCTGCGGCATCGGTCCATCGACAGCGTCGACCAGCAGCAGCACCGAGTCGACCATCGAGAGCACCCGCTCGACCTCTCCGCCGAAATCAGCATGACCGGGAGTGTCGACGATATTGATCCGCCAGTCGTTCCAGTTGATGGCGGTGTTCTTCGACAGGATCGTGATACCGCGCTCGCGCTCCTGATCTTCGGAGTCCATGACGCGTTCTTCAACGCGCTCGTGGGCGGCGAACTCGCCGGACTGGCGTAGCAGCTGGTCAACCATGGTGGTCTTGCCGTGGTCGACGTGGGCGATGATGGCGATATTACGAAGTTTCATTGACTCTCGCTTGGTTGTGGGGTGCGCATTATAGTGCGGCAGCGGACCCGCCGACTGCAGTAAAGTCGGCAATGATGCCCTGAACTGCCCGCACTCCATCGCGCGGGTTTAATATGGTGACATGCCTGTAGCAACCGATTCTTTCATTCTTCTGAGCGTGGCGCTGGCCATTGGCCTGCTGATCGGTGCCGAACGCGGCTGGCAGGGCCGCGACGTCGAAGAGGGCCGGCGCGTGGCTGGACTGCGCACCTACGGCCTGATCGGACTGATCGGGGGCACGGTCGGGCTGCTCAGCCAGGACGGCTCCACCTGGCTGATCGGCCTGGTCTTCATCGGTCTGGTCATCTCCAGCGCCACGGCCTATGTGATGACCACGCGCACGGGTCATGACTTCGGCATCACCAGCGAAACGGCCTCGCTGGCCACCTATCTGCTGGCTGCGCTGGCGGGCGTTGGGCATATCGCACCGGCCGCAGCGGCGGCCATCGTCATGGCCATGCTGCTGCGTTTCAAGGAACAGTTGCACGGCTGGCTCGAGCGCGTTCGGCGCGAAGAGCTGTCGGCGGTGCTCAAGCTGCTGCTGATCTCGGTGGTGCTGCTGCCCATTCTACCCGACCGTGGTTACGGCCCCTGGGAGGCGCTCAACCCGCACACGATCTGGCTGTGGGTCGTTCTGATCGCGGCGATCTCGTTTTTCGGCTACATCGCCATTCGCGTCATCGGCCCGCAGAAAGGTATCGTTTTCGGCGGCCTGGCCGGCGGCCTCGCCTCTTCGACTGCGACCACGCTCGCCTTCTCGCGCATCAGCCAGCAACAGGGTGGCATGACCTCGGTGCTGGCGGCCGGCATCCTGCTGGCCTGCACGTCGATGCTGGGGCGCATGATCGTGGTCGCCGCGCTGGTCAACCCGGCGCTGCTGCCGTTGCTGTGGATGCCGGCAACGGTCATGCTGGTCGCCACGCTTGCGCCGGTCTATTTTCTGCTGCGCCACCAGAAGCACGAATCCCATGCCGAGCAGGAAGCCAGTGCGCTGCGCAACCCGATGGAGCTTAAATCGGCGCTGCTGTTCGGCGGGCTGCTGGCCGTCGTGCTGCTGCTGGGCAAGATGCTTTCCGAATGGGCCGGCAACGCCGGGCTGTGGGCACTCGCGGCAGCGTCGGGAATAGCGGACGTGGATGCCATCAACATCTCCCTGTCGCAGATGAGCCGTGACCAGATCAGTGCGACCGTTGCCGTGGTCGGCATTACCATTGCCGCCAGCGTCAACTCGCTGGTCAAGGTAGCTCTGGCGTCCGGAATCGGCGGGCGCGCGCTTGGCCGGCGGGTCATCGCGCCGTTGGTGGCGGCGGCCATCGGTGGACTGGCCACCGCACTGTGGCAACACCTGTGAGGCTCTGAAGCGCATGCCCCGCAAGATGGAAAACCAGCCGATCCGGATCGGCAGCGTTGAAGTTCACCCCGGCGAGCGTCGCAGCATCAATCTGGAAGCCGGGCGCCTGTACACGCATTCCCCGGCCACGATGCCGGTTCAGGTGTTGTGCGGCAAGCGCGCAGGCCCGGTGCTGTTTGTCTCCGCGGCCATCCATGGCGACGAGCTCAACGGCGTGGAAATCATCCGGCGTCTGCTCAAGGTGCCGGCGCTCAAGCGCCTGAAAGGCACCTTGATTGCCGTCCCCATCGTCAACCTGCACGGCTTCATCAATCAGTCGCGCTATTTCCCCGACCGACGCGATCTCAACCGCAGTTTCCCCGGCTCGGGCAAAGGGTCGCTCGCCGCGCGGGTAGCGCATCTTTTCATGAATGAAATCGTCAGCCAGGCCACGCACGGAATCGACCTGCATACCGGCGCCTTGCACCGCAGCAACCTGCCGCAGATTCGCGCCAACCTGGACGACGAAGACACCCTGACGCTGGCACAGGCGTTCGGAACGCCGGTCATTCTCAATTCTGCCCTGCGCGATGGTTCTCTGCGGATGGCTGCGATGGACCACGAGATTCCGATCCTGCTCTACGAGGCCGGTGAGGCCCTGCGCTTTGACGAAGTGGCCATACGCGGCGGAGTGGAAGGCATCGTGCGCGTCATGCGCCAGCTCGGAATGCTGCGCAGAACCCGAAAGAAAGCGCCCCCCGTGCCGGTCATCGCCCGTTCGAGCAGCTGGGTACGCTCACCGCAGAGCGGACTGTTCCGCGCTCGCGCGCAGCTGGGTGATCGCGTCAGCCGTGATGAAACCGTGCTCGGGGCAGTATCTGATCCATTCGGCGAGGAGGAAACGGAGATCAGAGCGCCCTTTTCCGGAATCGTCATCGGCTGTCTCAACCTGCCGCTGGTCAACGAAGGCGACGCGATCTATCACGTCGCGCGCTTCTACCGCACCGATATCGCCCACGAACGCGTCGGCGACTATACCGAGTCGCTGGAGTCCGACGACTTTCCCTACGGCGAGGAAACCTGACTCGACAAGCTTCCGCTCACCGGGCTCGCCCGGCCTTGCCCGGATCCCAGGAGCGGATCACACCTTCCTGAGCCGTGGACGCCACCAGCTCGCCCGACTGACTGAAGAACTGGCCGCGGGTAAACCCGCGCCCGCCGTGGCTGCTGGGGCTGTCGCAGGCATAGAGCAGCCATTCGTCAACCCGGAACGGGCGATGGAACCACAAGGCATGATCAATACTGGCCATCTGCACCGGTCGCGTACTGAAGTCCAGCTCGTGCGGTAAAGTCGCTGTTCCCAGCAGTTCGTAGTCGGACACGTAGGTGAGCAGATTGCGGTGCAGCGCCGGATCATCAGGCAGCTGATCCCAGGCGCGCATCCACACGTGTTTTCGCGGCGGGCGGGCCTCGGCATCGATGAACTTTGGCGGCTCGACCGGACGAAACTCCAGCGGCGGCCGGTGCGCCAGCAACCTGCGCATTTTTCCGGGCACGCGGTCGATGATCGAGTCCTGAATGTCGATGCTCTTTGACAGCCCCTCCGGCCCCGGCACCGACGGCACCTCGAACTGGTGTTCGAATCCTTCCTCGCCGACGTGAAACGAAGCGGCCAGGTTCAGAATCGGCTGCCCGTGCTGAATGGCCAGGACACGGCGGTTGGAGTAGCTGCCGCCGTCGCGCGAGCGCTCGACCTGGTAGATCACCGGCAGGTTGAAGTCACCCGGCCGGAGAAAATAGGCGTGCAGCGAGTGCGGTCTGCGCCCCTCGACCGTGGCGTGTGCAGCAGACAACGCCTGCCCCAGAACCTGGCCGCCAAACACCTGCGGCGCGCCGATATCATGGCTCTGACCGCGAAACAGGTTGTTTTCCAGGCGCTCGAGATCAAGCAGCCCGATGACCGATGCCAGGGCATCGTTCATGCATCATCTTCCCAGCCCCAGGGCGCCGGCGGCGCATCAACCGGGTTGCTCAAATCAAAGTCAACCTGAAACACCCGCGGCGTGCCCAGGCGCCACAGACCGTAAGTAAAGGTTTCATCCGGCTCGACGCGCATCGTCCAGACATTCGAAAATGCCGGCTCGATGATTTCACGCGTCTGCTGGTCGGCGGGAAAGTACTGAACCCCCGCCATGCCGCTATTGGTCGTGGTGCCGCCATACATGGTCACGTCCTCGTCACTTCCGTCTGCGTGACGATGATCATGCTTGAGCTCGATGCGATCGCCCTTGCGCGTAAGCACCCAGGTGCGCGAGCGATCATCGCCCACCATGAAGGGAATGCGGATTTTCCCTTCGCTGCATTCACGCACGTGCATCAACAGGCGCTTGCCGGCAAAATCGTTCTCTCCGGCTGGTGCCTCGATCAGCTCACCCTCGAAGGCCTGGCCGCAAAGCGCCTGCAGACTGGACCAGAAATCATCCACCGGTTTTGCGCTGGCGGATGTGAATAACAGCAGTGCCCCAAGGCAGACGATGCTTCGCATGATGTACTCCGACTGGGTTGACAGGCTGAATACTATACCTCCTGCAGAGGCACCGCGGGTCCGGCCGGTTTGCCACCGGTACCGCGGCAATCAGGCTGGGCGTCCTGCTTGCGTTAAAATGGGCAATTGCCAACCAACATCATGCAGGAGATCACCCATGGAAAAACCCGTACGCGTGGCCATCACCGGCGCCGCCGGCCAGATCGGTTATCAGCTGTGTTTCCGGATTGCTGCCGGCGATATGCTGGGTCTGAACCAGCCGGTCATCCTCCAGCTGATCGAGATTCCGCCAGCCATCGACGCACTCAAGGGCGTTGCCATGGAGCTCGAGGACGCCGCCCTCCCCTTGCTGCACGGCATCGTCACGACAACCGAGCTTGACGAGGGTTTCAAGGACGCCGACATCGCCCTGCTGGTTGGCGCCAAGCCGCGCGGTGCCGGCATGGAGCGCGCCGACCTGCTGGCTGAAAACGGCAAGATCTTCGGCCCCCAGGGCAAGAGCCTCAACGCCGTGGCCAGCCGCGACGTCAAAGTGCTGGTGGTTGGCAACCCGGCCAATACCAATGCGCTGATCACTCAGGCGAACGCACCGGATCTGCCGCCGGAAAATTTCACCGCCATGACGCGCCTCGATCACAACCGCGCCATCGCCCAGTTGGCGAACAAGACCGGCACGCACCATACCCGCATCAAGCAGATGACGATCTGGGGCAATCACTCTTCCACCCAGTATCCGGACATTCACCACGTCAATGTCGACGGCAAGGCCGGTATCGATCAAGTCGACCGCGACTGGTACGAGAACGACTTCATCCCCACGGTGCAGCAGCGCGGCGCCGCCATCATCAAGGCCCGCGGAGCCTCCAGCGCGGCGTCGGCGGCTTCCAGCGCCATCGACCATATCCGCGACTGGGTGCGCGGCACCGACGGCGATGACTGGGTCTCCATGGCCGTCCCTGCAGACGGCAGCTACGGCATCGAGCAGGGCGTGATCTTCTCTTTCCCATGCACCTGCGAAGGCGGCGAATGGAAAATCGTCCAGGGCCTGGAAATCAACGAGTTCTCGCGCGCGCGTCTGGACGCCACCGACAAGGAGCTGCGCGAAGAGCGTCAGGCGGTGGACTCGCTGCTCTGAATGCCCGCTGATCAACGACGTCATTGGTAAACCGCTCAGGGAGATTGCAATGAAGGCACTCAAGCTTCCCGTGCTCACGCTCCTGCTGCTCTTGCCAGCCTTGGCCCCGGCCCAGGGAATGGACCGCATCAAATCGCCCGACGGCGCCCGCGTTTATTTCATCACGCCCGACGACGGCGCCACCGTGTCCAGTCCGGTGACCATCCGCTTCGGGCTTGAAGGCATGGGCATCGCCCCGGCCGGTGTCGTCCAGCAAGGCACGGGACACCATCATCTACTGATCGACCTTGGCGACAGCGAGATGCCGGGCATGGATCGCCCCCTGCCCACATCCGATCAGCTGATTCACTTCGGCGGCGGGCAGACCGAGGTCGACATCGAACTCGAACCGGGAGAACACACGCTACAGCTTCTGGTGGGCGACTACCGTCACGTTCCCCACAATCCGCCGGTGATATCGGAACGAATTACCATCACGGTCGAGTAACGGCGCCTGGACACACTCGCGCACAAAAAAAGCCCGGCGCATGCCGGGCTTTCGCTTTGGCGAGCCAGCGAGCTACCGCCATCTCAGCCAAGGCTGCGGTGCTTGCCGACAATGCGCATCGACAGTTCCAGCGCCTGCTCATAGTTCAGGCGCGGGTCGACCGTGGTCTTGTAGGCGCGGCAGAGGTCCTGCTCGCCCAGCTCACGCGCCCCACCGGTGCATTCGGTAACGTTCTCTCCAGTCAGTTCGAGATGCACGCCACCCAGCCGGGAGCCAGAAGCGGCATGAATATCGAATGACTGCTCGACCTCGGACACGATATTGGCAAAACGCCGCGTCTTGTAACCGTTTCCGGTCGTCTCGGTATTACCGTGCATGGGGTCGCAGATCCACAGCACCGGCGAGCCAGTCGCGCGCACGGCCTCGATCAACGGCGGCAGCTTGTCGGCAACCTGGCTGGCGCCCATGCGATGGATCAGCACCAGGCGGCCCGCCTCGTTGTCCGGGTTGAGGGTGCGGATCAGGTCCTTGAGCCAGCTGGCCGACATCCCCGGCCCGAGCTTGATGCCCATGGGGTTGCGGATGCCGCGGAACATTTCCACGTGCGCACCTTCCATGTCGGCGGTCCGCATGCCGATCCACGGGAAATGCGTTGACAGGTTGAACCAGCCCCACTGGCGCGGCACCCGGCGCGTGAGCGCCTGTTCATAGTTCAGGTGCAGCGCTTCGTGCGAGGTGAAGAAGTCTACTCTGCGTACACTGCCGGGCTTCTGTCCGGTAATGGTTTCCATGAACCGCAGTGAATGGCCGATGCTGTCGGCAATGCGTTCGAATTCCGCGGCCAGGGGTGAGTGTTCGAGCCAGCCCAGGTTCCAGTATTCCGGATGATGCAGATCGGCAAAGCCGCCGTCGACCAGCGCACGGACGAAGTTCATCGTCATTGCCGAGCTGGCATGACCGCGCAGCAGGCGCTCGGGGTCGGGCGTACGGGCCTGTTCGGTAAATTCCGGCGCGTTGACCAGATCACCGCGGTAGCTCGGCAGGGTGACCCCGTCGCGCGTTTCGGTATCGGCCGAACGCGGCTTTGCGTACTGGCCGGCAAAACGACCGATCCGCACAACCGGCTTTTCCATTCCGTGCAGCAGCACCAACGACATCTGCAGCAGCACCTTGAGGCGGTTGGCGATGATGGTCGGCTCGCAGTCGTCGAACAGCTCGGCGCAGTCGCCGCCCTGGAGCACGAAACGCTTGCCTGCCTGGGCCTCGGCGATCTGCTCCTTGAGCGTGAGAATTTCCCATGAGGTCACCAGCGGCGGCATCGCCGTCAGGCGATTCAGCGCCTGATGGAAGGCCACTTCGTCAGGATAGGTGGCCTGCTGACTGGCCTCCTTCTGCTGCCAGGAGTCCGGCCGCCAGCCGTGGGCAGGAGTGATGGTCTTGAGTTTTTCGCTCATGATGATTCAGATCCGATCGTGTGCACGGGGTGCCAACAGCACCCACAGCATGAAAGCTGCAAGTCCAACATACCAGATCAGCGTCCACAGGGGCATTGACAGACCAAGAAAGTGCCAATCAACTTCGGCGCACTCACCTGCGCCCGTGAAAGCTTCGCGCAGGATCTCGGCCAGCGGAAAATCGTACTCGAGCATGAAATACATGCCGGGGCCGCAATCGGGCACCTTATCGGCCGGCAGACTCTGCAGCCACACGTGCCGCGAGGCAGTCACCACCCCCCAGCCGGCGCCGAGCAGGATCGGCACGCCATAAATCCAGCGCCCCCAGGCCACGGGACCATGAACGGCACCAGCCAGTGCAAATACCCCCATGAGCATGAACCCCAGGCGCTGCAGTATGCAAAGCGGACAGGGCTCCAGCTCGAGGACGAACTGGGCGTAATAGGCGTAGGCCAGGAGGCCCGCACAGGCGACAAGAATCAGCAGGAAAGGCCAGCGGCCGCGGATCGGATTCATCATGTGGATATTGTATGCAATTTGGCCGCGCTGGCGCGCTCGGGTGGCAGGGTTTCGGCACCGCTCGGACGGGTGTGTCGGCGCGGCCGGAGTATGGCGGATTGGTATACTGGGATCAGTGTTCAGAACTTCCACAGGAATACCATGACTCAGCAAGATCCGTCCACCTCTCGTGTGCGTGCCGCTCGCGGTGCCTCACTGCGTTGTCGCGGCTGGCACCAGGAAGCGGCCATGCGCATGCTCATGAATAATCTCGACCCGGAGGTGGCCGAACACCCCGACAAACTGATCGTCTACGGCGGCACCGGCAAGGCTGCGCGCAATCACGACAGCTATCGCGCCATCATCAGCACGCTCGAGCGGCTGAAAGACGACGAGACCCTGCTGGTCCAGTCGGGCAAGCCGGTCGGCGTGATCCGCACCCACGACCAGGCGCCGCGCGTTCTGATCGCCAACTCCAACCTGGTCGGGCGCTGGGCCAACTGGGACACCTTCCGCGACCTCGAGGACAAGGGCCTGACCATGTACGGCCAGATGACCGCCGGCTCGTGGATCTACATCGGCTCGCAGGGCATCGTCCAGGGCACCTACGAGACCTTCGCCGAACTCGCCCGTCAGCATTTCGGCGGTTCGATGAAGGGCCGGCTGACGGTCACCGCAGGCCTGGGCGGCATGGGCGGGGCCCAGCCGCTGGCCGTGACCATGAACGAGGGCCACTGCATTGGCGTGGAAGTCGACGAAACGCGCATCGATCGGCGCGTGGAGACCGGCTATTGCGACCGCAAGGCCAACAGCCTCGACGAAGCCATGGAGATCATCGAGAACGCAAAGGAGCCCGTCTCCGTCGGCCTGCTCGGCAACATCGCCGAAGTGCTGCCCGAAATGCTCGAGCGCGGCATCATCCCCGATGCGCTCACCGATCAGACCTCTGCTCACGACCTGAGAACGGGCTATATCCCCGCCGGCCTTTCTCTCGACGATGCCCGGGTCATGCGCGAAAAGGATCCGAAGGGCTACGACGAGCGCGTGCTCGACTCGATGGAGATTCACGTCGATGCGATGCTGAAAATGCAGGAACGCGGCGCGATCACCTTCGACTACGGCAACAACCTCAGAGGCCAGGTCGCAGATCTGCGCGGTATGAAAAACGCCTTCGATTTTCCCGGCTTCGTGCCCGCCTTCATCCGGCCGCTGTTCTGTCGCGGCGCCGGGCCGTTCCGCTGGGCCGCGCTGTCGGGCAATCCGGCAGATATCGCCGCCACCGACAAGGCCATCCTCGAACTGTTTCCGGAAAAGGAGCATCTGCGGCGCTGGATCCACCAGGCGCAGGAAAAGATCCACTTTCAGGGCCTGCCCTCGCGCATCTGCTGGCTGGAATACGGCGAGCGCGCCGAAGCCGGCGAGAAATTCAACTGGCTGGTGGAGAAAGGCAAGGTCGACGCCCCCATCGTCATTGGCCGCGATCATCTCGACACCGGCTCGGTAGCCTCGCCCAACCGCGAAACCGAGGCCATGAAGGACGGTTCGGACGCAATTGCCGACTGGCCGATACTCAACGCCCTGGCCAACACCGCCTGCGGCGCCAGCTGGGTCTCCTTCCACCACGGCGGCGGCGTGGGCATCGGCTACTCCCTGCACGCCGGCATGGTCGCGCTCGCCGACGGCACGCAGTCCGGCTACGAGCGGCTGCAGCGCGTACTCACGGCCGACCCCGGCCTGGGGGTGATGCGCCACGCCGACGCCGGCTACGACGAAGCGATCGAAATCGCGCGCGAGCGCGGCGTCGATATTCCGATGCTGGACGGCAAGCATGAATGACGCTCTGACCATCGACACCCTGTACGCCGACCTCGAGCGAGGGCTGAACGCGCTGCGGGCCGACGACGGCGCCGTGGAGCGCTCACGCGCCGTTGTCGAGCGCGCGCTCGAAAGCGGCGATGCCATCTACGGCGTCAATACCGGCTTCGGAGCGCTGGCGAGCAAGCGCATCGACGACGATCAGCTCGGCCAGCTCCAGCGCAACCTGCTGCTGTCGCACGCCTGCGGCACGGGCGCGCCCGTGCCCATCGAGATCACGCGGCTGATGATGCAGCTCAAGGTTCACGCCCTTGGGCTGGGAAATTCAGGTATTTCGCTGCCGATCTTCAGGCAGCTCCTGAGGTTCTGCGAGCTCGATATCCTGCCCTTCATTCCCAGCCGCGGCAGCGTCGGCGCCTCGGGCGACCTGGCCCCGCTGGCGCACATGAGCCTGCCGCTGATCGGCCGGGGGCAGTGCTGGAACGCCGAGCGAACCGGCCCGGAGCCGGCAAGTGCCACGCTGGCCCGACACGGTCTTGAAGCCGCCGAGCCCGCCGCCAAGGATGGCCTGGCCCTGATCAACGGCACCCAGTTGATGTCGGCCTACGGTGCGTTCGTGCTCGAGCGCGCCCGCCACCTGTTGACCGCCGCCGACATTCTCGCCGGCATGAGCCTGGAGGCCCTGCAGGGCTCGGCAAAGCCCTTCGATGCGCGGGTTCACGAAGTGCGTCCGCACCCCGGCCAGCAGGCGGTAGCCGCCAACGTCCGGCAGCTGCTCGACAATTCCGAGATTCTGGAATCACACCGCCACTGCGGCAAGGTCCAGGACCCCTACTCCCTGCGCTGCATTCCCCAGGTTCACGGCGCCAGCCGCGATGCCCTGGCACACGCCGCCGAGGTCGTCGAGCGCGAAATCAACTCGGTCACCGACAATCCGCTGGTGTTCGACGACGGCGACACGGTCTCGGCCGGCAATTTCCACGGCCAGCCGCTGGCGCTGGCGCTCGACTACGCCGCCATCGCGCTGTCGGAGCTGGCCAGCATCTCCGAGCGGCGCACCTATCTGCTGCTCGAAGGCCACGACGGCCTGCCAAAGCTCTTGATGAGCGACACCGGCATCAACTCCGGCTTCATGATCCCGCAGTACACCGCGGCCGCCCTGGTGAGCGAAAACAAGGTGCTGTGCCACCCCGCCAGCGTCGACTCCATCCCCACCAGCCTGGGCCAAGAAGACCATGTCTCGATGGGCTCGATCAGCGCGCTCAAACTCTTGAGCGTGCTGCACAACGTCGAGCGCGTCATGGCCGTGGAAATGCTCACCGCCGCCCAGGCGCTGGATTTTCGCCAGCCGCTCAAGCCGGGTCGCGGCGTGCTCGCCGCACACGAATTCGTCCGCGCTCACGCCAACCACGCCGAAGAAGACTACGAGGTCGGCGCCGACATCGATACCTGCACCCGGCTGCTGCAATCCGGCGAATTGGTGGCATCGGTGAAGTCGGTCGTCGGCGGGCTTCGATGAGCCCTGCTTGTGATCCATTTGCGGGCTCGGTTGAAAAAGATAGAACCGTGCCGAGGAAGTCGCTATTTTTTCTTGCTTGTCGTTGTTTTCCTTATCTGTGTTCATCTGTGGACAAAAAGGTTTTGATCTTCAGGTTCTGATCTGAGGTTTTCATGAAATCACTTACCAACATCTCCACTCTCTACCGCGTGCCGGCCGACGGCGCGCACGACGAGGTGGATGCAATCGAACGCGCTGCAGTGGTCTGGGAGGGCGACGCGATTCGCTATGCCGGGCCGGAAGCTGATCTGCCGGCCGAGTACGCCGATGCCGAGCGCTTCGATGCCGGCGGCGGCTGCGTCGTGCCCGGACTGATCGACTGCCACACGCACCTGTGTTTTGGCGGCTGGCGCGGCGACGAGTTTGCCGCCCGGCTGGAGGGCGCCAGCTACCAGGATATCCAGGCGGCCGGGGGCGGCATCAATGCCACCGTCAGCGCCACGCGTCAGGCCGATCTCGACACACTGCACGCCAAAGCCGGCAAGGCACTGGCTGACATGGCGCAACTGGGCATCACCACCGTCGAGGCCAAGTCGGGCTACGGCCTCAACCGCGATGACGAGATCAAACAGCTTGAGGTTTATCGCCGGCTCAACGAAGAGCAGCCGCTGGATATCGTGCCCACTTTTCTGGGTGCCCATCTGGTTCCGGTCGAATACCGCCAGCGACGCGATGAATACATCAACCTGTTGTGCGAGGAACTGATTCCCGAAGTCGCCAAACGAAAACTGGCGCGCTTCTGCGATGTGTTCATCGAAGAAAATGCCTTCACGCTCGCAGAAGGGCGCCAGATTCTGGAAACCGCGCAGGCCCAGGGGCTGGGACTCAAGATTCACGCCGACCAGCTGTCGTCCGGCGGCGGCGCCGGCCTGGCTGCCGAGCTCGGGGCGGTTTCTGCCGAACATCTGGAGTATGCAAGCGACGGAGATATTGCGGCCATGGCGCAGGCCGGTACGGTGGCCGTCAGTCTGCCGATTGCGTCAATGTATCTGCGCGAGCCCTTCCTGCCCGCACGACGCTGGATCGAGGCCGGTACACGCGTAGCCGTGGCCACCGACTTCAATCCCGGTACGGCTCCGAGCTACCACCTGCACCTGGCGATGACCCTGGCCGCCGTACACCAGCGCATGAGCCCGGCCGAAGTGCTGCGTGGCGCGACCACCCACGCCGCCCGCGCTATTGGCCTCGAGGCATCACAAGGCAGCCTGCAGCCCGGCTACGCCGCCGACCTGGCCGTCATCGACGCACCGGATATCAATCACTGGCTCTATCACTTCAGACCCAATGCCTGCATTGGCACGCTGAAGTCGGGCGATTGGCTGCGCCAACCCGACCGCCCGGGGGACTGATCGAGCACAGAACGGTGGCGCATTCGCCCAATGCATCCGGTCCGGATGCTTGGGCTGCTGCGCCAGGTAACGAGCGTCAACGGCGTTCGCCGTGCCGGCGCGGCGTGTCAATCGCCCGCGAAACTGAATTGGCCGATGGTGGGATGCGGATCGGGGCCAAAACCGTCTCGAAACAGCGACTCGGGATCGATAGTCAGAAGCTCGACGGGGAGGTAGACCCGAGGGCGTTGGCCGGCGGCGTCGAAAACCACCTCGGCCGTGCCCCGCCAGCCGGCTTCGCTGTCTGCGGGAGCGCGTATCACGAGGGTGAGGCCGGCGTCCGGCCGCCCTTCGACCGACGGCTGGATGCGCAACCAGTGCGGGCTGTCTTCCACCGTGACGACATCGACGACAGCGCCTGCCGGCAGATCGACCAGCAGCCTCTGTTCAAGACTGGCGCCGGCCGCCAGGCGAATGGACAGCCCGGTCAAGCCACCAGCACCGCACTGCACGCTGACGGCGTTTGCCTGCGGCGCAACGGCCAGCACGGTGTCTCCCGGGGCGCGACCGGCCACCTCATCAGCGTCGATCACGCAGGCTTCTTCGGCCAACGCCGCGGAAGAAGCCAGCAACACGACTATTGCAGCAGTGCAAAAGCGCCAAATCGGCATAAGCAAACCAATCCCCGGGTGAACGCGCGTCAGCCTTCATTCTAATCCAGCACCGGTGGTAAAGTGAACCGTGTCCGGATATTCCCCTCCGGCAGTGACCTCCGGCAAGCCCGACAGCAGACTCGACCGATGAGCAGTAATCTTCCACAGCGCAGCAAACACCTCGAGACCCTGGTCCGGGAGCATGCGGGCCGTGGAGAGAAATCCCTGTCGCACTTGCTGCCGCTGGTTTACGACGAGCTGCAGGCGCTCGCTGCGCGACAGCTGGCGCGCCAGCGTCGCGACCACACCCTGCAGCCCACCGCCCTGATCAACGAGGCCTATCTGCGGCTGGCCGGCCAGGAGTTCGAGAGCTGGGAGGATCGGCGTGAGTTCGTGCTGGTCGCCGCCACGGTCATGCGGCGGGTACTGGTCGACTACGCGCGCCGCCGCAACGCCGACAAGCGCCCGCAGGAAGCGCAGCGCGTCGACCTTGAAGATGCCACTGCCGGCGAGGCCTTCGGGCTCGAGCTGATCGCCATCGATGAGGTTCTGGAGCAGCTGGCGGAAATCGACGGGCGCCAGGCGCGCATTGTGGAGCTGCGTTATTTTGCCGGCCTGAGCATGGAAGAAACCGCCGAGACCATGGATTTGTCGCGCTCGACCGTCGCCCGCGAGTGGCGCATGGCGCGCGCCTGGCTCAAGCGGCGCCTGGGTGAAGACTGAGGTCAGGAACGACCGAGCTCGCGCTCCAGATCCGTCAGTTTGCCGATAATGCGCTCGCGCAGCTCCGGCCACGCCTCCGGATTGCGCGCGAGAGCATCGCGAGCGCGTTCATAGGTCGTGATGGCGTCGGCCAGCCGCCCCTGCGCCACTTCGGCGCCGCCGAGCACTTCCAGCGTAAAGACCCAATAAAAGGTCTCGATGCCACCCACGCGCGCGTGGCGCTGCTCGAGCCCCGGCAGAATCTCCTGCAGCAACCGCTCGGCCTCCTCGGGTTGACCGACGCGCAGACGCATCGCGGCCAGATTCATCATCGACAAACGATAGAGATAATGATCGCGGCCAACGGTGTCTTCGATCATGTCGGCCGCACGCCGAAAGGCGGCCATGCTTTCCTCGTTTCGCTCCAGGCGCGAAAGTGCCACCCCCAGATTACCGATGGTGTTGGCCATGCGCTGGCTGGGGCCCACCAGCTCTGCGTGATCGGCAACCAGCGCTTCGAGCATGGCCACGGCCTGCCGCGGCTGGCTGAGCATCAGTGCGGTGGCGTGCAGATAGCGCCCGCGCAGCCGGCGCGGATCGTCGCGCGCGTAAAGAAGCTCGGCCAGTTCGCGGGCGCGCAGCGCGTCGTCCAGGGCGGCTTCCTGCTCACCGGCGGTGACCCGAGCGCCCACCAGAGCGGAGCGCGCATCGAACAGCAGCTGCTGATCGGGCGCCGGCTGCGCCTTGACCCGCTCGATAATGGACTCCAGCTGGCGGATGATTCCGTCTGGCGCCTGATCCAACACGTTGGCCATGTTGCGCAGCCGCCGAATTCTTGCACGCGTGACCTGCGGCGATTGCGCACCCACACTGTCTTCCAGCAGACGGATGGCGCGCTCATCGGCGGCAATGGCCTCGGCAGCGCGGCCGGCCGAATCGTAGGCCGCGGCGAGTTCAGACTGGATCATGGCCACCGTGCGCGGCGGCGCCCGTCCGTCGAGACTGTCGCGCGCGTGCTCGAGCAGCGGCAGTGCCTGCTCACCCAGGCCCAGCGCGTTGTAGGCCTGCCCCAGCGCCAGATACATTTCCCCCAGTGCGGCGGGGTGCTCGCGCTCGGAAGCGGCGAGCCGGCGGGCGCCCATATCCAGGATTTCACGCACCGTCACATCGCGCCCGCGTGCCGGCAAGGCGTCGGCACCGGCAATCAAACCGGACATGAAGTCAGTGACGGCTTCGGCACGATCGCGCTCCCAGGCGATGCGTTCAAGCTGCACCTCCCGGTTGACCATGAATGCCGTCAGCAGCACGACCGCGGCCACCCCCAGCCCCAGACTGGCGCGGTGGCGACGGGCGAAACAGCCCGCCCGGTAGAAAATGCCGCCATCGAGGGCGCTGACGGGGCGATGCTCCAGGAAACGCCCAAGGTCTGCGACAAAAGCGCCGACTGTGGGATAGCGCCGCCGGGGGTCGACCTGCATGGCCCGCTCGACGCTCGCCGCCAGTGCCGCCGGAAGCTGCCGGCCATGGCGATCAACGGGCGCGGGATAACCACCTTCCAGCACGCAACGGGACAGGTCCGAATCATTTTCGAAGCCTGCAAAAGGGTGCCGCCCGGCGAGCAGTTCGTAGAGCACTACGCCCAGCGAATAGACATCGGTTGCCGCGCTCAACCCCTTGCCGCGCAGTTGCTCGGGGCTGGCATAACCCGGCGTCAGCGCGCGGCTGTCGCCATCCTCCGAACCGGCCTCATCGTCGAGCAGGCCGGCCACACCGAAGTCGAGCAGGCGCGGATCACCCGAGGGCGTGACCAGAATGTTGGCCGGCTTGATATCGCGATGAATGACCATGTGGCGGTGAGCGTAATCGACCGCTTCGGCCACCCTGATGAAACGCTCCAGGACGTCATTGCGGTCACGCTTTCGAGCGGCCCAGTGGTCAATGCGTTCGCCGTCGACAAACTCGGTGGCGAGAAAGGGCCGTCCCTCGCGGGTCATTCCGCCGTCGAGCAGTCGGGCAATGCCGGGATGATTGAGGCGCGAAAGGATGGCGCGCTCGGTCGCAAAACGCTGCGCAAGCGCCGGGTTGTCAGTTTCGTTGAAGTGCAGCAGTTTGAAGGCGACCGGCTGGCGCAGGTCGCCATCGATGCGCTCGGCCAGATAGACCATGCCCATGCCGCCCTGCCCCAGGCGCTTGAGCAGACGGTAGTTGCGCGGCAGTGGCACTTCAAACGAGACTTCCTGAAGCGCACTGCGGGCCGCTCGCTGGAAGTTTTCCGGCACTTCGTCGTCGGCGCCGTCTTCAGCGGCTGCGAGCAGCCACTCGACCTCGTACCGGAGCATCTCATCGTCGGCGCAGCGCCGAGCAACAAGCGCTGCCCGTTCCGACCGCGGACCATCGATGACCTCGTTCACGATGGCCTTGGCGCGACGATAACGTTGCCTGGCGTCAGACTCGCTCATTCCAAGCGGATCGGCTGATGGGGGTGAGACGCCAGATTACGCCAGAGGGAGTGCTCGGCGCCAGACCGCAAAGGCGACTCGCAATCAGGTCCGGGGAGTTTCCGGCGGCACACGAGAGGCCCGGGCCGTGAGATGGAGCAGGCTGTTCTCCGGCTCGGCTTGATCGACTCCAGGTGCCACCACCGACATCGTCGCGCTCCGCCCTTCGGGCACGCCCAGAAGGGAGTCGGCCAGAACTTCCCAGTCACCGTCGCGGCGCTCGTGTACCGACAACTCAAGCCAGATGGCGCCCACCGGCGCTCCCTCGGATACCACGGGTGGCTCGACCCGCAGCTCGATCTTCCAGCCGTCGCCCTCGGAGGCATCGGCCACTGCAACGGACGCTGGCCGACCGGCCACAGTCACCACCGAAGGTGTACCGCGCAGCTCACCGTCAACCCACAGCTCCATGGCCACCGCGTATCGGGCTTCTTCATTCGACCCCTCGGCCAGCGCGCTGGCCACCAGCATGGCTGGCAGCACAAACAGCACGCAAGCCCGCAGGGCCCGCATGTCAGGCGCCCCGATTGCGGAAACGCTCGGGCAGGATCTCCTGATCCGGCTGATCGACGCCCTCTTTCTGCACCGGCATCAGATCCTGCTTTGACACGCCCAGCTTGACCGCAAGACTGCCGGCTATGTAGATCGACGAATACGTGCCGATGACGACCCCCATGATCAGGGTGAAGGCGAACGCGTGGATGATTTCGCCGCCGAAATAGAACAGCGCGATCAGGACTACCAGCGTTGTCAGCGAGGTCATCACGGTTCGACCGAGCATCTGGTTGATGGACAGGTTGGTCAACTCAAACGCGCTGCCCTTGCGCTTGGTCTGGAAATTCTCGCGCAGACGGTCGTAGACCACGATGGTGTCATTGAGCGAGTAACCAATCATCGCCAGGATGGCGGCCACAACGGTCAGGTCGAAGCTGACCTGGAAGATCGACAGCAGCCCGAGCAACAGCACGGCATCGTGGACAAGCGCGCCTACGGCGCCAACAGCGAATCGCCACTGGAAGCGGAATGAAATATAGAGCAGCACGCCGATAAGCACGTAGAGCAAGGCCAGGCCACCCTGCTCGGCAAGCTCCTTGCCGATCTGCGGCCCGACGAACTCGACCCGGCGCATATCGATACCCGGCGCGGATTCCGACAGCGCCTCCAGCACCCGCGTGCTGATGTCCGCGCTGGATTCGCCATCGTCGGCTACCGGAATGCGGATGACAACGTCGCTGGCGGTTCCAAAGGCCTGCACGACAAAGTCCTCGAAGCCGTTCGACTCCAGCGTCTGGCGAATGTCGTTGAGCTCCGGCGCCTGCGGGTAATGCAGCTCGATCAGCGTGCCGCCGGTGAAATCCAGCCCGAAGTCCAGGCCGCGCGTCGACAGCGATACGATGCCGGCAATCAGCACCAACGCAGAGATCACCAGGGCGACATTGCCGTAGCGCAGGAAGTTGATGCGGGTTTGGCGTTTCAAGATATCCATGACGATTCGACGCTCCTCAGATGGCCAGTGACTTGACGCGCTTGCGGCCGCCGTAGACCAGCGAAACCACGCCGCGCGTGCCCAGAATGGCCGTGAACATGGAGGTGACAATACCCAGGCTGAGCGTCACCGCAAAACCCTTGATCGAGCCGGTACCGAACATGAACAGCACGATGGCGGCGATCAGCGTGGTGACGTTGGCGTCGGCGATGGTCGAGAACGCTTTCTCATAGCCGGAGCGGATGGATGCCTGCGGCGTGTTGCCGTTACGCAGCTCCTCCCGAATACGTTCGAAAATCAGCACGTTGGCATCGACGGCCATGCCGACGGTCAGCACGATCCCGGCAATCCCCGGAAGGGTCAGCGTCGCGCCCAGCAGCGACAGCAGAGCAACGATCAATACCAGGTTGGCAGTCAAAGCAAGGTTGGCGATCAATCCGAAGACCTTGTAGTAAACCGCCATGATGATGAGCACCAGCGCGAAACCGATCACGACCGACATGAAGCCCTGATCGATATTGTCCTGACCCAGGCTGGGGCCGACCGTTCGCTCCTCGATGATCTGCATTGGCGCTGCCAGCGCACCGGCGCGCAGCAGCATGGCCAGCTGGGCAGCTTCGGTTGCCGAGCCCAGGCCCGTGGTCTGGAAACGCTTGCCGAAAGGCTCGCGCGTGACCGGGGCGGAAACCACTTCTTCCACGCGGCGGGTGCTGTGCACTTCCTCGCCGTCGACCATTCTGGTTTCCGGGCGATATTCGATGAATACCACCGCCAGGCGATTGCCGACATTCTGGCTGGTGTGATCACGCATGCGGCGGGCACCCTCGCCGTCGAGCGTGACCACCACGTTGGGCTGGCCCGACTGCTGGTCGAAGCCGGCGGCTGCGCCGATCAGGTTCTGACCCGATGCAATCACCTCGCGCGACAGGAGAATGGGCTCGCCGCTGCGCATGTGATAAAGCATGGAACCCGGCGGCACGCGGCCGGTGCGTTCGGCTTCGTAGGGATCGTTCTGCTCATCGACCGCGCGATACTCGATGGTTGCCGTTGCCCCCAGCACGCGTTTGGCCTGAGCGGTATCCTGCACGCCCGGCAGCTGCACCACGATACGGTTGCCGCCCTGCTGCTGGATGACCGGCTCGGCCACGCCAAGCTCGTTGACGCGGGCACGCAAGGTGGTCATGTTCTGCGTGAGCGCGTTCTGCTGAACCTCCTGCAGAAACTCGTCGGTGATGCTCGCACGCAGGTTATGGGTCTGCCCGCTGTCAGCCGATTCGATGCTCAGGCCCTCGAGTTCGCGCGTGAGAATCTCGCGCGCCTCGTTGCGGTGTTCTTCGGTACGCAGCTCGGCCACCACCGTCTTGCCGGCAACACGCACCGAGCGATAGCGGATGCCGGCGTCGCGCAGCAGGCCGCGGATGGAATCGACATAGCTGTTGAGGCGTTGTTTGCGGGCGGCCTCCATATCGACCTGCATGAGAAAATGCACACCACCCTGCAGATCCAGCCCAAGCACCATCGGCTCGGCATTCAGCCCCGCCAGCCACGCCGGCGTGGCCGGCGCCAGGTTCAGGGCGACGACATACTCATCGTCATCGAGGGCATCGCGCAGGGCGTCGGCGGCCCGCAGCTGCCGGTCACTGTTGGCAAAGCGTATCAGGATCCGCTGCGGCGAGAACTCGCTGCGCCCGTGCTCGATACCGGCCGATTCGAGCGTTCGCTCGACCTGGCCGACCAGCTCCTGCTGCAGATCGAAGCCGCGCGCGGACGAGACCTGAACAGCCGGATCGTCGCCGTAGATGTTTGGCAGGGCGTACACAAGCCCGAGGCCGAGCACGATGATCAGCAGGGCGTACTTCCAGGGTGGAAATCGATTCATGAGTCAATCATTCGTTGGTTCTGATTATTTGGAAAGCGAGCGCCGGGCCTGCAAGGCATGAATACCCGGTCAGCTCGAAGAGTCGATCGTTCCCTTCGGCACGACCTGCGCCACCGAGTGCTTCTGCACCTTGATGATCACCCCCTCGGTCAGCTCCACGGAAACAAAGCTCTCGCCCACTTCGGTGATCTTGCCGAGCATGCCGCCGGCGGTTACCACCTCGTCACCCGCCGACAGGGCGGCAACCAGCTCGCGATGCTGCTTGTTGCGCTTCATTTGCGGACGAATGAGCAAGAACCAGAAGATGACGACAATCAGGATCAGCGGCAGCAGGCTGCCGAGCATGGAGGGCGCCTGGCCCGCTGCATCCTGCGCCAGGGCACTGGAGATCAGAAAATCCATAGATTCTTCCTTGAGAAAAAACGTTTCACGTCACAGCGTATCTTGGGACCGCTGAGAAGGAATCCAAACGCGCAATTATTGCACAGCTGACCGGCTACGACCATACCGCCCGGCGGGTCGGCCGCTTTCAGCGCTCAGGCGTCCTGCCGCGCCCAGCCTGCGGTCAGCTCCCGCGCCAGGCGCTGGAAGTTTCCCGCCTCGATGGCGCGGCGCATGCGCTGCATGAGGGCCTGGTAGTAATGCAGGTTGTGGATGGTGGCCAGGCGGTGACCGAGAATCTCGTTGCACTTGTCCAGGTGCTTGAGATAGGCGCGTGAATGATGGCGACAGGTATAGCACTCGCACTCGGGGTCGATCGGGCCGGTATCGCTGGTGTGGCGGGCATTGCGGATCCTGACCACGCCGCGGCTGGTAAACAGGTGGCCGTTGCGGGCGTTACGCGTGGGCATCACGCAGTCGAACATGTCCACTCCGCGCGCCACCGCGGCCACCAGATCTTCGGGGCGCCCGACCCCCATGAGATACCGCGGCTGCCCGGTCGGCAGCAGCGGACAGGTCGCCTCGAGCATCGCTTCCCGTTCGCCGGCAGGCTCACCGACACTCAGGCCGCCAATGGCGTAGCCGTCGAAACCGATTTCGAGCAGCCCCTCGCTGGAGCGCCGGCGCAATTGCGGATACATTCCGCCCTGCACGATGCCGAACAGCGCCGCCGGATTGTCCGCATGCGCTTGACGCGAACGCTCGGCCCAGCGCAGGGAGCGCTCCATGGATTCGCGCGCCTGGGCCTGAGTGGCCGGGTACGGCGTACATTCGTCAAAGATCATGACAATGTCCGCACCCAGCGCACGCTGCACCGCCATCGACTCTTCAGGCCCGAGAAACACCCGGGCCCCATCCACCGGCGATGCGAAAGTCACGCCGTCTTCGCTCAGCCTGCGCCGGTCGGCCAGGCTGAAAACCTGAAAACCACCGGAATCGGTCAGGATCGGCCCGTTCCAGCCCATGAAATCGTGCAGGTCGCCGTGGGCGGCGATGACCTCCGTGCCCGGACGCAACATCAGGTGGAAGGTGTTGCCCAGAATCATCTCCGCGCCGATCGTTCGCAGCTCCTCGGGCGTCATCGCCTTGACCGTTCCATAGGTTCCCACCGGCATGAAGGCCGGCGTTTCAACGGTGCCGCGCTCGAAGGTCAACCGCCCCCGACGGGCATCGCGATCATTGGCGAGGAGCTCAAAATTCATCTGAAATCAATTTCCCAAGTGTTTGATCTTCACACACAATGGCTCACCCAATGAACATGGCGTCGCCATAGCTGAAGAAACGATACCCGGCCTCGACTGCATGGCGATAAGCCGCCAGCACATTTTCGCGTCCGGCGAAGGCGCTGACCAGCATCAGCAGGGTCGAACCGGGCAAGTGAAAGTTGGTGATCATTGCGTCGACCACCCGGAACTGGCTGCCCGGATGAAGAAACAGCCGACTGTCGCCAGCAAATGCGGTCAACCTGCCGCCAGCGGCGGCTGTCTCCAGGGCGCGTACGGCGGTGGTGCCAACCGCAATCACCCGGCCGCCGCGAGCACGTGCGGCTTCCACGGCCGCGACCAGACTGTCGGAAACCGACAGCCACTCGGCGTGCATGCGGTGCTCGGAAATCCGCTCGACGCGCACCGGCTGGAAAGTGCCGGCACCAACGTGCAGGGTGCACTCCGCGCGGTGCACGCCCAGCGCGTCGAGGCCGGCAAAGACGGAGGCGTCGAAATGCAAGCCGGCGGTAGGTGCCGCCACCGCGCCGGGCACCTTCGCGAAAACCGTCTGGTAGCGCTCCGCGTCCAGCGCCTCGTCGCTGCGCTCGATATAAGGCGGCAGCGGCATGTGGCCAACCGCCTCCAGCAGCGCAGACCAGCCCGGACCGGACACGATACTCAGGCGCCAGAACGCCTCCTCGCGGCCGCATACACACAACTCGGCCTGACCATCGATGAACAACCGTGAGTCGATCACCGGCTTGCGGTTGGCTCGCAGCTGCACGATCGCTTCCCGATCGGAGACCACACGCTCGATCATGATCTCGACGCGGCCGCCACTTTCCTTGCGCGCCCACAGACGAGCCGGGATGACTCGGGTGTTGTTGAACACCAGCAGATCTTCCGGCGCCAGCAGCTCGGGCAGCTCGGCAAACCGGCGATCATGCCAGCGACCGCTCCTGCGCTCGAGCTGCAGCAGCCGACTCGCCGAACGTTCGGCGAGCGGGTACTGCGCGATCTGATCTTCGGGCAGATCGAACTGAAAGTCGGAAACCTTCATTGCGAATGTTCCATGAATGGCGTGGCATGAGCTGACGCGGCGTCAGCGAACGCCATTGTAGCGGCACCTGCAGCGCGGCACCCGTCGACATCGCCGGCGCCTTTCGGCTCGACGGGTTTCCGGCTATGCTGCCCCTGCACCTTTGTTTGCCTGACTGCTCGAACCACGGACTGTTCGAACCATGACCCACGCCACACCCACAACCGGATTCACACCCGGTCGGTTTCGTGACCGCTTTCGCATACCCGGCGGCGCCGGCGCCGCCGGCCAACCGGGCACCTACTTGTGCGGGCACTCCCTGGGCGCGCAGCCCCGCGATGCTGCCGACACCGTCGATGCCGAGCTGGAGCGCTGGGCCCGGCTGGGTGTGGCCGGCCATTTCGACGGGCCCACGGCCTGGACCGGTTATCACGAGCTGCTTGGCGACGCGCTGGCGCGCCTGTTGGGCGCCCATCAGGAAGAGGTGGTCGCTACCGGCACGCTCACCGCCAACCTGCACCAGATGCTGATCAGCTTCTACCAGCCGACAGCAAGGCGCCGGCGCATCATCATCGAGAAAGGCAGCTTCCCGTCGGACCGCTACGCAGTGGCCTCGCAGCTGCACCTCCACGGCCTCGATTCCGAACACGATCTCGTCGAGCTCGCCACCCGTCGCGACGGCCTGCTGCATGAGCAAGATCTCGAAGACTACCTCGAGCGCTACGGCGATCAGGTCGCGCTCGTGCTCTGGCCGGGGGTGCAATACGCCACGGGGCAGGTTTTCGATATCGGGCGCGTCTGTCGCGCAGCGCGCAAGGCCGGCGCCGCAGTGGGCCTGGATCTGGCGCATGCAGTAGGCAATGTTCCCCTGCAGTTGCACGACGACGGGCCCGATTTTGCCGTCTGGTGCAGCTACAAGTATCTCAACGCCGGCCCCGGCGCCATTGCCGGCCTGTTCGTGCACGCCCGCCACGCGCACTTCGACGGTCCGCGTCTTGCCGGTTGGTGGGGCCAGGAGGTCAGCACCCGCTTCCGGATGCAGCCGCAATTTCGACCGCAGCCCGGGGCCGCCGGCTGGCAGCTCTCGACCCTGCCGGTTCTGGCCAGCGCGCCCCTGCTGGCCTCGCTGCAGCTTTTTGATGATGCCGGGGGCATCGCGCCCCTGCGCCACGCCTCGCTGGAGCTGACCGGCTATCTGGCTCATCTGCTCACGCAGGAACTACAGGATCAAGTCGATATCATTACGCCGCTGGAACCGCACCGCCGCGGCTGCCAGCTGTCGCTGAGGCTGCACGCCGGCGAGCAGGAAAGCCGGCGGTTGCTCGAACGTCTCGAGGCGCACGGTGTCACATGCGACTGGCGTCCGCCCGACATCATCCGGGTCGCGCCGGCGCCGCTCTACAACAACCGCGAGGACGTCGAGCGCTTTGTCGACCTGACCGGCCGGATGCTGGCCGTCGACAAGCGCTGAATACCATGCGACACAAACCTTTCAAGCTGGCCCTGGCCGCCCTGGCGCTGTCGATCGTGCTTGCCTTTGCCGTGGCGCTGACCGATATCGGCCAGGCCTCTGTGCTCAGGCTGGTCGGGCAGCTCGAAGGCATGGTTGCCACCCACTACTGGCCCGGCGTGGCCATCTATATCCTGGCTTTTGCCGTATTGATCACGCTGACGCTGCCGGCGGCGACCGTGTTCACGGTGGCCGGCGGCTTTCTGTTCGGGGCCGGCGTGGGGGCAGCGGCAGCGCTCGCCGGCATGACCGCAGGAGCGGTACTGACCTTCACGCTGATGCGGCTGCTCGGCGTGCGCGAGGACAGCGCCTTTCTGCGCGAGGGACGCGCGCGGAAGATATTCGCGCTGATGGACAGAAACGCGTTTTTCTACGTCACCCTGCTGCGCATCGTTCCGGTCGCGCCCTGTTTTGCGGTCAATGCCGGCTCTGCCTTTACCCGCATCGATCTCAGTCGCTTTCTGATCGCCTCATTGATCGGGCTGACGCCGTCGGCCATCGTCTACGCCGGCGTCGGCTCCGGTCTCGACGCCCTGCTCGACGCCCGCGGCCTGATGTCGCCGGCGCTGCTGCTGGAACCCGAAATCGGCCTGCCCATGCTCGGTGTGGTGCTTCTGGTCTGTGCGTCGTGGCTGCTCAGGCGTCGTCTCCCCGGCCTGACGCCGGAAGCCTGAACACGACGTGGTCTTCGCTTTCGTACCAGGGCGGCCCGACCTGCTCGCGAAAGGCCTCGATACAAGGTGAGAGATCGGGTAAGGGTCTGGTCGGGTGGTCGAACGGGTTGCCCAGGTGGAAAACCACCAGGCGATTGACGGAGCCCGGCTCGGCAAGCACATCGCTGAGATGGACAAACTGCCGCAGCTCGATTTCGAGACCGTCATCCGGATCGAGCTCGCCTGCGACCCAGTCGGTGCACAGCCCGCTGATCATGCCGATCTCGACCTCGAGCTGATGCTCACGCTGAAATTCCGAAATCGGGGTGAAGTTCGTCTCGAAATACCAGGCAGCCTCGACTACGATCCATTCTTCCTCAGCGGCGGCAATCTCACGGTAGAACGGCGGCGTCTCGAGCGGCGCCATGATGCCATGGTAGACGCTGCGCTGAAAATTGTAGTCAACCTGGTAACGCACCGCGTTGGTGAACTGGTTGATACCGCTGTAGACCGCCGGCAGCGGACCGGCAAGATAAAGGCCGCCGACCAGCAACAGGGCCACGGCTGCCGCGGGCTGCCCGGCGCGTCCGGCCCAACGGATGATCACCAGCACGATATGCACCAGGCCGATCGCTAGCAGCGCCAGGACAACAGGAACCGAAATCGCCATGTAGCGCACCAGCACGAGAGCATGGCGGATCCACTCCGGCCCCAGGACCTGGAGGACACCACCGACCGCGGCGCTCAACACCAGCCAGAAGATGAGGAACGCCCGATCGCGGCGCCAGAGCAGGTGCCCTCCCACGGCCACCGGCACCGCCAGCAGCGCCGCCAGCCAGGGACGCCCCAGGCCAAGGACCATTTCCCAGCTCCGTGCCAGGGTCTCGAGCTCGATCGAATGCTTGCCGGCCTTGACCGCAATGGCGCCGGTATCAGCCAGCAGTGGCGGCAGAATCAGCGCGCTGCAGGCAAGCGTGGTGGTCGCGCCGAGCGCGACAGTCTTCCAGAAAGTCGCTGCGCCCTGCCCCTGGCGCCAGCGCCACAGCCCCGCCACCGCAAACCAGCTCAGCGCCGCGCCGGTGTAGAGCGTGGTCAGCGGGTGCAGCCAGGCCGCGGCCACGGCGCAGGCCAGAAAACCGGCAGCGCGCCCACGGCCGCCGTGATGCCACCAGTGCCACAACAGGATGATGGCCGCAAAGCCCAGCAGAACAACCAGCGCATAAGGGCGCGCATAGCGCGAAAAATGCACCAGCAGCGGCGAGATCGCGATCAACGCACCCAGGCACAGACGCTCACCGGGCCGCAGCCAGGTACGCAACAGCCAGGGCAGCAGCACCACCGCCGCCAGTCCAGACAGCATCGGCAGCGCCCGCATCTGCCATGCATGCAGGCCGACGGTCTCGGCCAGGGCCTTGAACATCAGCGTGAGCGGAATACAGTAGTCAGCGTGACCGAAACTGAGAAAGATCTCGCCGTAGCTGGCGTGCATCAGCCGATGCAGTGCATGCCACTCGTCATCGAGCAGAATCTGCAAATCGATCTGCCACAGCCTGAGCCAGGCGGCGGCAACGACGACCGCAAGCCACAGCAGCACAAACCAGAAGCGGCCGGTCATGCGCCGCGAGGCGACTATGTCCGCCACCATCGCGGTCGATACAACCGGCTGCGGGCGAGCAGATGCTGCAGGGAGATCCCGAGCACGCCCAGGCCGTAGGTTACCGAGCGCCTGAAGTTGATCGAAGAGGCGTCGCTGAAATAGTGCGTCGGGCAGCTGATCTCGCCTATGCGATGCCCGCGCGCCAGGACTTGAGCCAGCATCTGGTTGTCGAAAATGAAGTCGTCCGAGTTGCCGTCGAGATCGAGCTGCTCGAGGATGTGCGCAGAAAAAGCGCGGTAACCGGTGTGATACTCCGACAGCTTGGCACCCGTGCACAGGTTCTGGAAGGCGGTAAGAAACCGGTTGGCAATGTACTTGTAGACCGGCATGCCGCCGCTGAGGGCGCCGCCGCCGAGAATGCGCGAGCCCAGCACGACCGGAAACAGACCGCTGGCCACCAGCTCCGCCATGGCCGGAATCAGACGCGGATTGTATTGGTAGTCCGGGTGCAGCATGATCACGATATCGGCCCCGCGCGCCAGCGCGGCCCGATAGCAGGTTTTCTGATTGCCACCGTAGCCGCGATTGCGGTCATGCCGTATGACCTGCTCTATTCCCAGCTCCCGCGCCAGCTCGGCAGTATCGTCCTGGCTGGCGTCGTCGACCAGAATGACCTCATCGACCACCTCACGCGACACCTCCGCCAGCGTCTGCTCCAGCGTTCGCGCCGCATTGTAGGCGGGCATGACTACCACGACCTTGTGATCTCTGATCATATCGACAGGGCTTTGGATGAGACCGATCGCATCGGCCTGGATTCACCAGGCCGATGCGGTGTGTCAATGCTCCTACGGACAGTTCCGGGGCGCCGTCAGCCGCTTGATGTCCACCTCGGTTGCATACGGCTGGTTCAGCGGCGGACTCGACTTGAATTCCAGGATTTCAGTCGCGGTATATTCATCTTCGAACACGCGTGAATAGCTGCCGACCGTCTCCCAGCTGACCTCAACCGGTTCACAGCCGGGGCAGAACCCGCGCACATCCAGCACATCAAGCTGTTCGGCCAGCGGCCCGGCGCCGGCAGAGTCGCTGGTAATCACCCAGCGCCCCACGCCCAGCTGATCAAAATAATAGCGTACCTGAGCCTGCGTCGACGCGGTAACGATCATGGTGGTACCGCCCTGAGCCTCGCCGGGCACGCTCCAGTGGCCGCTGTAGTCAACCATTTGACCGCCAACCTGCGGACAGGTCATGGGGCTGTCGGGCGACAGGCGCTCGGAGCCGTGAGTACCGTTGAGCCGCCAGGAAACGATCATGTCATCGTCGTCGATGGCCGTCACTCCGAGCTGTCCGACCGTACTGATGTTGTTGCGCACACCAATGCTGGTGGTTCGCAGCAGGTCTGCCGACCAGGTCGAGCGATCCGGTGCGACCGGACCGATGGCGTTGTAGAACACCGGCAGCCCGGCGTCATCGTAGCTGTACCAGACAATCAGACCGGCACCGCCCTCAGCCCATTCGAAACCCTGATAGGTGTCGCGGTCGCGCGCGCTCCACAGGCCGAAGCGCGGCAGCCCGGCGGCGGCTGATTCGGTGAGGTTTACGCTGACCTCGACCCGGCGCTCGTCGGCCGCGTCATTTTTCAGCACTACATAGTAGCGGCCGGCAGTCAACGTGCTGCCGCCGGAAGCCGCCTGCTTGAGCGTAAAGCCCGCGGATGACGCTTTGCCGCTGCTCAGCGGAGCTCCGGTCGGGGCCGGCGGCGTGGCCGGGGCATGGCCCTTGATCCGTGCAAAATCCAGTCGATGGAGTTCACCTTCAACGCGACTGTCGCCCTTGATTGTCACTTCCAGCCGGCGTGCCGAGGGCGGCACGTCGACAAACAGCAGATCGTGCCGGCTTGTGCCCGGAAGAACGACGGCGCGGGTCTCACCGTGAAACAGGGCGGTCGGCTGCGGAGCATTGGCAGCCGTTCGCGTCACGTAGACCGGCACGATTCCCTGGTCTCCGAGCGCGTCCGGTGAGCTGCTCAGCTCCACGGCAGCCACCCGACGCTGATCTCTGAGCATGGTCGGCTCATCCCAGGAGAACCCGAGCTCCAGCTCGCCGCCCGGGTGGAACCCCGGGCCGGTGACGCTGAATCCGGGTTCGTCGCTGACCCCCAGGGCGGCCATCTCCAGTTCAACCGGGTCGCGTCGACCGGTCACAGACGATCGCCAGTTCTGCACCAGCACCCACCAGGTCCCGGCAGCCGGTGACTCGATCAGGCACTGCTCCAGCTCACCCGGAGTAGTGGATTTGCAAACCTCCTCGGACTCATCGGCGCGACCGTTGCCGTTGTCGTCACGACCAACGTACAGATCGATATCCACTGCCGCCGAAGAGACAATCTCGGCCATCAGCAGCAGCGCATCCTGCGGCACATCGATCAGAAATGTCTTGCGACCATCGTTGCCGGAATAAGGGTCGTCACGGGTGCTGTCCTGGGGCAGCAGGAATGCCTCTCTGGTCACCGCGACCAGGTCGCTGGTCCGGAAAACCGGCTCAGGCAGCGGCCCGGAGGTGACGCGCTGGCTGCGTCGCCCGCGGTTGCTGTCGACCTCGAACTCGACCGTCGAGGGCAGCTCGATCGCGGCCACCTGCACACCGACTCTCAGCTGTTGCGAAACGAAGTCTCCCCGGGTGGGCCGAAGTTCAACCTGCCCGTGCCCCAGCGCGCCGGCAAACAAGGCGCCGGTCTCGACCTCGATCTGCAGCGTCCGGGTTTCACCCGCCGCCAGTTCGAAGCGCTGCGGGGTCACCGAAATCTCGACGTCTCCGGTCGTCTTCACCTCCCAGGCACCAGCTTCGATGGCGCGGACCTTGCGGGTAAACGAACACGTCGAGAGGCAGTCAGGACCCCAGACCCCGGGCAGATTGAGCTTTGCCGGATCACCGCCAATGGCGGGGTTGGCGCGCTCGAAGTCTCGCCGCGAGATGGGCAGGTACAGCCCGGCACGCGCCGCCAGGTCAACGCGAACCCGGCCGCTGCCGCGGTCGGGCATGCCGGCGGCATCTTCTCCATTG
Organism: Wenzhouxiangella sp. YN9; assembly: GCF_056324165.1. Taxonomy (NCBI): domain Bacteria; kingdom Pseudomonadati; phylum Pseudomonadota; class Gammaproteobacteria; order Chromatiales; family Wenzhouxiangellaceae; genus Wenzhouxiangella; species Wenzhouxiangella sp. YN9. The sequence continues at coordinate 229,873 of NZ_JBJNIP010000100.1, forward strand.
CGCAGCGGCACGGTCTCGGCCGTTGTCTCCAGCGCTGACTGCAGCATGGCCGGGGTCCAGTCCGGGTGAATCGACTTCAACAGCGCCACCGAGCCGGCCACATGCGGGCTCGCCATCGAGGTGCCGCTGGCCGTCGCAACGGAATTGGCGCCGTCATACCAGCCGGCCACGATGTTGGATCCCGGCGCCACGACGTTGGGCTTCATCACGCCCGGCGGAAAGACGTTCGGCCCGCGGGAGCTGAAGTCCGACATGAAATCCTGAAGGCCTTCATTGATGGAGGCAAAGCCCTCGGTGCTCAGCGTCGCTCCCGGATAGCTCTGCTCGGCCATCGCCGCGCGAACCGCCAGGCCGTCCGGGCGGCTCATCATCGCTGCCGGAATGGTGCTGCCTTCGAGCCCCCCCATGATGATGGGCGGACCGGAGACACTGTTGTAGACCAGGACGCCGGCTGCACCGGCGTTGGCCGCATGCCTGACCTTGTCGGCAAACGTGCAGTTGCCGCGCTCGATCAGCACGATCGCCTGTTGCAGCGAAGCGGCGGGGAAGGCATTGCAGCCCAGATTGTTGCTGGCTACGTCATCGGCGGCAATCAGTGGGGCGGTCAGCGCCGACGACAGGGGCGGGCCGCTGCCGTAGGTCACCACCAGGTCGCGCAGACCCGCGACCGTGGCCCTTGAGCCGACCTGACGTCCATGCGTCGTACTGCCCACGGCAAAGGCCCAGGGCGCATTGGCCGGCGAGCCGATCGTTTCGCTGCCCGGGCCGGCGTTGCCGGCCGAGGTCACGAAAGGAATTCCGGCGTCCCACAGGTTCAGAAGCGGTATCGCACTGGCCCAGGGGTCAGCCGCGTCGCTTCCGATGGAGTAGTTGACCACATCGACGCCGTCGATCACCGCTTGCTCCCAGGCTTCTCTGATGGCGCTGCTTTCACAGCTTTCGTTCAGATCCTCGTTGCTGGGATGCTCCTTGTAGCAGACCTTGTAGGAAATGATGTTGGCATGCGGCGCCACCCCGGTGGTGTCATACAGGTAGCTGCCCGAGTCCGTCAGCGTAAAGCTCCACGGCACGCCGGCCGCTATCGACGCTACGTGCGTGCCATGGCCCTCTGGGTCCTTGCCGTCGGTGCCCTCGATGGTGAAGTCGTAGACCCCCACCAGCTTGTCGTTGCACTCGACATTTGCTTTCGAGCACTCACCGAGCTGCCGGCCATACGGGTTCGAAAAGACGTGCCCGGAAGCCAGGTCGTCGTCCGAGAAATACAGGTGCTCCCAGTTGATGCCGCTGTCGATGATGCCCACGACCGTCCCCTCGCCGCCGTTGGCGGGCATGCCGGCCAGCCCCGCGTGCACGCGCCGCGCGCCGATCAGCTCCGGGCCGGCATCCAGCTGCATCTTGTAGGCCATGACCGGCTGGACGCTGCGAACGCCGGGCAAGCGGGCCACCTCATCGGCCTCTTCGGCGCTCAAGCTCGCCTCAAAGCCGTTGAAGACATGCGCATACACGCGCCTGGCCGTAACCGTGCGGCCCAGCCGATCGCTGGCCCGCTCCAGTACGCTGTCGCGCTGCTGGCCCAGGTAAGCGGTATACGCTGCCACTTCCGCCGTGTGCGCATCGTAACGCTGTCGCCCCGTCGCGCGCGGCGAGGTCGGCGCCAGGCGCTTGCCGGTGCTCCCGCCACCCTCATCGTGCAGCACGGCAACCGGTCCGCCTTCATAGGCCACCGCCGGTGGCGCTTCCAGTTCCACGATCCACTTGCCGGGAACGACAAAGCTGGCCTGAGCAGCTGACACCGGTGCCGAACTCGAAAAGGCGAGTCCCAGCGCCGTGAAAACCCCAACGATAAAAAATCCGATCCCTGACTTCATCGACTTTTCCCTGCCTGATCCAGACTGTGTCATGACGCGACGGGCTGACGAAGGGTCACCAGCTCCTCGGCGCTACTGGGGTGGATTCCGATAGTGCGGTCGAAATCCGCCTTGGTCAATTGTGCCCTAACCGCCACGGCAAAGCCCTGGATGATTTCCGGCGCATCCGGGCCGACTACGTGACAGCCGAGCACTCGATCGCTGCCGGCATCCACCACCAGCTTCATCATGCTTTTTTCCTGCCGTTCGCTGAGGGTGTATTTCATCGGCGTAAAGGACGACCGGAAAATGCGAACCTGTTCGTACTGCTCCCTTGCCTCCGCTTCGGACAACCCCACGGTGCCGACCGGCGGTTGACTGAACACGGCCGCCGGCGTAGCGGCATGGTCCACCGGTCGATCCATGCCGCCAAACTGCGTATCGGCAAAGGCGTGGCCTTCCATCAGCGCCACCGGCGTGAGATTGAGCCGGTCGGTGACATCGCCAACGGCGAAGATGTTGTCGACATTGGTGCGGCTGTAGTGGTCGACCTCGATGCGATTTTCCGCGCCCGTATGCACGCCCACCTCTTCCAGGCCCAGATCCCAGGTGTAGGGAGAACGGCCGGTTGCGAACATGACGCAGTCGAAGACCTGGCGGCGATCGTCGGAAAAGGTCACGGCGATGCCGTCATCGCACCGCTCCAGGCGCGCAGGCGAGCTGTGATACTGAACAGCGATGCCGCGACCGCGCATGCCGGCCTCCACGGCCTGACGCACGTCGTCGTCGAACCCGCGCAGAATCAGGTCACGCCGATAGGCCAGCGTGACGTCGCTGCCCATGCCCTGGAAAATGCCGGCAAACTCGACGGCGATGTAGCCGGCACCGGCAACCAGAACGCGCTTGGGCAGAGTGTCCAGATGGAAAGCCTCGTCGGAGGTGATTCCCAGCCCGGCACCGGGGATGTCCGGCACCCAGGGTCGTCCGCCGGTGGCAATGAGAATCTTTTCGGCACTCCAGCGGCGCCCGTCCACCTCCACGGTGTGTCGGTCGATCAAGCGCCCCCGGCCTTCGTGAAGCGTGACCCCGGCGTTGTCGAGCAGCTTGTGGTAGATGCCGTTGAGACGGTCGATCTCCTGGTCCTTGGCCGCAATCAGATCGGGCCAGGAGAACGCTGTATCGCCCACACTCCAGCCGTGGCCGGCTGCGTCCTCGAAATACTCGGAGAACTGCGATGCATACACCAGCAGTTTCTTGGGCACGCAGCCGCGAATCACGCAGGTTCCGCCAACGCGTGACTCCTCGCAGACGGCCACGCGGGCACCGTGGCCGGCGGCAATTCGGGATGCTCGCACTCCGCCGGAGCCGGCACCGAGCACGAACAGGTCATAATCAAAGCTGGGCATCGCGATTTCAGTAGACCCCTCGAATAATTGCAATGGATTTAACTCAGGTCATGCCCGAGCTGTCTCACACGCTAAAATACTACGTTGTCAGTCGTCATATCCGGACAACCGCCCGAAGTCGATGAAGAACCAGACCGACCAGCACTCGCCCGAAGCGCTCCTGCAGGCATTCTCGCGCACCGATTACCGGGTGACCATCGATCGGCACGAATACAGCATTCGAGTCGGGCAGACTCACAGCGCCCTCGATCAAGCGCTTCACGACCGACCCTGGGCGATCGTGACAGCATTCAACCCGGGCGCAAGACAGCTGGGCGAGCGTACCAACCTGGCGCGCCATCGGCAGTTGCTGACAAAGGCTGCGAACCTGGGACGGGAACACCACCCCGCCGTCAACCGCGCCCCGGACGGTGACTGGCCGGACGAAAGCGGCCTGCTGTTCATCGACGCCGAGCCGGCCACCCTGGATCGCATGGCGGAGACATTCGGGCAGGCCGCAATCGTCACCGGACGTGCCAGCCAGCCGGCCGAACTGCGGCTGTACGGGCCATGCTGGCCGCATACCCTGCCCTTCTGGGCCGGACGAGCCCACTGATGCGCGCCCTGCTCGAGGCCAAACAGGCCGGCTTTGCGCGCGCCGGCGAGCTGGTGTTCGAGCCCGTCGACCTGGCGCTCGGGGGTGGTCAGGCGCTGGTGGTACGCGGCGCCAACGGGTCCGGCAAAACCACGCTCTTGAGACTGCTGGCCGGCATCCTGTCGCCGTCGTGCGGGGACATCCAGCGGCGGGCGCCGATAGCTTTTCTCGGGCACCAGGCGGCGATCAAGGGTGAACTCAGCTGTCGGGAGAACCTTCAGTTCCAGCGTCGCTTCCGGGGCACGACCAGCGGCATGAGCAACAGCCGCGCGCTGGCCCGGGTGGGCCTGGCCGGCCTGGGCCTGCGCCCGGCGCGCGCGCTGTCAGCCGGCCAGAAACGCCGCCTCGGCCTGGCCGCCCTGCTGGTGGCACCGGCGGCCGTGTGGCTGCTCGATGAGCCCTACGCCAGCCTGGATGACGACGGCTGCGCGCTGGTCGATGCGCTGTTGCAGGAGCAGCTCGGCCGCGATGGTTCAGCCGTACTCTCCACGCACCAGCGCCAGCCGCTGATCCAACGCGAGCCGGTACTGCTCACGATTCGGCGACACACGCAACCACAATCGGAACAGACGGCATGATCGGACGCATGAACGCCCTGCTGCGCCGCGACCTGCGCCTGGCTCTGCGCCACGGCGGCGAATCACTGATGCCGCTGATCTTTCTGTTTGCTGTCATCATTCTGGTGCCGCTGGGCGTCGGCCCCGGGCCAAACCTGCTGGCCAGCATCGCACCGGGAATGATCTGGGTCGCGGCGCTGCTGGCCAGCCTGCTCGCCCTGGAGCAGCTGTTCCGGCCCGATCTTGAAGACGGCACCCTGGAGCAGTGGTGGGTGGGCGCGTCGTCGCCCGGCCCGCTAGTCGCCACTCGCCTGTTCAGCCACTGGTTGATCACCGGTGTACCGGTGATCGTATTCGCCCCGCTGGCGGCGCAAATGCTGTATCTGCCGGACCGCGCCCTGCCCACGCTGATGCTGACCCTGCTCATCGGCACGCCGATTCTCAGCCTGGTCGGCGGTCTGGCCAGTGCACTGACCCTGGGAACGAACCGCGGCAGCGTTCTGTTGTCCATCCTGGTGTTCCCGATGGTGGTGCCTGTACTGATCTTCGCAACCGGCGGCGTGACGGCTGCTGCGGAAGGCTTGTCGGCGCGAGCGCACCTGGGCCTGCTGTCGGCGCTGCTGATTCTTGCCGTGACCCTGGTCCCGTTTGCCACCACCGCTGCACTGAGGTTGAACATCGAATGATTTTTCAGCGTCTGAAAGTCGGCTTTCACCGCCTGGGCTCACCGCCAACCTTCTACCGGCTCTGTCGCGTTCTGTCGCCCTGGCTGTGGGCTGGTTTCCTGGTCTGCGCCGCCATCGGCCTCTACCAGGCGCTTTACATCGTGCCGCCCGATTATCAGCAAGGCGACAGCTATCGCATCCTGTTCATTCACGTGCCAGCGGCGTGGCAAGCGCTCGCCAGCTATCTCATCATGGCGGTTCTGGCCGCCATCGCGCTGATCTGGCGCATTCGCACCGTCGAGATCATGGCCATGGCAGCCGCTCCGATCGGCGCCGGGCTCACGGCGCTCTGCCTGGCCACCGGCTCGCTGTGGGGCAAGCCCATGTGGGGCACCTGGTGGGCCTGGGATGCGCGCCTGACGTCGATGCTGGTGCTGCTGTTCATCTATCTGGGCATCATGGGGCTCTACGCCGCCTTCGAGGATCGGCGCAAGGGCGCCCGCGTGGCCTGCATCCTCGTGCTGGTGGGGCTGGTCAATATCCCGCTGATCCACTTCTCGGTAGAATGGTGGACCACCCTGCACCAGGGCGCGACGATCCGCCTGCTGGGCGAATCACGAATGCACTCGAGCATGCTGTCGCCGCTGATCTGGATGACCGTGGGCGTCAAACTGATGTTCGGAGGGGCGCTGCTCGACCGTGCCCGCAACGATCTGATCGAGCAGGACCGACGCAAGAACTGGATTGGCCGCGTGATCGGACAGGACACAGCGAAAGGAAAGACATGATCCCGCAACTCGACTACGCCTTCTACGTTTGGAGCAGCTACGGCCTGTTCGCCGTGATCATGGCCTGGCAATTCCTGCAGCCGCGCGTGCGCAGGCGGCAGCTCATCGCCGAACTGCGCGAGGAACAAGCACTACAGACCGGAAACTACGATGACACCGACGCGTAAGAAAAGACTGGCCCTGGTGGCGTTGATCGTCCTCGGCGTGGGCGCTGCCACCGCCGTGGCCATCACTGCACTCAATGACAACATGCTTTATTTCGTCAGTCCCACCGATGTACATGCCGCCGCGGCACCCGCCGACCGCCAGATTCGCCTCGGCGGTCTGGTGGCTGCCAATTCGGTCAGTCGCGACCCCGACAGCCTCAAGGTCGAGTTCACCGTTACCGACGGCCTCCACGACGTACCGGTCAGCTTTGAAGGCATCCTGCCCGACCTGTTTCGCGAAGGCCAGGGAGTGATCGCGCACGGCCAGCTCGACGCGGCCGGGCACTTCCACGCCAACGAAGTTCTGGCCCGCCACGACGAGACCTACATGCCGCCGGAAGTGATGAAGTCGCTGGAGGCCGCCGGCCACCCGGCGGAGGCGTCGACGCGATGAGCGCCGAGCTCGGACAGATCTCGCTGATCCTGGCCCTGGTGCTGGCCGCGCTGCTGGCGGTTCTGCCGATGGTTGGCGCCCAGCGCAACAACGAGGCGCTGATGAAACTCGCGCCGTCGCTTGCGATCGGACAATTCGTGTTTCTCGCCGGCGCCTTCGCGGCGCTGACCATGGCATTCCTGCAGCACGACTTTACCGTCACCTACGTGGCCATGCACTCCAACCTGCTGCTGCCCTGGTTCTACCGTGTCACCGCGGTGTGGGGCAGCCACGAGGGTTCGCTGCTGCTGTGGATGCTGCTGCTGGGTGGCTGGATGCTGGCCGTGGCCGCCTTCTCGCGCTCCGTGCCGCGGTACTTCACCGCGCGCGTGCTCGCGGTGATGGGCATGATCTCGGTCGGCTTTCTGTTGTTCATCCTGTTCACGTCCAACCCATTCGAGCGCATCCTGCCCGGCCCGATCGACGGTCGCGACCTCAATCCGCTGCTGCAGGATCCCGGCATGATCTTTCATCCGCCGCTGCTGTATATGGGCTACGTCGGCTTTGCGGTCGCCTTCGCCTTCGCCATTGCCGGGCTGATTGGCGGACGCGTCGAGCGCGACTGGGTGCGCTGGTCTCGCCCCTGGACCCTGGCGGCCTGGTCGTTTCTCACTTTCGGCATTGCGCTGGGCTCATGGTGGGCTTATTACGAGCTCGGCTGGGGTGGCTGGTGGTTCTGGGATCCGGTCGAAAATGCCTCTTTCATCCCCTGGCTGATTGGCACCGCGCTGATTCACTCACAGGCAGTGACCGAAAAGCGCGGCGCCTTCCCGGCGTGGACCGTATTGCTTTCCATCGCCGCCTTCTCGATGTCGCTGCTGGGCACCTTCCTGGTGCGCTCGGGCGTGTTGACCTCGGTACACGCCTTCGCCAACGATCCTGAGCGCGGCCTGTTCATACTCGCCTTCATGGCCCTGATCGTCGGCGGTGCGCTCACGCTGTACGCGCTGCGCGCGCCGCGCATCATGGTTGGCCAGGGCTTCGACTGGCTCAGCCGCGAATCCCTGCTGCTGCTCAACAACGTCTTCTTCACCGTCTCGGCGGCCATGGTCTTGCTGGGCACGCTCTACCCGCTGATCATCGACTTCATGGACTGGGGCCAGATCTCGGTCGGCCCGCCCTACTTCGGGGCCATGTTCATTCTGCTGATGACGCCGGTGGTGCTGCTGCTGCCGCTGGGACCGTTCACGCGCTGGAAGCGTGACGCATTCATGCGCGTCGTACGCCCGCTGGCGTTGACCGCGATCGGGTCGGTCGCGGCTGCGCTGGCGGTGTGCGCCTGGCTCGATACCTGGAGCCTGCGCGCAGCCAGCGGCTGGATCGGCGGCTTCTGGCTGATCGGTGGCGCTGCCGCGTACGCCTTCCGCACGGCCCGCGCCAGCCGCTCTGGCCTGCCCCGTCATCAATGGGGCATGGTGCTGGCCCATGCCGGCGTTGGCGTGTTTCTCATCGGCGCGGCCATGGTCGAAGCACACACTTTTGAACGCGACGTGCGCATTGCGCCCGGCGAGACCATCGAGGCAGCGGGCTACAGTTTCACTCTGCACGAAGTCGCCCAGGTCAAGGGCCCCAACTGGCGCGCGGATGAAGCCCGGATCACCATCCACCGCGGCGACCGTCAGGTAGCGCACATGACGCCTCAGAAACGCCTCTACCACCGCGGCGGCCAGACCATGACCCAGGTAGCGCTCAAGCCCGGCGTGTTCCGCGATCTTTATATCGCCATGGGCGACCGACTCGACGACAGCGGCGCCTGGAGCATGCGCCTGCACGTCAAACCTTTCGTGCGCTGGATCTGGGGAGGTGCCGTGCTGATCGGCATCGGCGGCCTGATCTCGGCCTCCGATCGTCGCTACCGCAAACGCCGCAGACACAAGGCGAGCGATGCCACTGCCACCGGTGCCGAGGCGCCGGCATGATTCGCATGCTGATTCCGCTCGCTGTCTTCCTGGGTCTGCTCGGCCTGCTCATCGCCGGCCTCCAGACCGGCGATGAACGCAAACTGGTGCAGTCGCCGCTGATCGGCAAACCGGTGCCGCAGTTCAGCCTGCCCGGCCTGTACGACCCGCAAACACTCACCAGCCGCGATGATCTGCTCGGCCAGCCGTATATTCTCAATGTCTGGGGCAGCTGGTGCTGGGCTTGCCGCGCCGAGCACCCATTCATGGAGCGCCTCGGCAAGGAAGCCCCGATCGATCTGGTGGGCTTCAACTGGAAGGACGATCGCGAGGACGCGCTGGCCTGGATCGATCGCTTCGGCAGCGCCTGGGATCGGCACCTGGTCGACCATGAAGGCCAGGTCGCCATCGATCTGGGCGTTTATGGTGCCCCGGAGACCTTCCTGGTCGATCACGAGGGGATCATTCGCCACAAACACATCGGTCCGGTCGACGCCAACGTGTTTCAGGACCTGATGCGACGCGCCATGCAGTTGCAGGCGGAAACCACAAAATGAAACTTCAGTTGCAACCAGTGATATGCGGCAGGTGGCTTTTGATCCTGGCCCTTTTGCCCCTGCTGGCGCTGGGCTCGGCAATCGAGCCTTACGATTTTCAAAGTGAACTGCAGCGCCAGCGGTTCCGCTCACTGGTCGAGGAACTGCGCTGCACGGTGTGCCAGAACCAGTCGCTGGCAGATTCGGACGCACCACTGGCTCAGGATCTGCGGAGTGAAGTGCTGCGCATGCTGCAGGACGACCGCAGCGACCAGGAGATCCGCAACTTCATGGTCGAGCGCTACGGCAACTATGTACTCTACCGTCCGCCACTGGCCGCACAGACCTTTCTGCTGTGGGGTGGCCCGGTCATTCTGCTGCTGATCGGCCTGACGGCCGCGGTCCTCGTCATTCGCAAACGGAGATCGGTGCTTTGAGCAATCCGGTGTTTCTCTTCATCACCGTCGCGGCGGTGCTGCTGGCGTTGGCATTCGTCATCGCCCCCCTGCTGGGCAGCCGGCAACGCATGACGCTGATTGGCGCGGTGATTTTCGTGCCCGCTGCAACCCTTGCCGTCTACTTGTCTGTAGGCCACCCGGCGGCAATCAAACCCGATACCGGCCAGACCGGTGAAATTCGCACGGCAGTGACCGAGCTGGCCCAACGCGCGATGCGTGAACCGGATATCGCCGAACACTGGGCTCGTCTCGGGCTGGCCTACAAGAGCCTGGAAGAATTCAGCTCGGCCGAGCACGCCTTCCGTCGCGCGCTCTTCATCAACCGGGAAGATGCCCGAATCAAGACGGAGCTGGCCGAAACCCTGCTGTACGCCTCCGGCGAGCGCCGCCTGCCCGATGAGGCGCACCGCCTGCTGCGAGAAGCGGCCGATGGCGGCAACCAGAAGGCGTTATGGTTTCTTGGCCTTGCGGCTTTTCAGCGCGAAGATTACCCAGCCGCCGTTCGCCGCTTCGAGCGCCTGTTGACTCTGGTGCCCGAGACCAGCGACGTCAGGACAACCATCGAGCGCTATCTGGCGACTGCCCGAGCCGGGGGACCCGACGATCGAACTGTCGGCCCGGCCGACGCAGAGCCGGCAACCTCCCTGTCGGTTTCGATAGACATCACCGACGAACTCGCCGGCAGGCTCAATGGAGATGAAACGCTCTTCGTAGCGGTTCGCTCCGGTTCCGGCGGGCCGCCGCTGGCCGCCCGTCGCCTGCAAAGCGGCCCTTTCCCCGTGGAGCTGACGGTCGACGACGATGACGCCATGATGGCCGGCAACAGCCTGTCTTCGGCCGAGTCCATCATGGTGATCGCCCGGGTATCTTTCAGCGGCGACGCAGCGCCCCGATCAGGCGATCTGGAAGGCCGTAGCGACAGGCTCACGATCAACAACAACAACACCAACGTGGAGGTGCTCATTGAAGAGGTCCTTTGAGACCGCAATTCGGGGGCTTGCGGCAACATTTCTTCTCTGCACAGCATTCGCGGCCCAAGCCGCAGACAGCGACAATCACGGCAACGGTCGGGAACCCGACCGTCAGGAAACCGATCGTGAGGAACCCGATCGTCGTGAACTCGAAGAGCGCGCCATCTGGGTCGTGGAATACGAAAACGACATCTTCGCCAACGAAGACCGTTACTACACCAACGGCATTCGACTTTCACGGGTGGGGCAGGTTCGTACGCCGCCCTCCTGGCTGGCGCGGGTGGCCCGGAAGTTTCCCGGCATCGATGAAGCTGACGCGCTGCCCTATCGCTTGTCCATCAGCCACAACCTTTATACCCCGCGCGATATCGAAAACCCGCAGTTTCCGCCCGATGACCGGCCTTATGCTGCCTGGTTCAACGTGCAGTTCGCTACCGGCACCGCCAGCGAAAAAGGCGCCGATCGAGTCTCCGTCGGCGTCGGCGTTACCGGCCCCCTGGCCTTCGGTGAAGAGATTCAGAAAGTCATCCATTCGGCCATCGGCTCGCCCGAGCCCGTGGGTTGGGATGAGCAGATCAGAAACGAACCCACCCTGCAGCTCGGCTACGACCGCGTCCGCCGGTTTGCAAGCCTGGGCAACCCCGGCGGTGCCGCCATTGACGCATCCTGGATGGGCGGCGCCATGCTCGGCAACGCCCACACCCACGTTGCCGCCGGTGGTTATCTGCGGGCAGGCCATAACCTGCCGCGCGGATACGGACCGCCGCGAATCACCCCGGCCCTGTCGGGCGAGAATTACTTCATGCCCACCCGCGCCGCTTCCTGGTATGTGTATATCGGCATGGAAGGACGGCGAGTCTTTCGCGACATGTTCATCGAGGGAAACACGTTCGGCGGCGTCGACGGCGTCAGCCGCAAGCGGCACGTCGGCGAAGTCTATGGCGGCCTCGTCTATACGCGTGGGCCCTTCCGCATGACCTATACACAGGTCTGGCGCTCGCGCGAGTTCGTCGGGCAGCGTGAAGGGCAAAGCTATGGCGCGCTGTCATTCTCGCTGTGGTGGTAGTCAGCCAGCGGCCGGGGGCGGCCGAACAGAAACCCCTGCATGTAGTCAATACCGACTTCGCGGCAGAGTTCGGCCGTTGTTTCCTGCTCTACGCCTTCGATCAGCGTGCGCACACCCATTGAAGAAATCATCCGGCTGAGCTCGGCCAGAAGGCGATAGCGTGGCGAATCCCGCCCGGTCACATCCTGAATGAGCCCGCGATCGAACTTGAGATAGTCCGGCGGCACTTCAACCAGCTCGAGCAATCGTGCCTGCCCGGCGCCGAAATCATCGTAGGCCAGGGCAATATTCATGCGCGCCAACTCCTGCTTGACCTCGGCCATCGCGCCCAGATCGGTGACAACCGACTCGTGCACTTCGAAGACCAGGCTGAGGTCCGGATACGCGCGCCGCAATCGCTGTATTTCCTCCAACAAGCCCCCCATATCCTCGCATTCGGCGGGGTGGTTGTTGAAAAACAGGGGCATCCGCAGGCCGGCGCGATCGGCCTGCTCGAAGCAGCGACGACGCAGCATGCGGCTCAGGCGCATTTCGGCATCCAGCGTGGCAGCCAGCGCAAACAACTGCGCCGGCCCGTCTTCCAGATCGGGATGCTCGCTGCGGCCGAGCAGCTCGACGGCGCAGGGTTCACCCGCCGCGGTGACGATCGGTTGACCGTATCCGGTGACCTGTTCACCGGCAAGCAGCTGAAAGAACGCGGGCATCTGCAGCGAAAAATCCTGCGGCAGCGACGTCATGCCAACCACGGTCTCCTCACCGGTGCGCCCGGCACCGGATGCCTCCCGCCCGATCGAGTCGACCATGACCCGGAACTCGTGATCGGCCAGATGGAGCACGTCACCCACTTGCAAAGCGGTGGGCTCGACCACCCGCTGATGGTTGACGAAGGTGCCGTTGGTGCTGCCCAGGTCACGTACCCAAAGCACCCGGCCATCGAGATCAAAGCGAGCGTGCATTCTCGACAGGCGAGCAACCGCGAGCTGAACGCCACACTCCGAGTGTCTTCCCACCGTCACCGGAAATTCGTCGAGATGGATATGGCGCGGCAGGTAGGCGTCCTTGCCGGAACTCTCCAGGTAGAAGCGCTGAGGCATCAACCCCCCTGCGAGAATGCGGAACAAGAGCAGTATCCGCGTATTGCCTCAACAGCGCAAGGCCACTTCACGGGGCCGCGGCAGGAAAATGATATTGACAATGATTCGCATTCATGCAAACATGCGCTTATGTACGTTTGTATCTGCAATGCCGTCACCGAGCGCACGATTCGTGAACTGGTGGCGGATGGCTACCACAGCCTCAATGAAATCCAGGCCTTGACCGGCTGTTCCGGCACCTGTGGTCGCTGCCGTGAACATGCCGAAGCCGTGATCGCGGCTGCCCTCAGACCCGCTCAGCCCTCACTCCCCGTGCTCGGCCCCGGCGGCAACCCCTCGCCCCTGCGCACGGCCTGAACACTGCCGTCACTGGCCACTTTCAGCCACGGACGTTATGCTAGTGACAGTCCAATCGCTGAGAGCACGAACCATGAAAGGCGACAAGAAGATCATCGATCTGCTCAACCAGGCGCTGAAAGCCGAGTTGACCGCCATCAATCAGTATTTTCTGCACTCCCGCATGTTTCAGGACTGGGGCCTGAACAAGCTCGCCGAGCTGGAGTACCAGGAATCGATCGACGAGATGAAGCACGCCGATCGCATCATCCAGCGCATTCTGTTTCTCGGTGGCCTGCCCAACCTGCAGGACCTGGGCCACCTGCTGATCGGCGAAAACCCGGTCGAATGCATCCGCAACGACCTCAAGCTGGAATACGAAGCGCTCGAGATGTACAAAACAGCAGTCAAGGAATGCGAAGCCGCTGCCGACTATGCCACCCGCGACCTGTTTTCAGAGCTGATTCACGACGAGGAAGGCCATGCCGACTTCCTCGAAACCCAGCTGGAGCTGATCGAGCGCATTGGCGAGCAGCGTTATCTGCAGTCGCAGATGGGAGAGCAGGAAGCCGGGCACTGACCCACGATCGCTTCAGCCCGATGGTGCCCGCGCACCACGCTCAAGGCGCCTGCGAAAGAACACGACGCGCGACTTGCCGTAGCGCGTTCAGGCAATCCACTTGAGCAAACGCGCCTTGAGCCGGCTGTAGGGCGGAAAACGGATGGAAACCTCGGGGAAGCGGCCGCGCTTCATCACCGCTTTCAGGTGAGACAGCCGCTCAAAGCCCGCCTTGCCGTGATATTGGCCCATGCCGCTCCCCCCCACCCCGCCGAAGGGCAGCCCCGGCACGGACATGAACATCAGCGTGTCATTGATGCACAGGTTGCCGGTCGACACCGCTTCCGAGAAGCGGCGTTCGGACTCGCTCGAACGCGTAAACAGATACGACGACAGCGGCTTGTCGCGCCGACGGATGAAGGCAATGGCGTCTTCCAGGCCATCGACTTCGATCAGCGGCAGGATGGGCCCGAAGATTTCATCCTGCATCAGCGGCGAGCTTGAGCTGACCCCGGTCATGACCGTCGGCTCGATGCGACAGCGCGCCTGATCCACGCGGCCGCCGATGACTACCTCACCATTGTCGAGCAGCCGCTCGAGGCGATCGAAATGTCGACGATTGATGATCTTGCAATAGTCCGCGCTGCCGAGACGATCCGGGCCGTACATTGCTGACAGCTCCTGGTCGATGGCGTCGATCAGCCGATCACGATCGGCGGCGGTAACCAGCACGTAATCAGGCGCAATGCAGGTCTGCCCGGCATTGAGACACTTGCCCCAGACAAGTCGGCGCGCGGCCGATGGGATATCAGCACCGGGATCGATCACGCACGGGCTCTTGCCCCCCAGCTCAAGCGTGACCGGCGTGAGGTGCCGTGCCGCCGCCTGCATGATGATCCGGCCCACTGCCGCGCCGCCGGTATAGAAGATGTGATCAAAGCGCTGCTCGAGCAGCGCGGTCGTTTCCTCGACCGCGCCTTCGACCACGCTGACGGCGCGGCAATCAAGATACCGTGGCACCAACTCGGCGAACAGCTGCGATGTGGCCGCAGCCACCTCGGAAGGCTTGAGCACGGCGCAGTTGCCGGCGGCCAGTGCCGCAACCAGCGGGCCGAGCACCAGCTGAATCGGGTAGTTCCAGGCGCCAATGATCAGCACCACGCCAAGGGGCTCGGGCTGCACCCAGCTGCGCCCGGGCTGGCCAACCAGCGGGGTTCTCACCCGGCGTCGTCTGGCCCAGCGCCTGAGGCCTTTGCGGGCGTGCCGGATTTCACTGAAAATCAGCGCCGTCTCGCCCAGCAGCACCTCCTGATACGGCTTGCCCAGATCCTGCGCAAGGGCCTTGCTGACGCGCTGCTCGTTTTCTTCCAGCATGCGCCCAATCGCCGCCAGCTGCTGGCGTCGCCACGCCAGCGGGCGCGTCAGGCCCTGCTCGAAGCCGGCGCGCAGTGCCTCGAGCAGCTGCGGATATTGCGCGACCTCAGTGATCTCGCTCATGACGATGCGGTCTCCACCGGGTCGACATCATGCGATCGGCTCGAAGTCCGCAGTGAAGTGCCGCAAGAATCGCGGCTCGCGGATGATTCGATAACCCGGTGCCTTGCGGCGCTGGTCACGAACGTGCTCGAAGGCCTCGATCAGGTAGTCGACGTGGCTTTGAGTGTAGACGCGGCGCGGAATGGCCAGGCGTACCAGCTCGCGCGGAGCGGGAATCAGCTGACCGTTACCGTCATACTTGCCGAACATCACCGAACCGATCTCGACCGAACGGATGCCGCCGATCCTGTAGAGCTCGCACACCAGAGACTGGCCGGGGTACTGTTCGACCGGTAGATGATCGTAGAGCTTGCCGGCGTCGACATATACGGCGTGACCGCCGATCGGCTTGATCACCGGAATCCCCAGACGATCGAGATGTTCGCCCAGGTAAGCCGTCGAGCGCGTGCGATAACGCAGGTAGTCTTCGTTGAAGATCTCTTCGAGGCCGATGGCAATCGCCTCCATATCGCGGCCGGACAGACCGCCGTAGGTTGTATAGCCCTCGGTAATGATCAGCACGCTGGTGCAGTGCTCGGCCAGTTCGCCATCCTTGAGCGCAAGAAAACCGCCCATGTTCACCAGCGCGTCCTTCTTGGCGCTGAACACGCAGCCGTCGGCCAGCGCAAACATCTCGCTGGCGATCTCGCGGCAGCTCTTGCTGCCGTAGCCATCTTCGTCCTGCTTGATGAACCAGGCATTTTCGGCAATTCGGCAGGCGTCGAGAATGAACAGAATGCCGTGCCTGCGGCACAGATCACGCACCGCCCGTGCATTGGCCATGCTCACGGCCTGACCCCCGCCGGAGTTGTTGGTCACCGTCAGAATGATCGCGCCGATATTGCCCGCCCCCCGGTCGTCGATCAGCGCGGCCATGCGCTCGACATCGGCATTGCCCTTGAACGCGAAATCGCTCTCGGCCCGACTCGCCTCCGGCGTGACGCAGTCGATGGCTTCGGCCCCGCTGTATTCGACGTTGGCGCGGGTGGTATCAAAATGCGTGTTGCTCAGGAACGTCTTTCCTTCGCCGCCCAGGTGGCTGTAGAGAATGCGCTCGGCCGCGCGCCCCTGGTGCGTGGGCAGGATATGCGAATAGCCGGTCAGATCCTTCACGATCCGCTCCAGGCGTTGCCAACTGGTGGATCCGGCGTACGACTCATCGCCACGCATCATGCCACCCCACTGCTCGGCGCTCATCGCCGAGGTGCCGCTGTCGGTCAGCAAGTCGATGATGACCTGCTCGGACTGAAGCTTGAACGGATTGTAGTGAGCTTGTTCAAGGTACGCTGTCCGCTGCTTGCGGGTGGTCATGGCGATGGGTTCGACGGTCTTGATGCGGAACGGCTCGATGACCGTGCGGAACGCTTCAGGCATGGCTGGCTCGACTCTCATAATCTGGAAACAACGTTGGATGATAGCGACACAGAAGGGCGACGTCACCCGCGCTGCCCGGGGGCCGATACAGCCGCCGGGCAAATGACGTTCATGCGAGCCGGCACAATTGTGTACAGAATGTGATCAACTGAGCACAATCTATGTGATATGCGTCACATTATTGCAAATCCATCGCGGTTTCCGCTGGCTTTTACCCGGCGCGATCAGGTATACCTCTCACGCGGTTTCGGGACGACCCGCAGCCGCTTAGCGATCAAGGGGAATCATAAATTGATCCTAATGGGAGACAATCCAACATGTTACGAAGACTATCGCTAGTCCAACTGGCCGGTGCCTTACTGCTGGCCGCAACCTTCCTCTCCACCGCGCAAGCCGCGCAACTCTACTCCACCGCAAATCCGATCGAGGGCCAGTACATCGTGGTTCTCAAAGACGGAGTCACTGCGTTCGGAGAAAACAACGCCAATGGCGTTTCCGTCGCTTCAGCGGCCGCCAGCATGGCGCGCACATACGGTGCAAAGGTCCAGATGACCTACGAGCACGTGCTGCCCGGTTTCGTCATCAAGGCCGGCCCGAGGTCCATAGCCAAGCTGCTTGAAGACGACCGTGTCGCCTACATCGAGGAAGACGGCATCGTCTCGATCAGCGCCACCCAGAACAACGCGACCTGGGGCCTGGATCGTATCGATCAGCGTAGCCGTCCCTTGAGCGGAACCTACACCTACACCACCACTGCCAGCAACGTGCACAGCTACATCATCGATACCGGCTTGCTCGGCTCGCACAACGAATTCAGCGGTCGCGTGGGTAACGGCTATTCCGCCATCAACGACGGCCGCGGCTGGACCGACTGTAACGGTCACGGCACGCACGTCGGTGGCACGGTGGCCGGCACCACTTATGGCGTAGCCAAGCAATCCACCTTGCACGCCGTTCGCGTTCTGGGCTGTGACGGCTCCGGTTCCAACTCCGGCGTCGTTGCCGGAATGGACTGGGTTGCCGGCAATGCGCAGTTCCCGGCCGTGGCCAACATGAGCCTGGGCGGGGGCGCCTCGCAGGCAACCGACAACGCCGTGACCCGCATGCGCAATGCCGGCGTGACCGTGGTGGTTGCCGCGGGCAATGAAAGTCAGAACGCCTGCTACGGTTCGCCGGCGCGCTCGTCGGACGCGATCACCGTTGGTTCGACCACGAGCTCCGACTCGCGCTCGAGCTTCTCCAACTACGGCAGCTGTGTCGACGTGTTCGCACCGGGTTCGAGCATTACCTCGGCCTGGCACACGAGCCGCTCGGCCACCAACACCATCAGTGGCACCTCGATGGCCTCGCCGCACGTGGCCGGTGTTGCCGCACTCTATCTGGCCGACAACCCCAGCGCTTCGCCGAGCCAGGTCGAAAACGCCATTTACTCGAACGCCTCGAGCAACAAGCTCAGCGGCATCGGTTCCGGCTCGCCCAACCTCCTCGTCTACTCGCTGTTTGACGGCGATGGCGGCGGCGGCGGCGGCGGCGGTGGCGGCGGCGGTGGTGGCACCACCGAGCTGTCCAACGGCGTCCCGGAAACCAACCTTTCCGGCAGCCAGAACTCGGAATCGCATTTCGTCATCGACGTGCCGTCCGGCGCCAGCAATCTGGAAATCGCCACCAGCGGTGGCTCGGGCGATGTCGACCTGTACGTGCGTATCGGTTCCAAGGCGACCACCTCGACCTACGACTGCCGCCCCTACCGCAACGGCAACAGCGAATCGTGCACTGCCGCGAGCCCGCAGGCCGGCAGCTACTACGTCATGCTCCGTGGCTACCGCAGCTACTCCGGCGTGAACCTCGTTGCCAGCTTTGATCAAGCCGGCGGCGGCGGTGGCGGCGGCGGCGGTGGCGCGCCCTGCAGCAACTGCACCGAATACACCGGCTCACTGTCGAGCGGTGGTGCGGCCATCGAACCCAACGGCGACTACTACTATGCCGCGGCCGGCACACACAACGGCTGGCTCTCGGGCCCGTCGAGCGCCGACTTCGACCTCGCTCTGTATCGCTGGAACGGCTGGGACTGGACTCGCGTCGCCCAGTCGCGCAGCGCCTCGAGCGAAGAGCAGATCAGCTACAACGGCACGTCCGGTTACTACTACTGGCGCGTGGAGTCCTACTCGGGCAGCGGCAGCTACAGCCTGT
Organism: Wenzhouxiangella sp. YN9; assembly: GCF_056324165.1. Taxonomy (NCBI): domain Bacteria; kingdom Pseudomonadati; phylum Pseudomonadota; class Gammaproteobacteria; order Chromatiales; family Wenzhouxiangellaceae; genus Wenzhouxiangella; species Wenzhouxiangella sp. YN9. The sequence goes on from NZ_JBJNIP010000100.1 coordinate 248,427, forward strand.
GGCTCGATACCCCGTAAGCTGAAAGGTCAATCGACCTGAAGTGAAAACGCCCCGGCTCCCCGGGGCGTTTTCTTTTATAGTGTCGAGTCGACCACACCACGGATCGACGCATGCGCATGCTCAATCACGACAAGCTGACGAGAGCGCTTTTGCTGCTGGTCACGCTGGCCATGAACTTGTCGGCACTCGCGGCACCAGACGGGGTGGTTGTTGTGCGCCACGCCGAAAAGGCTGACAACGGTACGAGCGACCCGGCGCTGAATGCAGCCGGACGCGAGCGCACGCGCGCACTTTCCCGATCTCTTCGGCAGGCTGAAATCGCCGGCCTGATCGCCACGCAATACCGGCGCACACAGCAAACGCTATCCGGCCTGGCTGAACGTACGGGGCTGGACATCATCACGGTACCGGCACAAGCAGGTGAAACGGATGCACACGTCGCCGAAATTGTCTCGCAGGTCAAGAGCATTCACGCGGCGGGCCTGCTGGTCATCGCGGGTCACTCCAATACCGTGCCCGCCATCGTCGAGGCGTTGAGCGGGCAATCGGTCCCGCCGCTGGACGAAACCGACTACGACCGAATGTACGTCCTGCTGCCGACCGGCTCAGGCATGACGGTCGTGACCGCACGATACGGCACAGCAGCGCCACCAGGGGAGGCGGCAAGCATCAGCCGTTGACGTGACATATGAGCGAGATCTTGCCACCGCGTACGTAGACCTGGATGGTCTTCTGCCGCAGGTAGAAGTCGTAGCGCAACCCTGCTGCTCCGCCATGGCGGTTTTCCAGCCGGATCACCCGATCGGGCTCGTGACGCAGCACCTTGCGCTCCGAATCACCGACCTTGAGCAACTCGTTGCCCAGGCGGGCCGATGAAAGCTCACAGCTGGCCTCGGTGACCGGCGCCAGCACCAGAACGACCACGAAAAGCAGCACACGCATGACTTCCACCCTTTATGACCCAGTGGCGAAGCAGCTTAGCATGCGGCAGCTGAGCGGCGGCTGAATCACCCGCGGCGGCGCTGGCGCCACTGCCGGGGCACTCCCCGACTGCAACCTCAGGGCAGCCAGAAATCGACGCGGCCTTTCAGCTCCTCGATATCCTCGGCATACATCGCCTGCAATCGTCTCTTCTGCTCATCCGACCAGGGGTCGAAGCGTGGATACTCCGACCCCACCGGATAGCGCTCGCGGGCGCGTCGAATCCGTCGCCGCCCCGGGCGGACGCCGGCATATCGACTCAGCTCGGCAATCGCTCGGGCCGAAAAACCGGATTTGGGAGGTGAAACAAGCGGCGGCGGGAAGGACTCGACCGCACCACCAGCGTAGAAGCAAATGATGTCTTCGGCGTGGTCGCGGTAGTCTTCGTAGCGCCACAGGTGAATCGGCACACCGGGCAGCGCAGCCTGAAGATCAACTACCACGTCAGTCCAGCGACGAGCGGGAAGGTGCGGCTCGAACGGCTCGAACGGGTGGCGCCAGAGGCGCTCTCCCCAGGCCGAAGGCAGGAAGGTATCGTAGGAGCGAATAGCCATGAACAGCTCGAGGTCGCAGTCGGCGAAATACTTCAGGGCGGCGGCCGGCTTCTGGTACATGCGCATGACATTGGCCGAGTTGCCCAGAATGTTTTCGTCCGAAAACAGCCAGGTGCCCCGATGAAAGCGATGCCACGGCAGGAAAGGACGCCCCTTGCGAACCGGAGAAATCAGAAGGCGCCGCAGTCGCTTGAGCGGCACATAACGGCTACCCCTGGCAAGCCGGCACCCCGCCAGCGTCATCTGCAGGTGGGTACTGGCGGTCTTGTGTGCGCCAATATGGAAGCGGATACGGGTCATTCCGGAGAGTCGACTATTTGCTGCCCTCGCGGTAGCGCAGCTGAACGCCGCGCACCCAGGTTCGCATCCGCGTGTTCCAGCCCGGTTTGTGATAGCGCCCCTTGGCCTGATGACGAATCCGGTAGATGCCGGCCACCGGTACCGGCATGCCTTCGCTGCCCAACAGCCAGCGGAAGGCGCGGTCCTCACGCGCCTTGGCAAAGCGGTCGGTGGGCTGCTGATAGACCGCAATATCGCGACAATAGCCGCAGGTTCGGGCGACATCGCCATGAGTGATCTGCATGGCGCCCACCGCGCGCGTGTAGTCGCGGCGTGAAAAGGCGGCCGGATCGATATCCACCAGCCGCGGTTCACGCGCGGCCTCGAGCACCGGATCGCCGGGCTCGTAGACCGGTGAGACAAATTCATGAGTGGGGTAGACCAGAACGTCGCGCCGTCCTTGAAGGGCATAACCCATGGCATCCAGGCAGCCGTCGCGAAACAGCACGTCACAGTCATTGAACCAGACCCAGTCGGCCTTGCTGTCGAGTGCGGCCCGGTTGCGGCCAATGGCACGGCGAAACAGCCGCGGCGGGTCCACCGCCTGCCAGTTCCAGGTCACATTGGGTACTTCCATGCCGCCAAACAGCTTCAGCAGAGCCACGGTATCGGCATCTTCGGTCGCGTAGAACACCGTCATGGTCACGTCGATCTCCTGCGGCGGATCGTTGACCAGAGAGCTGAGCTGATAGGCCAGCAGGTGGGCATAACCCCAGCAGTGGCTGACGATCTCGATGTGCAGCCGCCCCTTGCGCGCAGTCCGTTCGGATGCCGGCGGCGCCGGTTTCTGAAACCAGCGCGCCGGCAGTTTCAGGCTGACCGCCAACCAGATGGCGGCCAGACGAAGTCGATACCCCAGCCCCCCTGCCGGAGCAATGCTTTCAGACATGGGCACACTCCCGAAGGCCGCAGCAAGGGATCCGTGATGGAAAGAATCTCGAGTCGTTCAATGAAAGCATGATGTCGTCGGCAACCGGAACGCTCATAGACTAATCGTGGAGCGTCATCATGGCAAACCCTCGTCGCTGACGGAACCGTGCCAGGCCCGACCGTGACCACTCTGGATCATGCCGGCGACTCCGCAGGCAACCGCTACAATATCGTTCCCGGAGCATGCCGGAGCCATCAGTGAGCACAGGGAAATACCACACCCCCGTACATGACTCACCGAATGGCGACGTACTCCAGAACCGCAGGAACGCACCAGGGACCCGACCGCATGATTCAGCAATGGGGCGAACTGACCAGCGAAACACTGGCGACAATGACGGCGCGGCGGCCGGTGGCCGTGCTGGTGCTCGGCGCGATCGAGCAGCACGGCCCGCACCTGCCGCTGGCCACCGACTCGATCATCGGCGAGGGCCTGCTGGCCGCCGCAGCCGCAACGCTGCCCGAAGACTTTCCGCTGATCGCCCTGCCCACGCTCGAGCTTGGCGCCAGCGACGAACACGCCGGCTTTACCGGCACCCTGAGCCTGCCGGCCGACCAGATGAAACACCAGGTCAGAGCCATCGGCGAAGGCCTGGCGCGCGCCGGACTGCAGCGGCTGGTGCTGATCAACGCCCACGGCGGCAACATCGGCTGGATGGAAGATGCTGCCCTCGCGCTCAGGCGCCAGCACCGGCTGCTGGTCGTCAAGGCCAGCTACATGCAATTCAACGCGCCGGCCGGGCTGGTCGGCGGCGACGAACTGCGCGATGGCCTTCACGGCGGACAGGCCGAAACGGCCATGATGCTGCATCTGGCACCCGAGCTGGTCGACATGAGCCGAGCGCGAAACTTTACCCCCCGCCATGCACACGGCGACCCGCTGCCGCCCGAAGGCGAAGCCTCATGGGCCTGGCTGGCCGAGGATCTGCACCCTGACGGCGTGGTCGGCAACGCCGCAGCCGCGACCACGGATCTGGGCAAGAGTCTGGTGGCCCACTATTCCGGAAGGCTGGCCGACATCCTTGCTGCCTGTCGCAACAAGAACTGGCCGCCCCCGAACGTATAGCTGGCCGTGCGGCTCGCCGGGAGGCTACTCGCCCAGCACCTCGTCGAGCAGGTGCCCCGAGCGGCTGGCCTTGGCCTTGAGATAGCGGCGATTCTGGGGCGTGACCCGTCCGTAGAGCCCCTCGCGAGCCACCACGTCGATGCCGCCTTCATCCAGCGCGCGAACCTTGGCCGGGTTGTTGGTCAGCAAGCGTACGCGGCTGATTGACAGATCGGTCAGGATGTCCACCGCCACGCGATAGCGGCGATTGTCGTCGCCGAAACCGAGCACCCGGTCGGCCTCGACCGTGTCCAGCCCGGCGTCCTGCAGTTCATAGGCGCGCAGCTTGTTGGCCAGGCCGATGCCCCGCCCCTCCTGCGCCAGATAGAGCAGCACCCCGCCGCCGAGCTTTTCGATGGCGCGCACGGCGTTTTGCAGCTGCTCGCCGCAGTCGCAGCGCAGGCTGCCGAACAGATCGCCGGTCAGGCAGGCCGAGTGCATTCGCACCGGTACCGCGTCGGCCCACTCACTCGCCTCGCCGATCAGCACGGCCACGTGCTCGCGCAGGCCGTCGGGCTCGCGAAAGAGCACGAAACGCGACCGACCGGATTCACCCAGCGGCACGTCGGCCTCGCTGATCCGGCGCAACATCCCGACACCCGACTCGAAGCAGCGCTCGGCCACGCCCGCGGGCACGCGCAGCAGGCTGCCGTCGGCCACGGCCTGATCCACCGCCACCTGCCTGCTGCTGTCGACCCGCGCGGTGAGCACAGCCGGCACCAGCAGGGCCCGCCGCATCAGCGCCAGCGCGGCGCGCTCGCCCGGGCCGGCCGGCCGCAGCGCATCGAACAGCTCGTCGTGCGCTCCACCAGCGGCGGCAGCAGCGCAGTAGAGGCTTTCGGAGCTCAAGCCATCGCCCCGTTTCAGCGGCAGCGAGGCGGGCTCAGTCTGCCGGGCAAACCCCATCGCCTGCAGGCGATGGCCAGTCAGCGTCAGCGCCGGCGCGCTGCCGGCAGTCGCGAAAATATCGGTCAGCTCGGCATCCCCGATCGACTCCATCGGGTAGACCAGCAGATCGGAGTCCGGCTGTTCGTCGCGGGCCCGGATGACGACCGGCAGACCGCGGCGCAGATCAAAGATGGCTCGTTCTACTTGATGCATGGGTTTCTCGCGGCCTGTGCCATGATGTCTTGCATGAGCGATGAACTTACTTCAAATGGGGCTCGATTGCGTGAATTGCCAGCTTATCCCACCGCCAAGCGCGCCGCAGGCGATCATTGCGACCGCATCTGGCGGCTGCTGATCGAAGCCCGGCATCACGACTGGGCGCACCATTCGACGCTGCGCGCCGCCCTGCCCCATGGCGAGGTGGCGATTCATCGCTCGGGCGACTGGCATGCCGAAACCCGGCTCGACGGCGGCTCGGGCGCGCTGCTCGACGTTTTCGCCCCGATCGTCAGCGCTGAGCGGATCGTCATCGCCCAGCTCGGGCAGAGCCTGGACGGGCGCATCGCCACGCGAACGGGGCACTCGCACTACATCAACGGGCCGGTGGCACTGGAGCATCTGCATCGGCTTCGAGCGCTGGTCGACGCGGTGATTGTCGGCGCCGGCACGGCCTGCGCCGACCGGCCTCGCCTGACCGTGCGCCACATCGACGGCCCGGATCCGACGCCCGTCATCATCGACCCGCGCGGCCGGGTGCCGGCCGAAGGTCCGCTCTTCGACGACACGTCGCGTTCGCGTCCGGTGCTTCATCTGATTGCCGAGCACGCCGAACCGGCACCGGCACCCGATCACGTCGAGCGCGTTCGGCTTGCGGCCAGCGACGGCGCGTTCAGGCCGGCGGCGATCGTGGCCGCGCTCGAAGCGCGCGGGCTGCGGCGGCTTCTGGTCGAAGGCGGCGGCGATACCGTCTCGCGCTTCATGGCCGCCGACGCGCTCGACCGGCTGCACCTGCTGATCGCACCGCTGATCATCGGCTCGGGACGCAGCGGGCTCGACCTGCCCGCCATCGACCGGCTCGACGACGCCCGCCGGCCGCCCGCTCGCAGCTTCGCGCTGGGAGAGGAGCTGCTGGGAGAGGAGCTGCTGGTCGACGCGCCGCTGCGCTGATCCGGGCAGCGCCCGGACGGGGTCAGGTGCGCGGCCGCAACAGCAACACGACGGCACCGGGCAGCGACCCGATGAGCACCACGATGCCGTAGGCGATCGCCAGCGCCGCACCCTGCTGCGCCGGCAGCCCCAGTGCCAGCCAGACCGAGGCGGCGGCCGCCTCCCGGAAACCCCAGCCGGCCACCGACAGCGGTATCACCATGGTCAGCAGAATCGGCAGGGCCACGGCCAGCAGCAGGCCGAAGCCGACATCGATACCCAGACCACGGCCGATCAGCGCAAAAACCAGCGCATAGCTGAACACGATCACCACTGATGCAGCGAGCTGCCGCGGCCAGGCGCCGGGCGAGAGCAGCGCCCGCTGCACGGCCCGGCGCAGCACGCGCCAGTGATGCGGCCAGCGACACATTGCGGCACCGGCGGCCACCGCGACCAGCAGCAGCACGAGCACCGCCCAGAGCCGGATTTCGCCTGCCCACTGCCACAGCGCGACCAGCAGATCGCGCCAGGCGGGCACCAGCACCAGGACCGACAGCGTGGCCAGCACCGCCACCACCTGACCGGAAGCCCGTTCGATGACCACCGCCTGCCAGGCCGGGCCGGCTGCGTCGCTGTGGCGCGCATGCCGGTGCGCGCGCAGCGCATCGCCGGCCACGCCGCCGGGCAGCGTCTGGTTGACGAACAGCGCCAGGTAGTAGTCACCCACCGCCCGCGACCACGGCAGCGACAGCCCCAGACGCGCGCTGGTGAATCGCCAGCGCCAGGCCGAAACCAGCGTCTGGACGACGGTCATCGCCAGCGCAGCAATCAACCAGGCTGGCGAGATATCGGCCACCCCCGCCACGATGGCGACCGGATCCAGCCACCAGGCCAGGCCGGCCAGGATCGCCAGGCTGACGGCCCAGCGCAGCCCGACAGCGAAGCGGCGCAGTTCAGCCATCGCTCGTCGGCAGGGCAAGGACATCCACATGGCCGATGCGGAGCCCGACGGCGCCGTCGCGCAGCGCGGCCAGGCGCCCGCGCTGCCAGCGCTCGATCCAGCCCCTTGTCTGTCCCGCGGCAACCGCCAGCGCAGCGCCGGCCCAGTCGGCAACCAGCGCGCAGCCGAGTTCCACCGTTCGTTCACCGCCGGCTTCGAGCCACCAGTCCGAGCGCTCCATCCGAACCTGCAGCCCGGCGCGCTCCAGCGCCTGCGGCAGACAGTGCGCGGCATCCGGGCCCAGCGCCTGGCCCAGGCGCTTGTCTTGCCGCTGATGGCGGTTGAACAACTCGACCATGGTCTTGTCTTCGGCACTATCGGTTGCCCGTCCCTGCGCATCGACGAACCCGCGGCAGCCATCGACCGTCAGCGCGAAAAGGCCGAGCGCGCCGCTGCTGGCCAGCCGCTGCGCCAGCGCCTCGGTCCACTCGCGCGAGACCAGATCGAACAGCGCCGAGGCCGTGACCAGATCGGCGCCGGCCAGGTCATCGTCGGCCAGTTCGGCCAGATCGAGGCAGCGTGTCTCGACCGTCACGGCCGGCCGATCACGCGCGCCATCGACCGCGGCTCGACGCGCGGTTGCAAGCAGCGTCGGGTCACGATCGAGCAGTCGCCAGTGCTGATTTTCGAGCAGGCGCGGCGCCAGCCAGCGCAAGTTGCTGCCCGTGCCCGCGCCCAGATCGACGACCTCGAGCGCGCCCCGCCCGGCCAGCCAGCGCGAGGCGAGAGTGGCCAGCTTCCGCGAACGTGCGGCGGCGTCGGCTGGCTCGCGCAGCGCCAGCCAGCCGCTGTCGAACACCGCGCTGCCTTCAGCCATCAGACCGGCGACGCCTTCAGCGCAGCGGCGAACGCCCGCCCGGCCGCCGGCCAGTCGCGCAGGCCCTCGCGCCGGGCTGCGGCCCGCTGCGTCAGGGCGTGACGAAGATCGGCGTCGTCGAGCCACCTGCCAAGCGCTTCGCGAAGGCCGTCGGCATCGCCCGGGGCCACTTTCAGGCAGCAGTCGTCCGGAGCGGTAGCGGCCAGCGCGCCGCCGGTGGTGGTAATCATCGGCAGCCCGCGGGCAAACGACTCGCTCACTACCATGCCGTAGCCCTCGTAGTGCGATGGAAGAACGCAGGCCGAAGCCCGGTGATACTCGGCGGCCAGGATCTCGGCCTCGCACTCGCCAAGGTACTCGATGCGGTCGGCCAGCCCGGCCTTGCCGATGGCGGCAACCATCTGTTCGGCCCAGGCGGTATCGCGCTGCATCGACCCGGCCAGCACGCAGTGCCAGTCGCGATCAGCGAGCCCCGCCAGCGCCCCGATCAGCACGTCGTGCCCCTTGCGCGGCGTCAGGGCGGCCACGCACAGCAGCCGCTGGCGGCCGCTGTTCTCGCGCCCTTCCAGGCGCGCGGCGGCACGATCGGCCAGCGGCGCGGCATCGACGCCGGGCTCGATCACGTCCGCGGCCCGGTCGTCGAGCCCCAGAACCTGCAGGCGCCGGGCCGTGAACGCGCTGGTGACGATCACCCGATCACAGGCTGCCAGCGCCCGTTGCTCGAGCGCCAGAAAACGCGCGCGCGCGGCCGCGTCCAGGCCGGTCTCGTCGGCCAGCGGATGATGAACCAGCGCGCTGATATCGAGGCGTTGAGACTGCCCGGCCAAGGCGTCGGGCAGGCCGCCGAGGGCCAGGCCGTCGATGACCACGTGCGCGCCGTCAGGCAGCCGCCGCAGGGCGGCGTCCATCGACTCGCGGGCCTGGGTATCGGCGTCGGGAAAGCGCCCGGCAAGTCCGACGACTTCGACCGACCAGCCCAGTCGGCGAAGCTCGCGCACGATCCGTGCATCGTAGAGAAAACCGCCGGTACGCTGGTCGGGGTCGCCCGGCACGATCCAGGTCAGCGCCTCGCTCAAATCGCCGCCTCCCAGGCCGCCCGCGCAAGGTGAGATTCACTGAGCTCGACCCTCAGCCGCGTCAAACCCGTTGCCGCCGGCCCCAGCCGGCCTGTTGCGATGGCGCTGGCCAGGCGCTCGAAGATCACCCGCGCCATGAACTCGGTCGTCGTGTTGCGGCCGGAAAACTCGTCGATCTCGTCGAGATTGCGATAATTGAACTCGGCCAGGATCTCGCCGAGCACCTCGCCGGCCAGGCCGATATCGACGACGAGATCGTTGGCGTCGAGTTCGGGGCGCATGAAGCTGGCCTCGACCACGTAGGTGGCGCCGTGCAGGCGCTGAGCGGGCCCGAAGGCCTCGCCGTCGAAACTGTGGGCGATCATGAAGTGATCGCGGACGGTCAGTGAGTACATCGCGGATTCCCTCTCCTCGTCAGGTGTCATCGCAAGTGTCATTGCAATGGTCATTGGATTGGCCGGGCGGCTCGCCGTAGTCGACCCGGTGGCAAAGCACCTCTCCCGGGCCCTGCAACAGCGGCGGCAGGTCTTCGGGCAGGGTTTCGAAAGCACTGGCGCCGGAGATCAGCTGATCGAGCGCCGGATCGGCCAGCAGCGTCAGCGCCAGCGCCAGCCGCCGGCGGTGACTCCAGCGCGGCTGCCGCTTGGGCGGCAGTTGCCCGACCTGGCTGCCGATCAGGCGCAAACGGCGCGAATGGAACGCCGCGCCCAGCGGCACCGCCGGCCGGCTGTCGCCGTACCAGCTCATCTCCACGACCCGGGCCTGATTGCCGGCCAGGCCCAGCGCGGTGCCCAGACCGGCCTCGCTGCCGCTGGCGTGGATGACCACGTCGCGCTCGGCAGCGGCCTGTTCAGGCAGGGAAAACCCCACCCCCAGGGCAGCAGCCAGGCGCTCGCGCCGGGGCAGAATATCCACCAGCGCGACCTCCGTTCCCGGCATGCGCCCGGCCAGCCAGGCTGCCAGGGCCCCGACCGCACCCGCCCCGACCACGGCCACGCGATCACCGGGCCCGATGCCGGCATCCCACACGCCGTTGATGGCGGTTTCCAGATTGGCCGCGAGCACCGCGCGCGCCGCGGGCACGCCCTTGGGCAGCGGCAAGACGGCCGCGGCGGGAACGACAAAGCGATCCTGGTGCGGATGCAGACAAAACACCTGCCGGCCGATAAGCGGGCCCGGCCCGGCCTCGACCACGCCCACCGCGCTGTAGCCGTACTTGACCGGCGCCGGGAAGTCGCCCTGCTGAAAGGGCGCGCGCATGCGCTGATGCTCCGAGGCCGGCACCCGGCCGTGAAACACCAGCGCCTCGCTGCCGCGGCTGATGCCCGAATGCAGGCTGCTAACGCGCACGTCCCCAGCAGCGAGCGCCGGCAGGGTCTCGGGCCGGATCTCGCCGCGGCCGGGCGCGATGGTCCAGAACGCTCGGGCGATGTCGGTCATCTGGCGGGGCTCGCTTCGTCCATTGGTCGATCATCACGATAACCCAGTGATGCCCGCGTTGACGTGCCCGTTCGGCGTGATGTGCGAGTATGTAGACGTGATGCACACCACAGTGTGGAGGCACGGCAATGCGCAAACCCGCGATTGTGGTCGACCTGGCCGTCGGTGCCGGGCTCACCGGAGCACTGGCGCTGCTGCTGGCCGCCCCAGAGGCCGCGGCGGCCGTAATCACCGCCCTGAGCGTTTATCTGGCGGTCTCGGTGTGGCTGGTCATCGCCCGGCGCGATGACGCCGCGCTGGGCTGGGCCAACCGCGTGACCCTGCTGCGCGCGGCCATCGTGTGCGCCCTGGCCGGCACGCTGGCCGAGCCGGCGCTGTTTGTCGATCGCGCGCAAGCCATCGTCGCGCTGGTCGTGCTCGTGCTGACGCTCGACGGCCTTGACGGCTGGCTGGCACGGCGGCTGGAGGAGTCCAGCGCCTTCGGCGCGCGCTTCGACATGGAAACCGACGCCGCCCTGATCCTGGTACTGTGCGCCGGCCTGTGGCTTTCGGGCCTGGCGCCGGCCTGGGTGCTGGCCATCGGCCTGATGCGTCCGGCTTTCCTGGCCGCCGGTCTGATCCACCCCGCGCTGTCGCAGCCTCTGCCCGAGAGCTTCCGCCGCAAACTGGTCTGCGTCGTGCAGATCGGCGCCCTGCCGGTCGCCCTGCTGCCCGGCCCGCCCGAGGCGCTGCGCCTGACGGCGCTGGCCGGCGCCCTGCTCGCCCTGATCGCATCGTTTGCCATCGACACGACTTGGCTGCTGCGTCGGCATCGACTATCCGCAACCCCCGAATGGAGGACACCATGAAAACCATTGCAGAGCTTCGCTGTATCCCGACCGCGCTGGCGCTGGGACTGGCCACCGCCGCGGCGGCCGAACCCGCTACCTTCGAAATCGACGCGGAACACTTCTCGATCGGCTTTCTGGTCGAGCACGTCGGCTATGCTGACACCCTCGGGCAGTTTCTCGAAGCCGAGGGCCATTTCGTCTACGACGAGTCGGCCAACGAACTGAAAAGCGGCGAAGTCACCATCGAGGCCGACAGCGTGTTCACCAACCACGAGCGCCGCGACGAGCATCTGCGCGGCGGCGATTTTCTCGACGCCGGCGATCACGACAGCATTCGCTTCGAGGCCACCGACTGGCAGCCGTCCGAAGACAACCCCGAGCGCGGCACGCTCGAAGGCGAACTGACCCTGCTGGGCAAGACCCGCCCCGTCGCGCTGGAGGTGACCATCAACAAGGCCGCCGAATATCCCTTCGGCCACGGCGAATACACCCTGGGCATCTCCGCACGCACCACCATCGAGCGCAGCGAGTGGGGCATGACCTACGGCGTCGACAAGAACCTGGTCGGCGACGAGGTCGAACTGATGTTCGAGTTCGAGGCCAACCGGCAATGAAGCATCTGCGTGTGCGTGTGTGGTGTCAGCCCTGATGAGGCCGTAGTACCACGCCGTCACGCAGAATCCGGTGGGGATCGGGAAAGTTCTCTCTGGCGGCAGCGGGAATCACTCGCCATGAGGTGTCGGGATGCGCTTCCTGGAAATGTCCGAACGCTTCAGCGCCCGGCCCGCTGATCTCGCCCACCACCAGGCGCCCGACCATGCCGGCGCCTTCGTGCGGGATGCAGAAATAGTCATACACACCGGGTACATCGAAGCGGCGCTCGAAAGCGTCTCCGGGATTGACCAGATAACCGGAATCCCAGGGCTCGGCTGAAGCGGGGATGCGCAAGGGGCGCGAGCCGTTGGCGGGGTGATAGGCGGTGACGGTATGCACGCCCGACTCGTTGAGCCAGCGCACGGTCTGACCTGGCCGCACAAACAAGCCGATTGGCGAGTAAGCCACCGTCGCACCCGAGCGATCGCTTGTTATCCGGATGGTAACGTGGTCACCAGCGTCAGCGCCGCCAGCCCGAACCACCCCGGCCGCCCCGGAGGCAACCAGCATGGAAAGTCCGGAGTAAACGAGAAACTGCCGCCGCTTCATCGTCTTCAGTCCAACTTGGCGGTGTCGGAGTCGACGTGCCAGAGAACAATGTGATAGTGCGGCTCGGCAACTCCCGGATGGCCAGCGTTGTACTGAATATCGGTCTCGGCCACCACCCGCCCGGGCGTTGCCAGAGAATCGAACGCTGCGTGCTCATTCAGATCATCCAGGGGAATCATGTAAATGGTGGACACCAGCCTGTCGTCGCGGTCATAGGCCAGAAAAGGCCCCGCCGGAAGCGTCTCGGGCTGAACATAAAGCGCGCCCATCCCGGGAATGAAATCCGGCAGCGGCACCAGGTCGCTTACCTGGTCATAATCGGCACGCAGATCCGTATCCGAAACCGGGCTTTCGTCTGCGCCAGCCTGAACAGCAAAGCCCAGAAGCGCAGCTGCAAAAGTGGCAATGATCAGATTGTTTTTCATCATGTTCTCCTTGGAAAGTATGTATCGGCTTGCTGTGAGTGGCCCTTGATTACTTGCGTCAGGCAATGTTCAGCTTTTCGAACACGACCCGCACCATTCGGTCGCAGTCGTGTCCGGCAAAGCTGAAAGTCGATCCCAGAACGTCTTCGAGATCATGGGAAATACTCTTCTTGATAAGCTGTCGCGCCCGGTAAACCCGCGTCTTGACGGTAGCCGGCACAATTTCCAGAACTTCGGCAGTTTCCGCCACCGAGAGCTGCTCGATCTCGCGCAGCACAAAGGCGGCGCGAAAGTTATCCGGCAGTGTGTCAACAGCCTTTTCAAGCAAACGCCGAAGCTCGCGTTCATGAACGCTGTGTTCAGGCGTTCTTGTCTCGACGCTCCGCTCATCGGCCGAGTGGCCTGACGGCGTTCGCTCATCATCGAATCGGACCACCTTGTTTCCATTCTTCCTGATCGTCATCAGCGCCTCATTTGCAACGATTCGCGAAAGCCAGGCACCGAAGCCATGCGGCCCCCGGAACTGGGCAAGAGACTGAAAAGCACGGATATAGCCGTTCTGAACGGCATCCTCGGCCTCCGGAGGGTTTCTGAGAATGCTGCGCGCCACGCGGAAAAGTCGTTGGTTGTAACGCCGCATGATCAGCTCAAACAACGCCTGCTCACCGGCACGGATGCGCGCCACGACTTCAACGTCGGACAGGCAGTCCAGGCTGGGCCGGGGTTTGGAAGAATCCATCTTTGTCCGAGGCATCGCTATGCTTCCAGGCTCGTATTTGACACCCCATTGATGCAGCTGCAGGCAAAAGGGTTCCCGCAACTCAGCGTACACTTCTGCGGACACTTGCCCGTCGAGCGTCAAAAGCTGTTCAGATGCTGCTGGTGGCAGGGCGCTGCCAACGCGGTCTGCGTCCGCTGGTCAGCGCCACTTACGCGCTAACGCGCCGCGGCCTCCGCTGCCGCGTCGGTCAAAACCATCAGCTGCGACAACACGATTCCTGCCCTCGCTTTTGGCCCTGTAGAGTGCTGCATCGGCGCGCTGCAAGATTGCTTCAAAGGCTTCGCCACGGCATCCGGCAGCGTAACCGACGCTGATGGTCACGCTGATGACATCATTGGGAACGTGAATCGAAAAGTGTTCGCTTTCGCGGCGCAGGCGCTCAGCTCCCAGACGCACGGCTTGTTCATCGGCGGCAGGCAGCAGCACCAGAAACTCTTCCCCGCCGACGCGGCCAACAACAGCTGCGGCATCCGCCAGTCGCTCCAGCTCACCGGCCAGCTCGGAGAGCACAGCGTCGCCGGCCTCATGCCCCCAGCGGTCGTTGATCGACTTGAAGTGATCGATATCGACCGCAATGACGCCCAGCACTGGCTGTTGCGTGCCCTGCTCGGCCCAGTCGTCGACAACCTCTCTGATGCCGCGTCGATTAAGCAGGCCAGTCAGTGGGTCCCGCCGAGCCTGATCAACGTGTCGGCAGGCCAGCAATGAATACTGCAGCGCCAGAAAACCGACGGCCAACGCGAGCATGAACAGCATGGAGCCGACGCTGAAGGTCACCCCATGATAGGTTGCCGGTATTCTTGCCGTGGTCGGCAGAAGCTCGACGGCGCTGCCGTAGGCCCACAGCAGCAGCGGCAGGTACGCCGCGGCAACCCATCGCAGGGCGCGATAGATGCCGGCCATTTCCCGGCGCGGCGGCCTTGCCAGGGCAGCAAGCAGGGCGACGAGGAAAACCGCCTGCCCGAACGCCGTCGTCACCACTCGCCAGCGCGCGTTCGGATAAGCCCACTCCCACAACAGCAGGCTGGCGACCGAAATGCCGATGATCAAGGCAATCAGCCACCGGTGCGGCGATTGCTGCGCAAAACGCCAGAAGCCGACCAGAATACAGACCGAGCTGAACGCGAAACACAGGTGATTGCCGACAATGAGCATGCTGTCGAGCACGCCATGCTCGGTGACAACGATGAACAGCAACAACCCCAGACCGTGCAAGGCGAGGCCCCAGGCCCACCAGTGCGTCCCTGATCGGTGCTCCTGACGATTGCCCGTCCAGACTATCAGGCCGGCCAGCGTTATCTGAATAATGGCTCTCGCCACCGCAAGCGTCGGCACATCGATCGACGGCAGGGTCATCAAGGCATATTCCATCCGACGTCCGGGTCAAGGCCACCGGACTGCTGGCCCGGCAAGAATGTGGTTCAGATTCGCACCGGATCAATCATACGTCAGCTCGATGCCTACATAAACGCTGCGGCCGCTTCCGGGTTCGAACAGGGCGGCATCGGGTGCAGCCACATCGGTGATGCTGGCGCTCGCTATGTAGTTCCTGTCAGCGAGATTGCGCCCCTCGATGAACAGCGACAGCGCGTCCGAGCGCCAGCCTGCCCGGGCGTTGAGCAGCGTATAGCTGGCGGTTTGCAGGCTGTTGGCGTTGTCCACATGGAAGGGCTTCGGCACCCACTCGAGTCCGGGGCCGATGAACAGCCCGCTGGTATGGGTATACAGCAATTCGCTGCGCAGATAATGACGCGGAACGCCCGGAATTCTGTTATTGCCCCAGACGGGGTCACTGTCGAAGTAAAAATCGTTATAGGTATAGGCCAGCTGCAGCTCCAGGCCGTCGGCCGGGGTGAGTAGACTCTCCGCCAGCTTCCAGCCCAGACCGGCCTCTGCGCCCTGGTGCACGGTCCGGTCGAGGTTGGTGGTTCGGTCACAGATGTTCCAGGCCGTCGACACACACTGAAACTCGTTGCTGATGCGCGCGTGATACACGGAGACATCCCACGACAGGCGGTCGTTGCCCCCGCGAGTACCCAGCTCGAACGTGGTGGCGCGCTGAACCTTCAGGCGTTCGAGCGCCGCCCGACTGTCAAACTGCATATCGTCGAACGTGGGCGGCTCACCGCTGCGCGAGATATTGCCGTACACGGCAAGCGATTGGTTCGGCTGCCACAACATGCCGAGCTTCGGATTGAACAACGCATAACTCTTGCTGCCGGACTCGGGCACCGGCTTGAACTGATCGGTGCGTTTGCGTCGGGTATGCAGATACTGCAGGCCGGCAATCAGAGACAGATCATGCGCCAGCTCGAGCCGGTTTTCGCCATACAGTGTGGCGCTGGCAGCCTTGTTGCGCACGCGGTCGGTAGGCGCAGCCTTGACGCCACCGTGATTCTCGAACTGCCGGGCTTCAACATCGCCGCCCGACAGAGTCAGCCCGAGCACGGCATGATTTTCACGGCCGGCCCATGAAGACTGATTTTCCAGGCGCGCATACAGGCCATAGTCGGTCCGGTCGTGGTCCAGGTACTCATAGATCGGATGATCGAGCTCGCTATACGACAGCCAGCCGCCGAGCTCATAGCGGGTATTGCCGCGCTCCATCACGGTTCGGTTTGCCAGGCGGGCACCATCGACATTGTGTTGCCAGTCGTCGACGATGTTGACAGCTGCGGCCTGCTCGGGGTGCGCCAGCGCCTGCCTGCGCGTCAGCGAGCCGGGCAATTCCTGGCGGGCCCGCAGCCCGGAAAGATAGAACCGGGTCTCGGCCTGCAAACCCAGCTGCCAGCCGATATTGCCGCTGAGGCGCTGTGAATCTCCGCGGCTGTGGTCACGAAAGCCGTCCTGTCGCTGGGCCGAGGCAGTAATGAAACCATCTCCCCCGTCGAACTCCATGCCCGAACTGGCATGGGTCCGCAGCCAGCCGAAGCTGCCAATATCCACGCGGCCGCGGAAACGCTCAGCGTCGGCGCCGCCGGGAGTGACGAAGTTGATTGCGCCACCCAGCGTACCCGAGCCATAGCGCATGCCGTTGGCGCCCTTGTAGACTTCGGTATAGCGATATGCCGTCGGATCCACCCAGGAAAAGTCGCTGCTGCCGTCAGCGTTGTTCATGGGAACGCCGTCCTGATACAGGCTGATCCCGCGCAAATGATAATAGCGCGACAGGCCCGAACCACGAATCGACAAACGGGAGTCGCCGGCCCACTTG
Organism: Wenzhouxiangella sp. YN9; assembly: GCF_056324165.1. Classification (NCBI taxonomy): domain Bacteria; kingdom Pseudomonadati; phylum Pseudomonadota; class Gammaproteobacteria; order Chromatiales; family Wenzhouxiangellaceae; genus Wenzhouxiangella; species Wenzhouxiangella sp. YN9. The sequence goes on from NZ_JBJNIP010000100.1 coordinate 265,156, forward strand.
GGCTGCACGAATACGCCGGGGGTGAAATCCAGCATGTCCTTCATGGTGGCGGCCTGGGTTTCGCGCCACTCCAGATCGGAGACCAGCGCCACACCACCGGGAATGCGCTCGATGGCCTCCCGCGCCTGCTGCGTGCTCTGTACGGTCAGGGACGAGCCTTGCCGACCCTCGACCTCGATGCGGTCCAGCGTGTCGCCCTCATCCAGCCCTTCGGCGGCCCACAAGGCTGAAGACGCTACGACCAAAATGACGGCCGGGAAAACACTGGTCACCGTTGGGCTGATACAACGGCCGCCGGTTGCGCGACTCACTGGCTGATTCACTGACACGCTGCTCCTTTTTAGTTCATTGGCATGGAAACCTCGCCCGATATCCGCGTACGCTCGAAGTCCGTGACAAGCACCTCGACTTCGACCTGCCACTCCGGCAGCGCCGGCAGCTTGAGCTCGGGCACCTGCCAGCTTCCCTTGTCGGCGCCTGGATGAGCCTTGAAGCGCAAGCGCTCCAGGCCGGCCCTTTCGTTGGAGAAAGCGACCTGTACTTCCTGCGCCTCCAGGGGTGAACCGTCTTCGCCAAACAGTTGCAGGCGAAGCGTTCCGGCGGCATCGCCGTCGCCCGGACGAATCTCGATTTCAGCGCTGGTTCCAGCACTGTGGAGGTGGCTGGCCATGGTCGTCACGGGCAGCGCCGGCGCCAGGTTGCGCGGCGGCGGGGTAAAGCGCCACAGCGCCACCAACGCAAGCACCAGCACCACCACCATGACTTCCAACATGATAACGCGTCGCATTCGCACTTGGTAACCCGTGTCACCGCGCACCACGCCCGCCGTCAGGCGGTAACGATTGAACGCTCCCAGGCCCATCAGCAGACCTACCAGGGCGAGCTTGCCCAGCAGTATCCACCCGTAAGGCGTGCTCACCAGCGAGCGCAGATGATCGACCTGCAGAAAAGCGAGAACCACACCGCTGGCCACCAGCACCACCAGTACCCAGGGGATGACACCAGAGAACCGGGCCAACGCCGACCTGCGGCCGCCATGATGCGAGGCCAGTCGCCGCCCGAGCGGGAGCAGCGCGCCGGCCCATAACACCACCGCCACCCCGTGCAGCCAGACCGCCGGACGCGCCAGCCACTGCGGCGGTGCGATGCTGGCATGGCCGCTGACAGCCAGCGAAAACCCGGCCAGGGCAAGTGCCATCAGCACGGCCAGGACTTGCCAGCGCCGCCCGCCCAGCCGCGCACTCAGGGCCAGCCCCAGGGCAAGCAGGGCCAGGCCCGCCGAGGCACCGGGGCCGGATCCGACGGCGATGCGCCAGACCTGCCAGCGATGAACCTCGCTCAGCGGCAGGTCGAGCGCATCCAGACCGAACAGCCCGAGAGAACACCCCACCGCCCCAGCGCCCAGACAGATCAGCACGCTTGTCAGGCGCGATGCCTTGTGGGCGGCAGCATCGTCGAGGTCAAACAACGCGAAAAAAACTGCGCCGCCCAGGCCAAGGAAAAGACCGACATACAACAGCAGCCGGCTCAGCCAGATCGCGAACCCCCGAGCGGTGCTGCTCTGTTCTGAAACCTCCACTGCCGTGGTTGGCGCGCCGACCGAGAAAAGCAGGCTGCCGCCGATCGGATGACCATCGGCCGACACCACGCGCCAACTCAGCGCGTAGGTTCCGCGCTCATCCAGGCTCTCGGGCAGTGAAACCAGCACGGTTGCCTGCTCATGGGCGATATCTGCAAGCTCGATGCTCTGACCCGCCGGCGTGAGCAAGTTGACCTTCAGCGGTGAAACCGGTTCGTTGAAGCGCAGAACAACCTGTTCCGGAAAAGCGGCCAGTCGCGCGTCGTGCGCGGGTTGCGATTCGATCAGCCCCGCGTGCGCCAGTGCCGGCGGCGCCCACGACAAAGCCGACACCAGGCCAAGCAGGCCGGTGGCCAGCATCAGCAGCTTCCAGCCCAGCAACCTCGGGCCATGGGCGGGGAATCGCTCTGAACATTTGCATTCAGGGGCTGGCGGCAGGCGCGCCGCGCCGGTCACGCGCCGGATTCGATGCGCAGCAGGGGCGCGGGCGAGTCGGAGTTTTCATCCTTGTCGATCCAACGCTCGACGCCTTGCTCGCATTCCTGCACCACGGGCAGATACACCCGCTCTTGTTCGGCCAGATCTTCGGCCAGATAAACCATGAAGGCGAACTCGTCGAACTGGTCATCAGGCAGCGGCCCGCCGGTCCAGACAACTTCCCTGACGCCCGAAGTGATGCGGGCACCGTGCAGATGATAGGCCTGATCGTAGTCGCCCTGCACCATGTCCAGCTGCCACCCGGGCTTGGGCTGCGGCTTGACCGAAATCATGCCTTCGGGGATCTGCACGCGCAGCTTGACCGTGGCCGAACCGCCACAGCCGTGCGGAACACGCAGAACCGTCTTGTGGTAGCTCCCGGCTGCTGCCTGAGCCGTCTCGAGCGTCACATGTGCTGATGCCGTGTGCATCACGACCATGGCGACAGCCGCCAGGCCCGCCTGCAAAAAAATCTTCGCTTGCATTTCGGCTTCCTGCTTCTGGTGAGTTTGCCCTGGCGCACCGGGCGGTGCAGAATCGAACCTCAGGACCTGCTCGACATCTCGCAAATGACCTTGCGGGCGCAAGTGCCATCATTATAGCGAACCGTTCTCAGGGAGAAGACCCCGTCCGGAGCCGCGCAACCCATTCCCTTCAGTGGCCGGGTTAGTATCGATGGAGCAGGAATCCATGATTCAATCGGGAGGTGGTTGAAAATGAACAGACCAGAACACGAAGACCAGACCGCGCCGCCGGAGAGTGACCCGGGCAGCAAGCCGGCCAGCGCGGGGCCTGAATCAGGCGGCTCCGACGCTGCAAACACCTACATCGACCATGTGCGCAAAGTGATCATGCAGCCCGATGAGTACTTTCATCGCGACAACGGCGCCTCGCTCGGACTGGGGTTGATCAATCTTGGCGTCTTTCTGGGCATCACCTTTGTCTACATCTTCATGGCGCAGGTCACCCGTTTCAGCAGCTGGACGTTCAAGTTCGGCCACATCACTTCCGGCCTGCGGTCGGTGCTGGCCATCGGCATACCACTGGTGGTCGCGACTTACGCCCTGCGCTGGCTCGCCGGCCGCAACGACAGCCCGGCCCGAAGCACGGGCTTCTTTGCTGAAAAAGTGGGCGCTATCCTGATCCTTCCCAGCCTGTTGCTGGCCGCCGCCCTGATACTGAGGATTGTCGACTTCAACCTGTACTCGTGGTTCCGCAACGTCGAGATGACCATGGTCTACGTCGGCATTTTCCTCCTGTGCTATCTCCATACGACAAGGAACCGGATCGCTACGGCCGCCGTATTCACAATCGGCTTCTACTTTGCCTACCGGCTGGTGCTGCTACTGCTGTGATGCCGTAGCGCAAGCATGAGTCCACGCACGGCAGCATTGCACACCCGCCGCTGGTTCTGGCCGGTGACAATCGTCGCGGCCATTGCCCTGGTGGCGCTGGCCGGCCCGTTCTGGAGTTTTGTGCGGGCACGACCGCCGGTCTGGAACGCGCTGCTGGGAGGTTCAGTTGCAGCGCTCGCCACCGCCCTGGGTACCGTGCCGGCGCTGTTTTCAAAGACCCTGTCGGAACGGTTGCAGGACACCCTGCTGGGCTTTGGCGCCGGAGTCATGCTGGCCGCCAGCTCGTTCTCGCTGATTCTGCCCGGCCTGGAGGCGGCACAGCAGCAGGGCCTGTGGGGCGGCGGACCGTGGGCGGCCGGATCGGTGATCGGTGCCTCGATCCTGCTGGGAGCGGCGGCGCTGATGCTGCTCGACCAGCTTTTGCCGCACAAACACTTCATCAAGGGGCGCGAGGGTCTGGACGTGCCCGGCGCGCGCAAGCTCAGGCGCACCTGGCTGTTCGTGATCGCGATTGTGCTGCACAACCTGCCCGAAGGCCTGGCCATCGGCGTGGCCTACGCCGCACAGGACATCGCCAGCGCCCACGCGCTGGCGGCGGGCATCGCCATCCAGGACATTCCAGAAGGGCTGGTGGTGGCCGTGGCGCTGCTGGCAGCCGGCTATCGTCGCAGCATCGCGATCAGTATCGGCATGCTCTCGGGCCTGGCTGAACCGGTCATGGCGGTATTCGGCGCCGCCGTCATCGGCCTGTCCTGGGCGCTGCTGCCCTGGGGCCTGGGCCTGGCGGCCGGGGCCATGCTGTTTGTCATCAGCCACGAAATCATTCCCGAATCACACCGCAAGGGCCACGAAGCCGCCGCCACCACCGGCCTGATGATCGGATTCGTGCTGATGATGCTGCTCGATACCGCCATGGGTTGAAATCGGACCGGAGAGCCGCTCGACCATACTCACGACACGTGAGCCTGACATATTGATATTGAACGACAGGCGGCGTTGTGCATCCCGCCAGACGGCGTTACCGAAACTTGCTGTCGGGATGCACAGCGCAGCTGAATGCAACCTGGTTTGATGCCGGGTTAATAGCTTCGTACGGTCCAGATCTCGGTCTGCGGCCCGGTCATCCAGCGAAAGGTGCCATCCTTGTCCACCCAGCCATCTTCCTCCCGCCCCATGCTGAGGGTCTGGCCTTGCCACTCGGGAATTTCTCCCGTGACTGAAAACTCAATGGACCAGAACTCTGTGGGCCGCACCGGTTCCCGAGGGTGATTCCCATACCGCTCGGGCCAATCAGCGATCGCCCAAGCACCAGCGTCGTGTACCCAGTTGCCTTGAGAGTGAGAATAAACAAGATTGGTGATCCCCGCTTCCCGCCCTCGAGCCTCGGCCCTGGCCTTCACATCCCGCCCCTCCACACCGGGCTTCAACTCCGCGGCGATAATTTCGGCCATCTGCGCTGACTGCGCGAAAAGAGCCTGCAGCCCTGCCGGGGGCTCGGTTTCACCAGGTCGGAGCACGTAAACCTGTTTTTGCTGATCGGTACCAATCCCCATGAGCTGAATACCGAAATCGGTGTGCAGCATGTCACCCGGCTGGATAACCACTGCCTGATGCTCACTCAAGCCCCCTTCCACCCCCTGTCTGTGGATCGTCACCGAAGTTGCGAAGTTCAGGCTCAGCTGCTGCTTCTGTACCTGATCGTTGAGCCAGAACATTACATCTTCGTTGGTAGTGACGCCGGGAGTGATGACCTCGTTGGAAAACGCGCGGCGGAGAAGATTCCAGGTAATCCAGCTGGCTTCGATGCTGATTTCCAGCTCGGCCGGTGTTCGATGAGAGATATAGTCAATCGCCAGCGGCTCGGCGGAGACAAACCGCGCTTCGTACTCCGACCCCAATGCATCCACCAGGTACTTATACCCCTCCAACGAGAGCCCGTCGGCCATGGTGATGGTTCGGGAGCGATTGATCGCAATAGTCTCGGGCGCCCGACTCTTGACATACTCCCGGAGGTGGGGGGCCAGTCCCTCCTGCCCGTAACCGTGACCCGATTCCGTGACATCAGGAAAAAAGGGCAATACATGACCGCGCACATGGGTGCCCAGCACAGTCCTTTCCAGGGGTTCTCCGGTGCCCGGATCGTAGAAGATATAGGCGTTTCGGTGGCCCGAAGCGGTATTGATATAGTCACCGAAAAGCTGAATCAGGGGGTCCGGGTCATTCTCCCTGGTATAGATAATCCACATATCCACACCGTGCTTCTGCATGAGGGGCTGCAACGTCGTCTCCAGCTTTTCCAGCTTGACAGCCAGCTCACGCTGCGTGCGCTCCTGGGCCAGCTGAGCCTCAACGGCCTGAGGAACCATAAGTGCGAGGCCAACCAGCAATACGCCAAAGCGCAGCGCCTTGCATGCCAACAGTCTCGAGCGCCACGCGCCGCGGGCTTCTACCAAGCCCCCGGCAACCGGACGCCATCTGAACAATCTCTGCATTCGGAACTACTCCACATGACTCACCAGGGCCGGTCTGGCCAGATTGCTGCAGGTAAACAACAAGGTCAGCCCGACGACCAAGGTAGCTGCCAAGTCAGCCACCAGTACTCTCTCAGCGTATCAACAGAACCCGCTGATTGATCGGATAAAGCCACTCGACACCACGCTCAGTGACGATTGCGTCGTCTTCCAGAGGAATCCGCAGCTTTTTTCCACCCCATTCAGGAATGGCGGTGTAGGCAAACAGTTCGATTGCGAACAAGGTGTTGGGCTGAATCGTATAGGTCATGCGCTCGGGGTTGAACCAAGCGATGGACGGACCGATACCATGTCCGAGATTGCCGACTGAGTGACAACCGATGATCACATCGATATCAGCAGGGTCATCTGTTGGCGAGTTGGCCTTAGCCATTACCGAAAACCCGGCGTTGTTGATCTCGTTGTTGACCAGGTCAAAAATTTCCCCAGCTGTCTTGCCCACGTGAATGTTGCGCCTGATCACCTCACGAACCCGACGCCCATTATCGAATGCCTTCTGGTAACTTTCAGGCAATCTGGTTTCGCCATCCTTGAGCACGTAGGCGTGGCGTTTCATGTCGGTATAGAAGTTCAGATAGCCGACGCCGAAATCCAGCGACAGGAAGTCTCCGGGCTGGATGATCCGACCAGTCGAGGTCGCTTCAATCCCATCCGGACCGGTTATGTATACAGACGGCATGCCGAATGAAGTACCGAGATTTTGCGCGAATTGCTGCTCGCGGATCCACCAGGCCACCTCCTCCAACGTGGTTTTTCCGGCGGTGATCACCTCGTTGGACAAAGCACGCTCGGCAATCACGCGCGACATTTCACCAGCAGTAGCGAAGCCAGCGATCTCGGTAGCAACGCGACGCGAGCGAAAATCCGAAGCGAGCTTCTGTGCCGACACAAAACGGGCTGCATACTTGTCACCCAACTCTCTGGTCAGTTTCGCCTTCGCCGTAGTGGTCAAACCGTCAGCACCCCCGATGTGTTCGGCAAAATTCAGAGCAATGGTCTGGGGGTCACGCTCGGAGACAAATTTCTTGAGGTCGAAATCAGAACTGTAGATGTCATAAGCACCATTTTCCTCAACCAGATAGGTGCCAATGCCCAAAGCGGCCCGTTCGATCCGATCGCCACCCCGATCGGTAAAAATATAGTATCCCCAGTCACCCGTGTAACCACGACCGAAGTCTTCCGTCAGAGGATCCTCATAACCCTCACGGTTAACTGTTATCCACATATCAACGTCATTTTCACGCATGACCTCTGGCAGCACCAGGTCAAACTTGTCCTGACGAATCTGATTCATGCGCTCCCAGCGTAACTGAGCTTCACCCTTGATTCTGGTATCTGCCATTGCTGCGCTGGTTAGCAGAAGAATGGAAAGTGCAGCTATCAAGATTCTCATGGACATGCTCCTGGATTTTCAGATAAATATGTTGACTACTAGAGGCAGCAGGTGAGCGCAGCAACGCAAAAACGGCCTGCCGAGCCGGCGCTCAAGGTGAGGGTGCCGAATCTCCGGAGCCCAAGGTCACGCCCAGCAGTGCTACGCTTTTTGCAGATCTGAGCATGGTCTCGATATCAGCCCACTCATCTGCAAATCCGCGACGCCCGCCGCGCTCGCCGCCCAGACCGATCGCCGGCGTTCCGGCCGCGATGGCAACATTGAGGTTGGCTGAGCCGGCATCCGTGTACTCGGGCGACACCCCGATCCGCATGGAAACGGCCTTCGACCACCTCACGAGGTCACTTTCGAGCGCTCCCGGAATTTGCCCACCGGGTACCTTGTTGACCGGCTCCAGCCTGAACCGGGTCTCGGTCTGTTGAGCAACGTCATCCAGAATCTCATCGACGGCGTCTTCAATTTCCGAAATTATCGCCGCGTCAAGCGAGCGTATATCCAGTGAGAACCAGCCTTCTGGGGGTTTGTGATTAAACACCGCGCCGCTTTGCAACATGGCAATATTGATGCGGGTCATGCGATCATCATGGCGCGCCGGTTGTGGCAGTCCGAGGATTCGGTCCACTGCACGTGAAATACCCAGATTGACGTTCGGCAAGCCCCCTCTGAGCGTATGCCCGGGCGGGCCGGTAGCGATGACCCTCCACCAGTGAATTCCAAGCGCGCCGTACGCTATGCTGCGCCCGTCGCCGAGAATGTCGACGAATGCTTCGGCCCGTCCTTTGTACTCATCGTAGAGCTCACGCATGCCGACCATTCCGGTTTCTTCCTGCGCAACGGCGGCGAAGATCAGATCATGTTCCGGCTCTACGCCGGAACTGATCAGAGCACGTGCCGCCGTCAGCATCGCTACGGTGGTCGAGGAGGTGTTGGTTCCCGGCCCTACGACCCGATTGCCCTCCACTGCCGGCGGTCTACCCCGTTCACGTTGATGCTCTGCTACTGTCTTGAGATCATCCAAGGTTGAAACAAATACGATGGCTTTGCCGGAGCGTCCTGCTATCCTGCCGACGGCATTGGGCGCATCAGTCACACGCACGTCAGAGAGACCGATCTCGCGCATTGCAGCAGCCACGCGCGTGGCTCTTTCCAGCTCTTTCCCCGATGGCGACTCGATGCCGCCGATATCAATCAACAAGCCCACCGCTTGGTCACGCCAATCGACGACGGCGTTCAACACTTCCTTGCTGACCGGCTCATCGAGCACGGTCTTTTCGGCAGCGCCAAGCGGCAGCGCCGCAAGCAGCATACCCATCAACGCAGTGAACAGTAAACTCTTGACAGTAGCACTCATTGTTGCATTCTCACATTGTTTTCTTGGTGGAAACTACCTTGTATTGTTCAGCCGAGGAATCAGCAACAATTCTGTTTGCCTGTCGTCGATGTAATAGAAGTCCTCCCCGGTGAAAAACCCATCCACTTCCAGCATGAAGCGAACCTCCTGGTTTCCCCACTCCGGCACAGGTTCGATTGCGTTCAGCTCGATGGAATGCGCGGTATTTGCACGCAGCGGATAGTCACCGGTCCCCGGCGAGCCATTTTGCTGCTCCCAGGAGCCGATCGCAGGCCCGGCACCGTGGCCGTGGTAACCGATCGGATGCGTATAGATCGTGGGATCAAGGCCGTTATCGATCGCTTCCTTGCGTGCTGCAAAAAGAATTTCGTTACCGCTGCGACCTTCTTTGAAGTTGTTTATCAGCGCGTCTTGTACCTTGTTTGCCGCGTAAAGCCCCTCGCGCAGGCCCTTGGGTGCTTCGCTTTCACGCGGCTTGAGAACGTAGGCCATCTGTTGGGTGTCCGTCTTGAGCCCCATATAACTCATGCAGAAATCAACGTGCAGCAGGTCACCTGGCTGGATCACGTTGGTGTTGTCAAAAACCATTTCTCCGATCTTGAATGTTGACTTTCCTTGGCGCTGAATACTCACGCTGGGCTGGCACCATGGCTGAACCTTCAGATCTGCCAATGTCTCTCGATACCACCAGACCACATCGTCCGTGCTAGTGACCCCGGGCGTGATCACTTCTTCTGACAGACCCCGCTCAACGATGCGATGCGCTACGCGCATGATGCTTTGATAGGTGTTCATCTCAGCGGCTATGCGTGTCTCCAGCCACCCGATGGCCAGCGCATCATGAGAGACCAGCCGCCTGGAATACTCAGCTCCGAGGGCGGATTGCAATTGACGATACTGGCTGACCGACAGGCCGTCAGCGAGAGCAAATGTCTCGGAGACATTGATGGCTATCTGATCCGGGTTTCGCTCACGCACAATCTCGCCGACGCGCGCCCACTGATCCGGCTGCGCATCCGGATCCCAGGCCGATGGGAATATATTGCCTACGGGATATCTTGCGATCGCCATCCGCTCGACCCCGCCGCTCTCGCCACGATCATGAAAGATCAGCACCATCCGCCTGCGTGCCGACATCCAGGTCGCCGGCAACATGGTCTCGAGAACCGGATCCTCATTATATTCACGGGCGATGATGATCCACATATCCACGCCGTTTTCACGCATCAGTTCAGGTACCAGTTGGTCCAGTCTCTGTTCCAGCCACCGGTTCTGAACCTCCGCACGATCCCGCAGATCGGGCAGCCCGGGCATGGATGAGTTTGCAGCGTATCCACCGCTGCAAGCCAACGCCATGCCGATGCAGAGCAATACCAGTTCAATACGAAATCTCATAATCTTCATCTCTTGTTGTAATGATGCTTACTCAACGGGGCTGTCCTGAAGCCTGGCGTGCTAGCTCATTGGATCATCGATACTCGATGGCGGCTCGGAAAACCAGCGGGGCCCCTGCTCCGTTATATACAGGCAATCCTCGAGCCGCACTCCATATCGACCGGGAATATAGAGCCCCGGCTCGTTTGACAGACACATATTCGGCTGCAATGGAGTTCTCTCGTTGCGAACAAAGTTGATCGGCTCATGGATGTCAAGACCAATGCCATGACCTGTTCTATGAGAAAGTCCTGGAAGCTTGTAACCGGGGCCATAACCAAGTTCTTCGTAATATTCGCGCACCGCGTCATCCACGACCCCTGCCGGGGTCCCGGCCTGCGCTGCCTCGAAAGCTATCTGCTGGCCTCGGTGCACATGGTTCCATAACTTTCTCTGCGCCGCGTCAGGCTCACCGAAAACGAATGTGCGGGATATATCGGAATGATATCCGCCTACCGTACAACCAAAGTCCATCAAGACGACTGAGCCATCGTCGATCTGCTCGGGCACCTTGGAACCATGCGGCAGGGCGCTGCCTTTACCGATCTGCGCGCCACCGCCGGGTTGGTCACTGCCAAGAGCTGTCTGCGCCTGATACATCAACCGAATGATGTCTTCGCGCGTCATACCGCGTTCAACCAGCGGATATACGGCCTGATAAGCGCGAATGGTTATGTCGCTGGCGAGTTTCATGAGCGCAATTTCCGCGCTGGACTTGATCATACGGCAGGCATTGACCTCGTCACGGGCCGATGTCAGCGTCGCATCGGGAGCACTTGCGGCCAATCGATGAGCGACGAAATAACGAACGGACTCATCAAGGGCGATATCACTATCCGAAAGCGACTGCTTTTTCAGCCAGTCAGACAGCAGCCTGAATGGGTCCTGGTCCTCTTCCCAGGTAATGATTTGTGCTGATCCGGGTAGCATCTCCTTGAGCCGGCTTTCCTCGAAAGACGGAGTAATGAACGTCATTTCGCCTTCAGCCGGAATGATCGCCGCTGTCAGCCTCTCGCTGATCCACCATTTGACGCCGGTAAAGTATTCCAGCGTGCTGCCTGGTTCAATCAACGCCATGCCATGGCCTTGTTTGCGCAGCAGCGCACGCAGTTTTCTTCGCCGTGCTTTTCGTTCAGCGCCGCTGATGAAAGTGGCGCCATCGGTCATCGGCTTGAGCCCTTCCAGGCCCGACTTTGGCGGGCTGGACTCTGCTGCCCTCAGCGCTCCCCAACCGGCTACGCCGCTACCCAGCAGCGTCAGAACAGCGCTGGATTTAAGAAATCTTCGTCGTGATTCAGCAGTCATTGGACTGTACCGCCGCCCAGGGTTCGAATGACGTAATCCCAATAGTCCATTTCCCGATAAAAGGACTCAACCGGGATCCTTTCATTAGGAGCATGGGCACGGCTGTCATCCGGTCGAACCAGAGCCAGACTGCCAGCGCCATATGTCGGTATTCCTGCCACTCGATACTCTCGGCCCTCGGTGCCGCCGGAAGACATGACTGGCTGCAGCGTCATTCCCGGGTAATTCACCTCTACGCCTTGCTGGAGAACTTCCAGCACATCTGCCCGAATGGGAGACGCTGGGCTCTCGACCGTTTCACCAAGCTCGGTGATCCTGACCTCTGGGTTATCGATTGCTCGAGCGAGCTCCGAACGCACGTGATCGAGGCCACCGGTGTCGGGCAAGATTCGGCAATTGACCGTTGCTTGAGCGTCTTGAGGGAGCGCATTTTCCGCATGCCCTGCCTCCAACATGGTCGCAACGCAGGTTGTCCACAACATGTTGGAAAACTGCGGATAGCGCTTCATGGTTTCGATTGCGCCCTTGTCGGCCGGGTCCTGCAGCAGTGCGTCAAGTGCACGCTCGACCTCGCCCCCCTCGCGCTTTGCCGTTGCCTTGGCCATGGAGCGAGTGATCTCGTTGAACTGCACAGGGAACTGCAGCGTCTCAACTGCGAGCAGAGCACGCGCAAGGTCATAGATAGCATTCTCGGGCTTGGGCGCTGAACTATGTCCACCCGGGTTCGTTGTTGACAAGGAGAAAGTTGCGTATGCCTTCTCTGCGGTTTGCATGGTAAACGCCAGGGGTTCTCCATCGGCGGATATACTGCCCCCGCCGGCATCGGAGTTGAGCGCAAAATCAGCACTCTTGACCACGGGGTTTTCGAGAATCTTGCGGGTTGTCAACATCCCGGTTTCTTCGTCACCTGAGAACGCCAGCACCAGCTCACGTTCGGGCTCGAATCCGGATTGCTTGAGATTGATAAACGTTGACACAAGCAAAGCTACGCCGAACTTGTTGTCTTGCGCTCCGCGACCGTAGAGATAGCCATCGATCATCTCCGGGCTATAGGGAGAGGTGTCCCAGTTCTTTGGCAAGGCGTCAACAACGTCCATATGCGCCATGAAAACAACGGGATCAAGCTCGGGCGACTCTGACAAAGCTCGATAGCGGACAATCAAACCACTGACATCCTCTCCATCGATGTTCAGAGGAACTTCGATGATGTCCTCCTCCGGAAAACCCGCCTCACGCAATATGGACGTCAGGTGATCTACCAGGGCAGGAAGTTGGCCGTACCCCTTGGCAGTGCGATAGGGAATCATATCTTTAAGTAAAGATAACGCTTCATCCTTTTTCTGCTTGCTGACTTGACTGAAACCTGCCGTCGGCAGTGCCAATGCAAGTGAAACGAGAGCAACAAGGGTCAGAAGCCGGCTTGTAGCACGACAAGACAATCGCATGACGGGTCCTCCAAAGCTTGATGATTAAAGCAAGGGAGCGGAGTGCATGAACACTCCGCTCCCTCACCGTTACCGCTACTTACGGTTGATAGGTGATACCGAAGAACACGGTTCGGCCCACGGCATCATAGAACTGCGGATACGTATTGCCGTTACCGCCATCCTCGATAGCCGCCGTCGTAGTCAACGGTGGATCACGGTCCAGCAGATTGTTCACACCAAGGACAAGCGAAACCTGGTCCGAGAAGTAGTAGTTCGCGGAAAGATCAAAGTAGTTCCTGGAACCCAGGGACTTGTTGACTTCAGCGTAGCTACCTTCCAGTGCAGGTTGCGAACTGGTCTGGGCAATATCCACAGAACTCGTATGGCGCCATGTGAGAAACACCGACAGATCAACTGGCGTTGTCCATCCGGCGCGGATCTTGTGCCGCCACTCGGGGCGTGGTCGGCCGCACAGACCACCATACAATCCCTTACAGTCGTAAACGTCCTCGCTGGGGGAGTTGGGCAGCGGTGTCGACTTGAACTCATCCACATAGGTGCCTACGAAGTTCAATCCGATATCACCCATATCCCCGATCCCGAAACGATAGTCGGCTGAAAGGTCCACGCCAGTGGTGTCAAGCGATCCGGTGTTGATATTGAATCGCTCGAAGTATCCGTCGTCGAACAGGAACAGCGACCCACCCTGACCGCGTTGAATCAGGCCGCAGAAGTACGGGTCGCCAGTCTCAAGGCAGTTATTCATTGCCAGATTGGGGTTGACGCTACCAACGAGGTCGCTCACCGAGATATCAAAGTAGTCGGCTGACAACGTCAAGCCCTCGAGAAAATAAGGACTGTAGACCAATCCCAGGGAATACGTGTCTGCTTTTTCCGGCTGCAGATCAGGGTTGCCTCCGACAATGGTGTTGAACTGACCAGCCGGGTTGTCCTGAATATTCCCGTACTGCGCTGGCGTGACACCGGTGCGCGCGCACTCTTCCATTGACGCATAAGGGTTTGCGCCTGAGCAGGGGTCGAAGCTACCGTTGGGCAATTCTGTCAGCTCGACCTCGAACTTGTTCTGGCTGGAAAACAGCTCGATCACGTTGGGCGCACGCACCGCTCGCTGGTAGCTCGCGCGAACTCGCAGCGAGTCCGTGGGTGACCAGTCCAGACCGAAGCCGTAGGTATCAGTAGTGAAATCAGTGCTGTAGTCCGAATAGCGATAGGCTGCCTCAAACCCGAGTGAATAGATCAAAGGCATGTCAGTCACGAGGGGCACATTGACCTCTGCAAAGAACTCCTTCACATCGACATCGCCTTCGACTGGCATCTCCGGGGTGCCAGCGTTCTGGTAGATTTCATCGGGCACATACTCGAGCGAGTTCTTGCGGTATTCAAAGCCTGCCGCAACACCGACCCCGTAATCGCTCCATGGCATCTGAACACCATAATCACCCAGGTCACCATTAGCTGACAATACGATGTTGGTGAGAGACGTATCGCCGGTAATTCCCTTGTTTTCCAGGACATACTGGGTCGCCTGCTGCGAAGCGCCGTTAGGACCAAAATAGTCCAGGGGGAAGCACGCCGGGTCGTCGTTATTCGGATTGGCATCAGCGTTGATCGAGCACACCGGCTGCCCGAAGGTGGAAGATGACGGCCGCATGTCGGTGACCACATTCAAGGCGTTACCAAGGCGCTCGAAGTTGGCATCCCCAGTGAAGCGGCTACGATATGAAACGTTCGAATACGAGCCGAAAAAGTCATACTCGAAGTTGCCGAACAACTTGCCGGTACTGCCAAGCACAAGACGGTGAGTCTGGTGGCGGAGGTCATCTTGCCGCGGACCACCCTCGAGGTTGCGGCGTCGCAACAGAATGCCTTGGGCGATATCATCGGGCCCGAGATAGTTGCCATCGGCATCATAATTGCTGCCAGTGGAAAAGCCGGCAGCCGAGCACAGGAAATCGGCCTGCTGATCACTCAGCAATGGGTTGTCACAATTGAGGCCACCTCTTCTTCCCTGAATTCCACCCGAGACCGTGCCGGGCGCAATCTGGGCTACCGAGCGGTCATCCATGAAGCTCATCTCGAAATACGGTCTGGCATATTCATTCAGTTCGAGATGCCCCATCGCACCCATCGACCGTCGTTCATCCGGGCGCTGATAGTAGTTGAAGGGCGCAAAGTTGAAGACGTGGCTGCCTTCTTCAAACCGACCATCGTTAACCCGGAACCCTGTCGGCACATCGGGAATACCCAGGGAATTGGAGAGGTTTGCCGGGTGGGCGAAGCCCGATCCGCTACATGAGAGCTGCTCACCCCTGCTACCGGTCGTGCCCAGGGCGCAGGAGGAATAGTCTCTATCACTCTGGATGATGGGATCCACTTTGCGATAACTGGCGTAGGCGGTGATATTGCCGCGCCCACCTGCAGTATTGGTGCCCATGACAACAGAGTATTCCGCACCGAAGCCATCCCATTCGGAGCCATCCGGAACCGGGTAGTTGTTGGCTCGATTCAGCTTCTGAAGCTTTGTATTACTGTTGTTATGCTGCGCCGAATTGAGGTTGGCACTGAGCTTGATGCCCTCGAAATTGTCAATCAGTTTGAAGTTGACAACCCCTGCGATGGCGTCCGAACCGTAAACGGCTGATGCGCCGCCAGTCAGCACCTCGACGGACTGAATCAGCATCGAAGGCACCTGATTCAAGTCCGACGGCACGGAAATGGGGGAGCCATACGGGAGGCGGCGGCCATTGACAAGGACCAGCGTCCGGTCGGGGGAAAGGCCACGCAAGTCAACCTGGGCGGTACCGGTAGCCTCATTGGAAGCAGCACTTCCCTGTAGCGCAGACACCTGTGGAAGCTGGTTCAGAAGATCCTCGGTCCGAATGGTGCCCCTGGTCTGGAACTCTTCTGAGGTCAAGGTAGTAACGGGACTGACGCTTTCCACGTTTGCCGAACGGATCCGGGACCCCGTTACTACAATCACGTCCATATTCTGTTCTGAAGTTTCCTCAACCCCGTCAACAGACTCCCTGGAAGCGTCGTCGACATCGGTATTTTGGGCTAAAGCTGACGAACCGAGCGCCGCGCTAATCAGCGAGGCTATCGCCAGCGTGCTGGTCCTTTTTAGTGTTTTCATTGAGCCTCCTGCTCTTTTGGATTTAGGCCGCAAAACTCCCACGACCGATTGATCAAAATGATTTGTGAGGGCCCCTCAGAGAATTGCGAATCCCCAAGACAACCCGTGTTCCTTGTAAAACTCAGTCATATCTCCAGCTCTTCAAGTCAGCTCCCTCCGGTGCGGTTTTCTCCATGCGATCCAGAATGGTCGGCAAGTAAAATGTGTTGTAGCGAAGCCGCGAAACTGCGTTCGAGTTGTTGTGGTCACCGTTCCAGCAGTGCTCAGCACGGTCGCCATAGTCGACAACGCCCTCATAGGGGGGATCTGCCTTTTCCAGAAAGTCTTCGGTCAGGTAAACAGCGTTGTTCAGGTAGTAGTTATCCATGTCGCCGACATAGATATGAATTTTTCCCTGCAGCTTCGGTCCCAGCTCTTCCCAATCGCGTTCCATGATGTAGCGCAGGTCGTAATTCTCGCGCCAGTACTCGGCAACGTCTTTATTGATCTGCCCTGTGCGCTTATCCCAGATGCGCTCCGGGTAGCCATCTTCACCATTCGGTGAAAATACAGCCTCCCACACATCCCACTGCGCACCCGAGCGGGTCTTGTCGCCAAGAACCAGCTCCCAGCGATTCTCGCCCTCCATCGTGCGCGAGATGTTGCCCAGGTAATCGCGCTGGGCAGGACGGTCAATTTTCCCGAAGGGCCCCTTGCGGTAGTAGGCGTTCTCATCCTCATAAATGTTGACTGTCATGAACTCACGGAAATCAATCGGATCAGGACAGGCCGCGAACGCTCCGTTGTATTCTTCCGGGTATTTCACCTGAACGCCGAGCGCTTCCCAGCCACCGGTTGAGCCGCCATATACAAACCGCGCCCAACCCTCACCCAGGCCGCGAAATTCCTTTTCAATAGCGGGAACAAGCTCATAGGTTATGGCGTCGCCATAAGGTCCGATGTTGGCCGAGTTGACCGCATAACTGTCGTCGTAATACGGGTTGCTGTGGTCGATTTCCACAATCAGCATGCGCGGCGCGTCTTCGGAGATCCAGAACTTGTAGAAGTCATATGCTTCTTGTTCTTCAATGTGGTTGTAGCAGTCGAGATCGAAACGCTCGCTGTATACGCATTCGGCATCAGGGTCCGGAGGGGTGGTACGAAAACCGCCGAAGTCCGCCGGGAAGTGTCCATGGAATATGGCCAGCGGGAACCGAGCCTCGGGGTGTTCATCAAATCCCCGTGGCACCAGCACGTGCGCACGCAGATAGACATCGGTACCCCAGAACTCCGAGAGCAGCTCGCTGCGAATTTTCAGGTGACGAACGAACTCGGTGTCTTCTGGCTCTTCGATTGGGGGATTGACCTCGCTGAGGTTGATCTTGATCTTGCCGTCGCTTTCGGGATCAAAGCGAACCTTGACGGGATTACTGAAAAGATTGCCTGGCTCTTTTCTCCAGTTCTGACCCGCGCCGCGTGCAGCTGGCAGCTTGACGGTTTTGCCATTAGCAAGGTTGAACGTGTCATATTTGTGCAACACCGCCTGGGCGTAATACTCACCTGCGGGCACATCACTCAAGCTGCGTGCAGGAAAACCCAGCACATCATCACCAATGCTGACCGACTGCCCTCGTTTCAAGCCGTCGATATTGATCCCGAAAACCTGCGCAGCGTCGAAGCTCCCGCTCACCTGATATCGCGGTTCTTTTTCATCATCAACCGCAAGTATCAGGATCATCCGGCCGTCATAAGCCTTCTCGTCAGCAGATTTCGGCACTTGCAGCTCGAAGTCATGAGCGTGTGACTGCACCCCTGCAAGCAGCAGGCCGCCTACCAACAACGTCTTGACCAGGATCTGATTCCACTTCATATTCGCTCTACTCCACGTTATCTGTGCACCTTGCGCGTCAACCCCGCCCCATGCACTGTTGTTTGATTGCAGGTTGTTTTTTTTACCTTTCTTCTCTCACCGGCCCCCCTGAGCACTCCGTCAATTCAGCAATGTCCCTCGCACCGTCTGTCGGAAATTCCCAGCGCATACGCAAGCGACTGGATATCAATCCCGAACGCGACCACTGCTCGCGCAGCGCCGTGACAACCTGATTTCCCTCAGCGCCCCCGACAGACCCACGCGGTGCACGTCGGGCATCGCAGAAAGCTGCCAGGTGGCTCGTTGGAATACGGCGGGCGGTAATGGGCTCACCGCGGAAGGCGGTTGGGGAATGAGGTAAAAAACGATTTCTCTGGGGGGCAAGCGGCGACTGAGGTCTCAACGAACGATATCGCCATTGGGTCATGTCGCCTGCCGTGTCGCGCGGTAGCCGAATCCTTTCGCTGGAGTGCTTCAGGGACATAACTAATCAGTTTTTAATTAATGTGATTTGCAACGTACCCTGATTAACATATTTTTGCAACTGATTATTGCAATGGATTTTGCGCATTCATCACGATCCCGCGCTGGCAGGCCAAAAGTGTGATGAACACAGATGAAAGACGAATGGAATCAGCGACTCACCGAGAATTCGGCGAACACTTCGAACGGGATTGGCGCTTTGAAAGTGCAGATGAAACGGGGGTTGTAGCTGATCGACATCGCCACCAATACGTTGCAGGCGACCCACTGAAAGCGCGCCTACGCCTGTAAAAAAGCCGATGAATCAGGCGGCCGGCAGGCTTCGATCAGATCCATGGACAGCCGTTTCACATCGACCGAGACACACCGACGACACGGGCGTCGATCTCAGAAAAGCCGCCGGAGATGGCCAGCGCCCGGGCATCTGCCTCTCGCCCGGGCGCTGATCCGGATCCAGATGGTTTCCGCTAGCGGATGAGGTAGAAGGACTCCTGGCGGCCCAGTACCCAATCCCAGCCCTCCTCGGTCAGGATGGCGTCTTCCTCCATGGAGAACATGACCCGCTGGTCACCCCACTCGGGAACGGGATGAACCACGTTGAGCTCGACCGAGTGCCAGGTATTGGCCCGGTAGGGAAGCTCGCCGCGTACGGGCACACCTTCCTGATAATCTGTCATTCCAAGAGGAGCGCCAGCACCGTGGCCATGGTAGCCAATCGAGTGCCAGTAAACGGTTGCATCGAGCCCCTCCTTTTTGGCTCGAGCCAGCGAAGCGGCCAGCGCATCGTTGCCCTTGCGGCCAACGCGAGCCTCATCCATGGTGATTTCCTGCAAGCGCATGGCAGCACGCAGGCCAGCGTTGAGCCCGGCGGGCGGTTCCACTTCACCCGGGCGCAGCACGTAGGCATTGTGCTGGGTGTCGGTGGCAAAACCCAGGTACTGAATGCCGAAATCGGTCCACAGCATGTCCCCGCGCTGGATGACCGCATCACCGCTGAAGCGCCCCTCCACGCCGCGACGCTGAATGCCGATGGAAGGATGGAACCAGCCCTCGAGGCCGTACTCGGCTACCTGCTGACGCATCCACCAGCGCACGTCATTGGCGGTGGTTACCCCGGGCACGATCACCTCATTGGAGAACGCTCGACCGATAACCGAATGCGCAACACGCATGATGTGACGGTAAGCGTCGGTTTCTTCGGGCAGACGCGCCTCCAGCCAGCCCACGGCCAGCATTTCGGCGCTGACGACGCGATCACGGTACTCATCACCCAGCGCCTCGAACAGGGCGTCACGCTGAGTGGCCGTCAGACCGTCGGCATGGTTCCAGCGCTCGGAGGTATTGATACCAATACGGCGCGGATCACGCTCTTCGATGAGCTGACGCAAGCCCTCGAACTGCTTTTCGTTATGTGTCGGCACCACGGTGTACAGCCCCTGGTAATCAAACCGACCGACAGACATTGTCTCCACGCCCTGGCCTTCGCCGCGATCGTGGAATACGAGAATGGTGCGACGCCGCGACGAGTAGGTTTCGAAGGGCGCCAATGAGCGGAAAACCGGATCATCGTTGTATTCGCGAGAAATGACGATCCACATATCAATGCCCTCGCGGCGCATGATTTTCGGGAGCACCGTTTCGAAACGCTTCTCCAGCCAGCCACGCACAAGCTTTGCCTGCTCTCGGTGAGTCAGAACGCGCTCTTCGGGAACAAAGGCCGAGGACATCGGAAGAACATCACCGGGTCGATAAGCGCCACTTCCCTCGGCGCTGTTACCTGCAATCGGCGAGACAAACAGAGCCGCAGCCAGGGCGCCTCCGCATAGCCGGGTGCAGCATTTGCGGATGCTGAAACCAAACGTCATATTGAATTTCCTTGTTGACTGGAGTTTGACGGGATCGGGGCAAGCAGAACGCGTTGCAGCGACTGAACCCCGCTCGATCATGGGCATCTACCCACTCATTTTTTCCGGATTGAGCGAAAGAGTATAGACACCCTGCCCTCGAGATTCCATAAGCACATTCATTCGGGTTTTAAAGCGGGCCTATTACTTGCAAGGGCAAAGTAACGTTCCAATCAGCAAACAAAATCAGGATCCAGGGCTAAGTAGCTCGCCTGGAGGGTCCCCTCTGTCAGGATAGTTGTCGCCTCCTCTAAAATGGTCTCTAAGAGGGGGTGGACAGGAGCTGACAGTGAAGTATTCAGAAGAACGCAGACGGGCCGTGCTGGCTAAGCTTTGCCCACCGCACAATCGCTCGGTGCGAGAGGTTGCCGCCGAGGAAGGCGTTTCGGAAGCGACCCTGTACAACTGGCGCAAGCAGGCTCGGGACCGTGGTGAGCTGTACCCCGACGCCGGCTCCGACGCCCAGGGCTGGAGCGCCCGGGACAAGTTCGCCGCCGTGATTGAAACCGCGCCGATGAACGCCTCCGAGCGCTCGGAGTACTGCCGCAAGCGCGGGCTGTATCCGGAGCAGTTGGCCGCCTGGCGCCGTGCCTGCGAACAGGCCAACGACTGGGCCGAAGAGCGCGGTGGCCAGCAGGTCAAGGCCGACCGCGAACAGCGACGCCGCACGCGCGAACTCGAGCGCGAGCTGGCGCGCAAGGAAAAGGCCCTGGCCGAGACCGCTGCCTTGCTCACCTTGTCAAAAAAAGCCCGGGCGATCTGGGGGGACGGAGAGGACGAATGATCAGCACCCCGGATCGCCATAAAGCTGTTGAGCTGATCGACGAGGCCAGAACCGCTGGCGCTCGTCTCAGGCCCGCCTGCAGGGTGTTGGGCATCACGGCCCGCACATACCAGCGTAAGCGTTCATTCCCGACCGTTACTGGTCGATCCACTGCACGTCTGATACAAGCGGCTTGCTGGCGAAGTGCTCTTTCCACAGCCTGGGCGTGAGCTGCTCGACTTTGCTGGCCGGGTGCTGACCTACGCGCTGGAG